>CAIOMN010000001.1 GCA_903859415.1 uncultured Methylococcaceae bacterium
CTAGCTTTTGTCACCCCCGAGTTCCAACCGGTCTTAGATGTACCGAATGGCGGTGTTCTGTTTGCATTGCCTGCCTTGCTGGCTATGGGCCTGTTGAAATACACCGAACGATTTTTTACCTTGCCAAAAGGCTACTATGGCCGACCGTAAGGATTGCTTCGTAAATGAGTAAAGTCGTCCTGTAATCCTTTGTTTGTTTAACGTTCGTGACAGGGCCTTTTCCATCGATAAATTAGCATCTATTAGGCTTTGCATTTTTATATCCAATTTGATATATTTAGACCATGAAGAAAATACAATTTCTTGGCGACTCTCTCAAGAGCTTAAGGGAGTTTCCCGAGGATGCCAAGCACGATGTAGGCTACCAACTTGATAAAGTGCAGCGAGGAGAGCAGCCCGATGATTTTAAGCCGATGCCTACCATTGGAAAGGGCGTTGAAGAAATCCGGGTACGGGACGATTCTGGTATTTATCGAGTAATCTACACTGCCAGACTGGCCGATACGGTCTACGTGTTGCATGCTTTTCAGAAAAAAACACAGACTACGGCCAAACGCGACATCGCACTTGCCAGTAAGAGATACGCTGAACTAATGATAGGAGCTTAAGATCATGACCAATACCGAAGCTTTTAACAGCGTGTGGGACGCAATTGCCGACACACCAGAACAAGCTGCCAATCTTCAGGCACGAGCCGAACTGATGCAACAAATTACAGCCATCATCAAGGCAAATGATTGGAAACAAGCTGACTCAGCAACTCATTGCGGAGTCACCCAACCTCGCATCAACGACCTTTTACGTGGCCGCGTGTCACGGTTTTCGCTGGATGCTCTAGTGAATATAGCCGCAGCCTTAGGCCAACGCGTGCATGTGGAGTTGAAAGCGGCTTAATCAATCGAAACTAGCTTGATCGTTTTCAATCAAAAATTCCAACACTCATTGCTTAAAACTTTCTCCTAAATCGATTAATGGACGGATTGTCTATTAATGAACTGAAAAAACGATTTTATTGACAGTTAAGTCCAAGGCAATTAACCAGTCCACAAACTTATAATATTGTAGACACCTATAGCGAAATATTTTTTTCAATTTTACCTCTGTCCTGGAGCAAATGGATGGCCGTCGATTTTTTAACCGCAGAACAGATGGCTCAGTACGGTCAGTTTGCCGACGATCCTGATGAAATCCAACTGGCAAGGTATTTTAACCTTGATGAAGCTGACCTGACATTCATTTTAAATCGCCGTGGTGATCAAAATAAATTTGGTTTTGCGCTGCAATTAACTTCTGTCAGATTCTTAGGATGCTTCCTTACGGATCTGACGTTGGTGCCTGCCAACGTCCACGCCTTTGTGGCGAGGCAGCTATCGATTATAGATGTAGCTATTTTGGCGGAATATGCCCAAAGGGATACCACTAAACGCGAACACACCGCGCTAATTCGCGATCAATATGGCTATCGCGAATTTACCGATCCACCCTCAGACACCCCGATCTCTGGGGAATTTAATATGATCCTATTTTGAACACCATGCGAAGATTTGTACGCGGAAATAATGTTTCTGTTGCGTTGAGTTCAGTACAAAGTGTTTCAATGACTTTATCTGACATTACATTAGCCA
>CAIOMN010000002.1 GCA_903859415.1 uncultured Methylococcaceae bacterium
CAACATAATAAAGAAGGTGCCTTGGGTATTGTAATTAATCGGCCTACCCAAATGAAGTTAGGAGAGATCTTTATGCAAATGAAGATACCAGTGACATCTTCAAGTGCATCAGAAATGACTGTTTTTGCGGGTGGACCTGTACAGCAGGAACATGGTTTTGTTTTGCATACAACTGAAGGAAAATGGGACGTCACTATGCCTGTTTCTGATTCAGTGTCATTAACGACCTCCAGAGATATTATTGAGGCGATTGCTGTTGACAAAGGACCAAAGCAATATTTTATTGCTTTGGGTTATGCGGGTTGGGGTGAGGGTCAGTTGGAACAAGAAATATTAGCCAATACCTGGCTCAATACGCCTTTCAGTAAAAACGTTTTATTTGATACGCCTATTGATAAACGTTGGCAAGGTGCTGCACAACAAATAGGTGTTAATATTAATCAGTTAACAACACAAGCAGGACATTGCTAATGCAAGTTTGTCGTTCTAAAAAGTTAATTTAAATAATGCTAGATCCATTATTGACAAAAACCAGTGCAGATACCTATTTAGGTTTTGATTTTGGTTATAAAAAAATAGGCGTTGCGGTGGGTCAAACGATTACCGGCTCAGCCAGTCCTTTGCAAACGATTCGGTCGATTAATCAGAGTCCTGATTGGCAAATCATCAGTCAATTAATACAGGAGTGGCGGCCTTGTGGCTTAGTCGTGGGTATTTCCAGACAAGCTGATGGTTCTGATAATCCTGTAACGCCGCGTATGATAAAATTTTGCCACCAATTAAACGGTCGTTATCAACTTCCCGTTTATCAACAGGATGAAGCATTGACAACGTTTGAAGCGAAACAAATGCTGTTTGACGAGGTGAGCGTTAACGCCACTAAACTCTGGGAAGTGCAAGATCAGTTAGCCGCTCAACTTATTTTGCAATCCTGGTTGAATGAACATAAGAAGGATTAATAAATGCTAGTTATAGCTGATTTACTGAATCAATTAGAAGCCGAATTAAAAAAGACCATCATAGAAAGGCATCTGGTTAATCCACTGATGATAGGGGTTCGCACCGGTGGTGTTTGGGTAGCCGAACAAATCCATCAGCGCTTACAAATTACAGACCCCTTAGGTTTACTGGATATTACTTTCTATCGTGATGACTTTTCACAAATTGGGGTTAATCCTAATGTAAGACCTAGCCAATTACCGGCTCAAGTTGATGGGCGCGATATTATTCTAATAGATGACGTATTTTATACGGGAAGAACGATTAGGGCTGCTTTAAACGAGATTTTTGATTACGGCCGTCCTAATCAGGTAGTTTTAGGTGTATTAATAGAAAGAGATGGTCGACAAATTCCTTTAAACCCAGATTGTGTAGGGGCAAGTATCACCTTAAATAAGGGGCAGAGGATCAAGCTAACAGGTCCGACTCCTTTAGCGATTGAGATCCAAACATTAACTGTGGCCGCATAACTATGAATGACAATCTCCAATTAAATTCAGAAGGCAAACTGAAACACTTTTTGAGTATTGAAGGTTTGCCAAAAGAATTACTGACAGAAATTCTGGATGTCGCTGAGTCTTTTGTTAGTATGACAGATCAGCAAATCAAGAAAGTCCCCCTATTACGGGGTAAGACAATTGTTAATCTCTTTTTCGAAAACAGTACCCGAACCCGCACAACGTTTGAATTAGCGGCTAAGCGTTTGTCAGCCGATGTGCTCAGTATGAGTATTGCGACATCATCCACCTCAAAGGGTGAGAGTCTCCTGGATACGATACGCAATCTTGAAGCGATGTTTGTGGATATGTTTGTGGTGCGGCATGCGATTAGTGGGGCTGCTCATTTTATTGCCCAGCAAACAGCGCCTCATATCAGTGTAATTAATGCGGGCGATGGACAGCACGCTCATCCGACCCAAGCGATGCTGGATATGTTTACTATCCGGCAGATAAAGAAAGACTTTTCTAACTTACGAGTCGCTATTATTGGCGACATCTTGCATTCAAGAGTCGCGAGATCACAGATTCAAGCCTTAAATACATTGGGTGTGCCTGAGGTGCGAGTGATAGCGCCTAAAACTTTATTACCTGCCCATGTTGAAAGTTTGGGGGTGAGTGTGTCTCATGATTTAAATGCAGGGCTTAAAGATGTTGATGTAGTGATCATGCTTCGTTTACAGAAAGAACGCATGACTTCCGCATTGTTACCCAGTGAAAGCGAATACTTTAAATGTTTTGGGCTCACTGAAGAAAAATTAAAAATAGCTAAGCCAGATGCGATTGTCATGCATCCAGGGCCTATTAATCGTGGTGTAGAAATTGAATCAAAGGTGGCCGATGGCCCACAATCAGTGATACTTAAACAAGTCAGCAATGGTATTGCGATTCGGATGGCGATTATGGCAATGGCAATGCAGAAGCAGGGAATAATGTAATGAGTCAAATACTGATAAAAAACGGTCAACTCATTGATCCAGTCAATAAGATTAATCGTACGGGTTGCATTTATATTGTTGAGGATAAAATTGTTTCGGTTACTGACGAACCCGTTGGTTTTAAGCCTGATACGATTATCGATGCTCAAAATAAGCTTGTTTGTCCCGGCTTTATAGATTTGAGCACCCGTTTACGTGAGCCTGGGCACAGCCGTAAAGCCACCTTTAAAAGCGAAACAGCGGCTGCCGCCAGTGCCGGTGTGACAACCTTGTGCCTACAGCCGGATACTAGTCCGGTTATCGATACACCCGCTGTAGCGGAATTGATTAAAGAGTTGGCTAAAAAAGCGGATTATCCACAAATATATCCGATTGCTGCATTGACTCGTCAACTGGAAGGCACTGAACTCAGTTCGATGTTAACGCTTAAACAAGCGGGGTGTATTGCGGTTGGTAATGCAAACCATCCTGTTAGAAATTTGTTGATATTAAGACGGGCCATGGAATATGCCGTGAGTCATGACTTATTATTTATGTTTCGACCGAATGATTACTGGTTGGGAAACAATGGTTGTGCACACGAAGGCGCTTTTGCAACACGTTATGGTCTGCCTAGTATTCCAGAAGCAGCAGAAACTATTGCTTTAGCTCAATGTTTAGAATTAGTTGAATTAACGGGTTGTCGAGTACATTTTGGGCAATTAAGTTGTCGGCGTTCGGTGATTAAAATTCATCAAGCCAAGAAATATGGCTTGCAAGTGAGTGCAGATGTGGCCGCCCATCAATTGCATTTGACAGAAAATGACATAATTCCTTTTGATAGCAATTATCACGTATTGCCACCCTTACGAACTGAAGAAGATAAACGCTACATGAGACAGGGCTTAGCTATTGGTACCATTAATAGCATTTGTTCTGATCATCAGCCCCATGATATTGATGCTAAATTAGGTGCCTTTCCAGAAACAGAGCCGGGCGTGTCGTCTTTAGAAACATTGTTACCTTTAATGCTTAAATTAGTTACAGAAGGCGTTGTTTCAATTGAGCAAGGCATCGCTTCTTTAACGGCTAATCCGGCAAGAGTGTTACGTATTGCCAGTGGCGCCTTAACGGTAGGATTTAACGCCGATGTTTGCATATTTGATCCTGAGTTAGAATGGCAAGTTAATGCGGAAAACTGGAAAAGCCGAGGTGTTAATACACCCTTTTGGGGTCAGACGTTTAAAGGCAGAGTAACGCATACCCTGCAAGCAGGAAAACTGATCCACAGTTTAGAAAGCGGCAATCATTAACGGATTGTTATTTAGACAACGTAGGGACAGGTCGCGACCTGTCCCTAATGTACCCGCAGTTGCGTAGCCTCGATGCAGAAAAACGGAATCGAGGATTTACGTGGATGTTATTTCCTCGATTCCTCTACGATTCATCGAGGCTACCTGTACTTTTAGTTAAACGAGTATAGACCCAATGGATTCACCCATCTTAATGACTTTATCTGCGTTAAAATCATCATTCCATTTTGCTTTATCTTGTCCCAATAAAACAATAATAGTCGAGCCCATATTAAAGCGGCCCATTTCTTCACCTATCTTTAACGTGGGTGCATTCTCTTGATACTGCCAGCTTCTCACTGAGCTAATGGTGGGCGGGGTAACGACGCCATGCCATACCGTTTCAATGCTAGATACAAAGATAGCACCGACCAACACTAAAGCCATTGGGCCTATCTCAGTGTCAAAAATAGCCACAACACGTTCATTTCTGGCAAATAAACCCGGGACAGAGCGCGTGGTAGCACTATTAACACTGAATAAGCGGCCTGGGACATGCACCATTTCTCTTAGGATGCCTGTCATCGGCATGTGTAAACGATGATAATCTTTAGGAGAAAGATAAATAGTCGTAAACACGCCATGATTAAACGGGGCTGCCCGCTCTGCACTGCCCCCCAATAAATCCGTTACCGTAAAGCTTTTTCCTTTGGCCTGAAAAATAGAACCTTCAGTAATAGCACCGGCTTGGCTCACTGCTCCATCCGCAGGACTGGCGATAGCTTGGGGTTCGGTTGTTAAAGGCCGGACTCCTGCTCTGAGTTCACGGGTAAAAAAGTGATTAAAGCTGGTA
>CAIOMN010000003.1 GCA_903859415.1 uncultured Methylococcaceae bacterium
ATATGTGTTTTGGCCGTCTGGATATGTGCATTTTCAAGCAACTCTATTCTATTGATTTCTCTTTGCTTTTCAAATTGAGCGTAAAAGAATAAAAGGATAGAAATAACAACAGCCATAGGCAAATAAATAAGAGAAAAACGCTTGAGTAATGCTTTCATAGTAATGACTTGATGATTTATATGATGATTTATATGATGATTTATATGATTATCTTATAAATATATCTATATAAGTAACTGGGAACGCTCTTTGTAAAAGTTTCCAGTTATTTGATTGGACGTAAAATTTCAACGATTAATAGTAAAGCGGCTTTGTGTATTATGGCATTAAATACACTTAAGTCATATGATAAAAAAGCCATACTACTGCGAGCAGTGGCTTGATTGAGTTAGCTCCGATAGATCAAATTCACACAGAAAGCATTTTGCTGGCAGTGTTTATCTGCCAACAGACGTGTTGCATAGCTGTTGATTAATCAACTTATTGCTAGTCAAAGATAGACCTATCTCAGTTGCGAACACGACCACCTCCAGTGGTGGCGCCGAATTAACTTCAGAAGCTATTAAAGCACTTATTGCCGATAACCAAACGACTTACATTGAGCGCATACATGAATTACAGGGAGCGGCTCAAGGCCTTCTGGTTGCAATCGATGCAAAAAATGTCCAAGAACTGGAAGATGCGGGTGGTAGGGTTGAGCAAGCTTGCGAACAATGCCATAGCCAATTTTGGTATCCTGGCGATAATAAGCCTAAGTAAAATCGCTTCATCACTGAAGTTGGTAGTCACCACTTTAATTCTTTGTCTGAACGAAAATGCTGTAGACCGTTCTATTTGTTATACTACTTACATATTGAAGTTTTCTGGAGTTTGTTATGGCAACTATTACGTTTGATACATTAAAGTTTGTCGAAAAGCTTGAAAAGGCTGGAATGTCGAGAGATCAGGCCTCTGCTATTGCAGAAGCCCAGAGAGATGCTTTTTCTGAAGCAATGGATTCACAAATAGCTACAAAAAGCGATCTTTTAGAAATGGAGAATCGATTAATTAAATGGGGTTTAGGTTTGGCACTTGGTCAGATAGCTATTATTGCTGCACTGGTTAAGATGCTATAACCATCAGCCTGTTTAATTTCCAATGCCTAGGTGGAGCGCATTCAACGTTGAGTCACTTCATAAAAAAGGTCGAGCGTTATTACGGCGCCGACCTTTACCTGTTAAACTAACTTAATCTGCAGCAAAACAATAGAAATAACCTGCACCACCGGTGCTTACCAGATTCTCTTGACTACAGCCACGACTAGCATGAGTTGAGTTCCATGATACGTTACCCCCCGTAGCTCCTCTGTTAGTACGATCGGAGTGACCTACTTGAACGGTGCCTTCTGTACTACTGGTGAAATTTTTGCAGGTATGATCAGCACTGTCCGTATAAGCTCTACCATCAGGTTTCGTTCCTGTAATAATGTCATGCTGGTTAGTTGTTTCACCAACTCCTTTGATTTGATCACCTTTTTCAGTCAGCGTTGTCGTACGATGTACGTTGTTGCCCAACTGCCCCAGTTCTACAGTATCACCATGCAAATGAGCCAAATCATTAGCAACAATAGCGCCTTTAGCATTCGCCCAGGGACCGTTTCCGATACGATCCCTTGCATTGATTGCCGGTTTGTCGCCATCTGCCTGAGTACTTAAATAAGCATGCCAGACCCGATTGCCCGCACCTACTTCGGTAGCCAGTTTTTGGCAATGTGCATCAGCGCCCGCCAGACCGCCAAGATCAGCACCTTTACCAAGTCCTGTGCTGGTTACAAAGAAACCCAATGGTGGCTTTGGTGGTTCTTCTGCTGCAAAAGCTACGGTAGCGCTCATAACAAGCAGACCCGCAAGAAAGCTAGTTTTTTTCATGCATTTATTCTCATCTATAGTTTAATAAAATGGATTTATCGAGGCATTCTCGAACCCAAAATAGTCAGCACTAATCGCGCCAAATGAAAACATGAAGAAATAGGACTCCTGTGCTGGCTCACAACTGATTTTGTGCTGTTTTATAGACAGTCTCTGCTGAGAACCTGTTGATATGAAAGCAGCAGTAAGTGTAATCTAAAAATCTGGCAACTGTACAAAGACATTTACTTTTAAATCAATAAACCAACCAAACAATCATTACATTTCTCCCAGTCATTAAAAAGTAATAATCACTCTTTATCATAGTCCGATGGTAACACTTCACGCTGATTCGAAACTCTGAGTTTCTACAATAATAATAGTCAGCTTATTTTAGACAAAGACGAGGGCTAATACTCCAGTCTTTATCGAACATAAAACCAGAGGTATTTATGACACTGAGAATTGCATTCATCACCGATGCCTGGCATCCACAAATAAATGGCGTAGTGACTACTATCGCAAACACCTGCTCAACATTGGAACAATCTGGACACATCATTAAGATGATTACACCGGATCAATTTAGGACAATACCCTGCCCTACATATCCTTCAATACGCTTGGCGCTTAACTGTTACAAAAAATTGAGCAGAGAGTTAGACGAGTTCAAACCCGAACGCATTCATATTGCAACAGAAGGCCCCTTAGGCATCGCAGGTAGGAAGTATTGCGTAAAGCATAATTTGTCTTTCACTACCTCGTATCATACTTTATTCGCAGAATACGTTAATTTACGTTTTAAGATTCCAGTGTCAGTAGGTTATCGGTTTTTGAAATGGTTTCATCAACCGTCTAAAAAAATTATGGTGGCAACCCAATCAGTGGAATCAGATTTAATTACTAGAGGATTTAAGAATCAAATCGTACGTTGGTCTCGGGGCGTCAATACGGAGTTTTATTATCCAAGGGATAAAAACTATTTACCCCACCCTAGACCTATTTCAATGTTCGTTGGACGCGTAGCTGTAGAAAAGAACCTTGAAGCCTTTTTGTCACTCGATGTCCCGGGTACAAAAGTCGTTGTTGGTGATGGCCCTCAGTTGATTGAACTTAAAGCCCGATTTCCAGAGGCTGTCTTTGTTGGTTTTAAATCAGGTGAACCTTTAGCCGAACACTTGGCTGCAGCCGATGTCTTTGTATTTCCTAGTCGCACAGATACGTTTGGGATAGTTATGCTAGATGCCTTGGCAAGCGGCATACCCGTCGCAGCGTATCCGGTCACTGGCCCAGTGGATGTTATTACCAACAACAAAATTGGTACATTGGATGAGGATTTAAAAACGGCGATGAATGGAGCTTTACAATTAAACCCTCAAGACTGTAGAAATCATGCGCTGGATTATTCTTGGCAGAGGTGTACTGATCAATTCTATAATAATTTGGTTCCTGCGATTTAATCAGGATTTGATTAGCGATGTTACCCGCCGTATCGGCGGGTAACCCACTTAAAGCTTAATCTTTAGTAAAGTAAATATCGCCGTAGTAAGCAGTTACTTTTCCTTTTGAATCATCACTATCAGACATAATAGCGACGGCGTCAATATATCTAATATCTTCGCCAAACTGTTGTTTTAAATCTTCCAGAACATTACGTTTTTCAGAATACCAGATGCCGGTTTCATCGGTAGATGACCGAAGCGAAATCATCGTCATTTTTCCATTAGCTGCCGCATACGCATAAGCACTCGGCCAGATCTTACCTACGGGAGAAGTACTTGACCACACATAGTTAATCGCTTTCGTTTGCCAAAAAGCTGCACCACCACTGACGACCACATAAACTCTAGCCGCATAATCATCGCCCGATTGCTCCTGTTCATTCAGATGTGACGATAAACGATTCGCTATATGCCAACGCCAATTAATAAACGGTGTTTTATGTAGATCGATCTTCTGCTCTCTAAACAACCCGGAAGCACTACTTAAACTCTCTGCTTTTAAAACCTTAACACCCGCCAAATCAACTAGCTGATAACGGGTTTGACCGCTAAAGTCCTTTAATTCCCATTGGTCTAATGAACCCGATGAAAAAGAACCGATTAATAATTTTTCAATGGTGTCATCAGCACTTGCGTTAGTACCTGACAACGACATTAATAACAATAAAACTGACCACTGACGAAATGAACCCATTAAAGTCTTTCCTGTTAAACAAAAGTTTGTACAGTTCCCTATTAAAAAACCCACGCTAAACACCTTGAATCTTGCAATAATCACTGAAATTATAAATTTGCCAGTTTATCACCTGTATTTAGCAAGATTATGAAGATCTAATGACATTTTAAACATTAATGTCATCATTTCGTTATTCAAGTAAACCAGCAAATATAGACGATGCGATTTACCTAACCATTCAAAATGTCTAGCTATATTTACATTTATTTTAGTAAGTTATATCCATGTAAATGCTTGTATTAATAAGAAAAATGCGTAACAATCAAGCAATCAATTATTCTTTGTCGCTGTTTTTTCTTTTTTCTAAAATCTAAGGAGCACTCTTATGAATACATTAACCGTATGGGCACCAAATGCTATTGGTGTAGAACTTGTGAATGGGGAGGATAAGTCCTCTTTTTCAACACCAGTTAACTTGGTTAAAACAAGCGTTACTTACAAAAATGTTGCAATGAGTGGCTATTGGGGGCTACCTGGCGGTGTGAGTTCACCCCTAAAAGATGGCGATAGCTATTGGTTTAAAATTACGTTTGCAACAAACGAGGTGCATTACAGAATAGACCCTTATGCAAGGGCTTTACAGCATAGTCAGTCCTTTTCAATTTACAAAGATCCAGAGTCCTTTCAATGGACTGACACTCAATTTGTACCACCCACCTTTGATGAGATGGTCATATATCAAATATTTCAGGGTGCCTATGCTGGCCGGGGTGATGCCGACTGGAAAGATCCCAACGGTAACAACTATCATTTTGAGTGGGATAACAAACGTAAAGGTGATTTTAATCAGCTTAAAAACAAACTTGATTACATCCAGTCACTTGGCGTAAATACGATAGAGTTGTTACCAGTCAATGAATACAATGGGGATGATTATATTGGCTATTCACCAGTGAGTTATTTTGCGATTGAATCATCCTACGGTACCGTACAAGGTGATGGTAGCTCATACGATGATTTAAAAACGTTTATCAATGAGGCACATGCACGAAATATTGCTGTTATTGCTGATGTGGTATTCAATCATATTGGTGCAGTCGGTGATTCAGGTGCGCTTTGGAACTTTGACTCAGTGACTCAAAACATTTATTTCAGCGGTGAAGAAGCCTCTAATCAAGCAGGTGGCTCTTTTGGAATGGCGCCAGACTGGGCAAAGTACGAAGTCCAAAAATATATTGAAGATAGTTGCTTTTACTATTTCGAAGAGCTTCACTTTGATGGTTTACGTTTCGACTTTACGTCTCAGATTATCAATAGAAACAGTGGCTCTGGGCAAAATAGCGGCAAAGAGGTGCTTAGAGATATCGCATGGAAGTTAAAGCAAAGTTTTCCATCTAAAATTTTAATATGTGAACATTGGGATGAAATTGGGGGCGATGAAAGTGCCCAATGGATGATCAGTTATGAAAACTTTGATGCCCATTGGTTTAACTTCAGAAAACGATTACAAAATGTCCTCTGGCCTTTTGCGAGTGGAGCTGAAAATGATTTAGCAGTTGCGATTAATGGCGGAAATTATCAAAAATCCTATAACCGTGTCAATTATGCCAACAATCATGACGAGTGTTGGTGGGATGGAAATAATAGCCCACAAAAGTTTTACCCCGTCAGTGAATTTAATGGTTGGCGTGGTGATTATTGGTCACAGAAAAAAGCCAGAATGATGTATGCCTTAAGTTTCTTTGTTCCTGGTGTTCCAATGTTTTTTATGGGTGATGAATTTGCTATGGAAGGTACATTCAATGATTCCCGCTTTAATAATATCTTAAATTGGGAATTAGAGAAAGCTGAGCCTGGACCTTCTTTTAAAAGAATGTTTATCAAGCTCATTGATATTAAAAAAACCTACAATCCTTTATTACAACCAGGTAATACCTTTACCTGGTTACATTATCCGGCTGATGGCTGGTTTGCTTTTAAAAGAAAGTGGAATGCAGATGTTTTGATTGTTGCTGGAAACTATCATGGACAGGATATGTATCATTATGTGCTCAATACCCAAGGAGAAACTGGCAATTGGAGCCAAATCTTTAATAGTGATGGTCAGGAGTTTGGTGGGGATGGCGTAGGTAATTACGGCAATAATCCCAATTCAAATCAAGGAACCATTTCAATTAACATTCCTAAAAACGGCATTACTGTGATGGGACGGACAAGTCTATAGTTCTGCTTTATCTATAAGCTGCCTGCCTCCGCTCCTGCTGGAGGCAGGCAGCTCAGCGTCATAAAGTCTTTACTTTCTGTTGATGTGTGATTATGAATTTATTCATAGACCACATTAAACGCTAATTCGTTTAATATGTTACCCGCTTCATCCACTAATCTAACGGTCCAATTGGTTTTTTTACTATCAGAAAACAGCTGACGACTTGATGTTCGCCAAGTATTATCCGATATATGTACCTTTTTTCTGGTCATTAACACACCGTCTAATAGCCATTCATGATAAATAGTTTTATCTTTAACCGCACTTAACTCTGCAAAATAAAAAACCGATGTTGATTTAGTTTTATCAAATTTCAGTGGCAACTCAAGGTGATCTATCGGTTCATTATTAATCACCTTAGTTGTAAAAAGTGATCTGACCAGTTTAGATTGAGCGGAAACGACTGGAACACTTTTATCAATATCTTTATTTGTTTCATTCGTTGATAACACAGCCTCTGACTGCACAGCTTTATCTTCTGGCTTTGGCCAGAATAGGGAGCTTAATACCAGAATGATAAAAACCAGACCCACAAATACAGTCACTATCCGCCTGATATTCCATTGAGTAATAACCTTTGGAGTAGGAATATCGGGCTTATTTTTATTCGAAGCAGAACATTTAACCTTAATTACAATATTTTTTTTATCATCCATAAAATTACCTTATAGAACCCGCTATTGTAAACAAGTATCTGAACAGAATTATCTGCCAAGAATACATACAAAAAAACCAACGATGGCAATCCATTGCCACTACATTTCTTCCTTTATAACTACAGGATAATTTTAGAATAAAAATTAAACTTTATGATAAATATCTGCACCTTCTTCAAGAAACTGCTTGGATTTTTCATCCATTCCACTCAATAAAGCTTCCTGATCATCTTCAATACCTTTCTGAGCCGCGTAGTCCCTAACATCCTGACTGATTTTCATTGAACAGAAATGAGGTCCGCACATAGAACAAAAATGCGCAACTTTAGCAGACTCTTTAGGTAAGGTTTCATCATGAAACTCACGTGCTTTTTCAGGATCAAGACCAATATTAAATTGATCTTCCCAGCGGAACTCAAAACGCGCTTTAGACATTGCGTTATCACGGGCTTGAGCACCGGGATGACCTTTAGCTAAATCTGCTGCATGTGCGGCAATTTTATAAGTCACGATACCTTCACGTACATCCTGCTTATTAGGCAAGCCCAAATGTTCTTTTTGAGTGACATAACATAGCATGGCACAACCGTACCAACCGATATTGGCCGCACCAATCGCAGAGGTAATATGATCATAACCTGGAGCAATGTCAGTCGTTAAGGGGCCTAAGGTATAGAAAGGCGCCTCTCCACACTCTTCTAACTGCTTTTCCATATTGACTTTAATCATATGCAAAGGCACGTGACCGGGGCCTTCAATCATGGTTTGTACATCATGTTTCCAGGCAATCTTGGTTAATTCGCCTAAGGTTTCCAGCTCACCAAATTGAGCGGCATCATTCGCGTCATAAATAGACCCTGGACGCAAACCATCCCCTAAAGAGAATGACACATCATAAGCTTTCATTATTTCGCAGATTTCTTCAAAGTGCGTGTATAAGAAGCTTTCTGTGTGATGCGCCAAACACCATTTCGCCATAATAGAACCACCACGAGACACAATACCGGTCATACGTTTAGCGGTTAAGGGGACGTGATGTAATCGTACGCCGGCATGAATGGTAAAGTAATCAACGCCCTGCTCTGCTTGCTCTATTAGCGTGTCACGGAAAATTTCCCAGGTTAAATCTTCTGCTTTACCATTTACTTTTTCAAGTGCTTGATAAATAGGCACCGTACCAATCGGTACAGGTGAATTACGAATGATCCATTCACGGGTTTCATGAATATTTTTACCCGTTGACAAATCCATAATGGTATCGCCACCCCAGCGAATACCCCACAACATCTTTTCAACTTCTTCTTCAATAGAAGATGTAACCGCCGAATTACCTAAGTTACCGTTAATTTTAACCAGGAAATTACGCCCAATAATCATCGGCTCTAATTCTGGATGGTTAATATTACAGGGGATAATCGCTCTACCCCGTGCTACTTCGTCACGCACAAATTCGGCAGTAATGACATCAGGAATGGAGGCACCAAATGAATCTCCAGGATGTTGGTCTTTCCAGAGCTCACGCATTTCTTCCATTTTTTGATTTTCACGGATGGCAATAAACTCCATTTCTGGGGTAATAATACCTTGGCGTGCATAGTGCATTTGTGAAACATTTTTTCCCGCTATAGCGCGGCGCGGCTTACGGATCAATTCAAAGCGTAAATCTGCAGTGGCTGGATCTTCTAAACGTTGACGACCGTAGTCTGAACTGGGGCCTGATAATTCTTCAGTATCATTTCTTTCAGCTATCCAGGTAGAACGGATTGCGCCTAAACCTTTTTTTAAATCGATTTCAACGTTGGGATCGGTATAAACACCTGAAGTATCATAAACATAAAGTGGACCATTTTTTTCCACTGCACCAAAATGAACAGGTGTATCAGACAGGGTAATTTTTCGCATAGGCACCTGAATATCAGGGCGACTGCCTTGTACATATATTTTTTCAGACGCGGGGTAAGAATCAATTTTTACACTACTGGCTTCAGTAACGTCTTTTAGAACAGCGTTCATGCTTATCTCCAATAACAATAAAACAAGACGCAGGGAAGTTGGGGCTTTCCTACGCCGGTATTAACCGGGGTCAGGTTCAAAGGGTTTCTCTCAGCCTCACGTTTTATAAACCCAATATAAACAGTGAAGCACCCCTAGCCTTTACGGATGTGCGACTAAATTAAAGGATAATGCCTAAGATTGCAAGCCCAGTCGTATTTATACACACTTTATCAAGAAGATAATTTTAGGACATTTGCAGCATTTTTAATATCATATACCGCTAAATGTCTTTGATTATGGGTTCAAATACCTGTTCAAACGATACAAATAAATCTTTTAGTTTAGTTAGGATGGTCTGTGAAAATATCTGTTGTTGTTCCTGTTCATAATGAAGCCGACAATATTATCTCTTTAATCAAAGAGATCGATGCGGCAATGAATCAAGCTGAGGCTTATGAAATTATTTATGTTGACGATGGTAGCACCGATCAAACTCCAGCTGTTTTAGCTCAAGCACTTGTGGACTTTAAAGCGCTGCGAGTTATCCGCCATGCAAAAAGCTGTGGACAAAGTACAGCCGTTCATACCGGTGTAAAAAATGCAATTTATCCCTACATTGCCACCTTGGATGGTGATGGTCAAAATGACCCAGCAGATATCCCAGGGTTATATAACGTATTAATTAAAAAAAGCGAAAGTATCACGAATCTATGGATGGTTGCTGGATGGAGAAATAAACGTTATGACACGGCCTGGCGGCTTTTCTCATCCAAAGTAGCCAACTCAATTCGTTCTAGCTTACTGGGCGATAATACGCCTGATACCGGTTGTGGCTTGAAAGTATTTTCCAGGGAGCATTTCCTCAGCTTACCTTACTTTAATCACATGCATCGCTTCTTACCGGCACTGATTTTAAGAGCGGGCGGACAAGTTATATCCGAACCCGTAAGCCACCGATCAAGAACCAATGGTGTCTCTAAATACGGCACGCTGGATAGGCTGTGGGCGGGCATAACTGATATTGCTGGCGTTATCTGGTTACAAAAACGATCTAAACTCCCCATTATCGAAGAGATCACTTTAAAATAGCACGCTTGTATGTAGCAAGCGAACACGATGAAGATCAACTCATCGTGTTCGCTTTGGGATACTACGTCAGATTATATCTTTTTGTTTAACTCTTTAAGATAAGCTGAAAAATCATCTTTTAACTCGGGGTGCAATAAAGCCAGCTCAACATTGGCAATCAAAAATCCCAGTTTAGAGCCGCAATCGTATCGAGTGCCTTCAAACTCATAAGCCAAAACAGTTTCGTCTTTAAGCAAATCAGCAATACCATCCGTTAACTGAATTTCACCACCCGCACCTCTTCCGGTATGTTCAAGTTTATCAAAAATGGCAGGTGTTAAAATATATCGTCCGACTACCGCTAAGTTAGAAGGTGCATCGGCTGGTTTTGGTTTTTCGACAATCACTTCAATAGGCGCATATTTCTCAGCAGTGTCCGGTGTTTTTACAATTCCGTAGCTTCCTGTATCCGCTGGATTAACACGCTCAACACCTAACACAGACGATTGCTTTTCATTATACAAAGCAACCATTTGAGCCATACAGCCACGCTCACCGTCTTCAACCATATCATCAGCCAATAAGACTGCAAATGGCTCATCACCAATCACCGGTCTGGCACAAGAGACTGCATGACCCAAGCCTAAAGCCTCTGCCTGTCTAATGAATACAAAAGAGACATTCGGTGGAACAGTGTCCTTTAAGATTTTCAGTAACTCGGTTTTATTTTTGGCTTCTAACTCTGTTTCTAGTTCATACGCTTTATCAAAATGATCCATGATGGCATTTTTACTACGCGAGGTAATAAAAATCATCGTATCAATACCTGCCGCAACCGCTTCTTCGACCGCATATTGAATTAACGGCTTATCAACAACCGTTAACATTTCTTTAGCAATTGCTTTTGTCGCTGGCAAAAAACGTGTGCCTAAACCTGCAACCGGGAAAACTGCTTTGGTAACTTTTTTACTCATTATGACTCCTTATAATTTTTATTTTTTTTAAGCGCTAAGATCAAATATTAACCTTTATTCATTAGCTTTAGTATTAAGTTAAATACGCCCATATTGGTCAAGAATCCGAACAATGTCATTTTCACCTAAATAACTACCTGATTGAACCTCAACAATTTCAAGAGGAATCACACCAGGATTTTCAAGACAATGGACAACGCCTACAGGAATATAAGTAGATTCATTTTCGGTAATTAAAAATTTTTCATCCCCTTTGGTAATCAAAGCGGTCCCTTTAACAACAACCCAATGTTCTGCTCGATGGTGATGCTTCTGTAAAGATAATTTAGCACCGGGTTTTACTACAATTCGTTTTGTTTGATGACGTTCGCCAATATCAACTAAATCATAATGTCCCCAAGGTCGATACGCTTTTCTATGAATGTCCGCTTCACTTCGCCCACCCGCCTTTAAGCGATCAACAATTTCTTTAACATCCTGAACCCTGTCTTTAGCGGCAATCATAACGGCATCATCTGTTTCAACAACCACTAAATTATCAAGGCCTATAACAGTCACTAATTTACTATGGGCATGAATAAATGAATTATGAGTATCTACAGTTAAAACATCACCTTTTATCGCATTACCGAACGCATCTTTTTCAGTGACATCCCATAAAGCAGACCATGATCCAACATCATTCCAACCCGCCTCCAACGGAATAACAACCGCTTTATCTGTTTTTTCCATGACGGCATAATCAATAGAATCCGAAGGACACAAAGAAAAAACGTCAGTATTTAAACGCACAAAATCCATATCAGTTTTTGCATCTTTAAGTGCTTGCTGACAACTATCTAGAATCGCGGGATTGAATTTTTGCAACTCATTTAAAAAAGTGCCTGCTTTAAACGCAAACATACCACTATTCCAATAATAATCACCACTTTCAAGATAAGCTTTAGCGGTATCAACATCTGGTTTTTCAACGAATGAAGCTACATTATAAGCCGGTCCCTGTCGCTGCTCATTATCACGCTTGATATAGCCATAACCCGTTTCAGGTTCAGTAGGAACAATCCCAAAAGTAACTAAAAACCCTTGTTCTGCCAGAATTTTTGCTTGTGCAACCGCCTCGTGGAAGGCTGGGATATTCTCAATAACATGATCAGCTGGCAAAATTAACAAAACATCATCTTCCGAGTTCGCAGATAAAGCAGCCAATGTCACCGCTGGTGCGGTATTTCTTCCAATAGGCTCAAGAATTATTGCGGCAGGCTTAACCCCAATCTCAAGTAACTGTTCAGCCATCATAAAGCGATGATCTTCATTACAAACAGCAATAGGTGCTTTTAATCCTTTTAAACCCGCTAATCTAAGCACAGTTTCTTGAATCATGGTGTGACTTGAGACCAATGGAAGAAATTGCTTTGGGTAATGTCTACGAGAAAGCGGCCAAAGTCTTGTACCAGAACCACCCGATAAAATAACAGGTATCATAAATATTATTTCCTTAACATGAAGTTTTACATTAAAACAATTAAACCAGTCAGCTTATATTATCACTTATTAATTACGACCTTAAATTTTTACACACTGCCTATCCAGATTAATGTGCAGCCATTTAAAGCATCATAAATGCCCAACAATAGGGCAATTGTTGCCTCTCGATTGCCATTTGTTTCCTCAATAATGCGAACTCTTTGAACCCGAATCGGAATCGGGACCGCTCGAATGCGAAGTGAAAGCGACAAGTATCTATACTTGCCCCTCACGATTGCGATTCGTAGCCGCTAATAGGGGAGTTTATTGAGACCTGTTCGCAATTAAATCATTTTATCTGGCGATGTTTGTCTAAATAAATCGGAATCGGGTGGCTTAAGTTCGGAAAAGATCGGACCCGATTCGCATTCGGTTGCGATAACAGGCCAATCGAATCGCTAAAAACCGACTATTTTACTAAAGATAATGAGGTTTTTACTTGACTATTTTCAACTTAGGCTTATAGTCAACCCACCATCCATGAGATCTTCGCGGTTGCCCCTTAAACTATCCACATATTTTGATAGTTTATTTCATTTTGAAAGCCAACTCTATCGAGTGGAGTTTCACATGCAAGCCAAGCTTATTACAACGTTTGATCCCCTGAATGAATCCAGTTATCTGGCCAAAGCAGGCACTATCGTTACCGCTTTAACCGCTAATGTCTATTATCCCGAACCGTGGGCCGTGCAAGTTCCCACACTGGCTGAGCTTACCGCCGCTTACACCGCCTACCTAGACTGCTATCATGCCGCCCTCAGCCACGACAGCCTTAAAATAATGCTACGCAATGATGCGAGGCAAGCACTGACCGAACTCGTCAAGCGTCTCGTTCCTTATCTGGAATTAGTGGCGCAAGGCAACACACAGATTCTCGCCACTACCGGCTACGACTTACGCAAAGACATCGTGCGCGGTGGTGGGGGTGAAATCTTGCCTGCACCCACTGATTTTAGGGTTGAGCATGGGGTAAAAAGCGGTAGCCTTTTAGTTCATGTAGCACGTTTGGCGGCCGCTGGAAGTTATGAAGTGCAAACGACACAAGGCGATACAGCTATCGAGGACAATTGGCATCATGTGTTGTCATCGTTAACTACCGCACATATTTTGTTGGACGGCTTGATACCAGGGCAAGCTTATTGGGTAAGGGTAAGAGGCATTGGCAGTGCAGGCGCGGGGGTTTGGACTGATCCGATTAATTTGATTGTTGATTGAGGTGGGGAAATATTAGGTTATTACATCAAATTTTATGATTGTCCTTCTGCATAATACAACTATTATGTAAACATCTTGAGATCAAAAATCGTTAAATTTAATAGCCAAGCGGCTAAGGCGCGAAGAAACGGCGAAAAAGCGTTAAGCGTTAGCCTTGCAAGCCTAAAGAGAGTAGTGTTTTTATCGATTTGTACCAAGTCACAACAAACTGGAGTTGTTACCTTACAATTAAACTCTAAATCAATTTGAGCTAATCCTAGCGCAAGATCATAAAAAAGATCTTGCTTAGAATAGCTTCATTGGTTGTAGAATGTTAAATATAATAACAACAATAAACTTGCCTTTAATGACACCAAACACCTCTTCTGTAAACTTGCACTCAGTTTCTGAGTCAATAAAACGCTTTTTACCCAACTCCCAAGCAGTTGCGTTAGCGATTATTTTGTTTGCCAGTTATATACTCATTTATTCATTATCCAATATATTGATGCCGGTATTTGCTTCAATCGTATTTGCATATTTGTTGGAGGGATTGGTTGGCAAGGCCGAGAAAAGGGGCTTACCTCGTTTACCTGCGGTCTACTTGGTCTTTTCCGCGTTTATGACGTGCCTGGGGTTTTTATTGTTTTATTTGATGCCACTGATTTCACAACAGGCCATTGAGCTGATTCAACATATTCCCGACATTCTTAACCGCGCCCAGATCGGTATCCTGCGCTTACCGGAAATGTATCCAAAATTAGTTTCCGAAAACAAGGTACAGCAAATAATGTTTGCGGTACAAAAAGAATTATTATCCTATGGGCAAAGTGTCTTGTCTCTCTCAGCCGCCTCTGTCGTAGGCTTAGTCAGCGCCTTGGTTTACCTGTTTTTAGTGCCCATGATGGTCTTCTTCTTTTTAAAAGACAAAGCAACGCTGATAAGCTGGTTTTTACAATTTATGCCAAAGGATAGAAATTTATCCGTCAGAGTCTGGAAGGAAGTCGATATACAATTGGGTAATTATGTGCGCGGTAAGCTTTCGGAAGTTTTGATTCTATGGTTTGTTAGTTATATCACTTTCACAACCATGGATCTTAATTACGCTATGCTATTAGCCGTATTAATGGGCGTACAAGTTATTATTCCTTACATTGGCGCAACCCTGGTTACTTTTCCTGTTCTGGGTGTGGCTTATTTTGAATGGGGTTTAACCGGTGATGAGTTTATGTATATTATCATTGCCTATTCAATCATTCAGGCCCTAGATGGCGTAGTATTAGTTCCCGTTCTGTTTTCAGAAGCCGTTAATTTACACGCCATAGCCATTATTGTCGCCATTCTATTTTTTGGAGGCTTGTGGGGGTTTTGGGGCGTGTTTTTCGCAATACCCCTAGCAACTGTTGTTAAAGCCGTTTTAACCGCTTGGCCAAAAGTCGGTGACAATAGCATCGAAGTCCAATAATACAAGTAAAGCCCCCCTAAATAAGCGCAGATTACTGAACGCTCACTTCCCACCCGCCCCCTAAGGCTTTATAAACAGCTGCCAAAGCCGTGGCAGTAGCGGTTTCGCTTTGTGCTAATTTATCCTGATCTTGCAACAACCGTAATTCGGTATCTAATACGGTCAAAAAATCACTGACGCCTTCGTTAAAGCGTAATTGTGCCAATTCCTCTGCTTTGATACTGGCTTGTGCTGCTGACGCTAATAAGGCTTGTCGCGCCCGCTCACGATTGTAGTTTTCCAGGGCATTTTCAGTTTCTTCCAGTGCATTAAGCACGGTTTGTTGATATTGAGCTAAACTAGACTCTGCATTGGCATTAGCCGCTTTAATACGCGCATAAACATGCCCTAAATCCAGGGCAGCCCAGCTAATTCTTGGACCCAGTGAATAAGAATCAGACCCTTTAGCGCCTACCGCAGATAACATACTGGCTTCAAGCGCAATCGTACCTACAAAGGTAACACGGGGAAAAAGATCAGCGGTCGCAACCCCTATGCTGGCAGTTGCAGCCGCTAATGATCTTTCAGCGATGCGTATATCAGGGCGACGGCGTAACAACTCGGCTGGATTGCCGATTTGAATGGTTTCGGGAATCTTCGGTAAAGGCGCGGTTTGTGAGAGGCTTTTTGTCAAGGCATCGGGCAGTTGACCAGTTAATACACTGAGTCGATGTATCGCTCTATAAATGCCGGCTTCCAACGGTGGAATAATGGCACGGGTAGAATCCAGTTGAGCCATTGCTCTTGAGGTATCTAATTCTGTGCCCCGCCCGCCTTCAAGTCTGATTTGGGTAATCTCTACCGTCTTGGTTTGATTTTCAGCATTCTTTATAGCGACGGCTAACTGATTTTGCAAACCCCGTAACTCAAAATAATTGCGGGCAACTTCGGCAATTAAACTGACACTTAAGTCCCGTAATGTGGCTTCTTGAATCTCCACTTCATCATTACTCGCTTCAACACTGCGTCTGACGCGACCAAATAAGTCTAATTCCCACTGTGCATCAAAACCAACATTGTAGAGCTTTAAAGTGCGAGGTGCGTAAGAGAGATTATTTAAAGCCCCGACACTGCGTTTTTGATCGGTATAGTTAGCATGTGAACTCACAATGGGTGCCAAATTAAGTGCGGCCTGTAAATACAGGGCACGAGCTTCAAGAATGTTAGACCGCGCAGCTTGTAAACTAAAATTATGCTGTATCGTCTGCTCAACGAGCGAATTTAGCTGCTTATCTTTAAATAACGTCCACCAATTGACTTCAACGCCGTGTGCTGAAAACTCAGGGCTATCCGCTCTGGCAAACGCTTGGGGTGTTTCGGAGCTGGGTAGTTTATAGTCTGGACCCACGGCACATCCGTTTAATAATACAACACTCAAAACAGCCGTCATTAATGTTGGTTTTATACGCTGTAAGCTCATAGCTCTATTCCTGAGTGTGAGGGCTTATTTTCAGTTGTGTGCTTTGCTGGCTTTATACGTTGTGCTAAGGCTTGTACAGCGACAAAAAAAACAGGTGTTAACAGTAGACCAAAGAAGGTTACGCCTATCATGCCACTAAACACAGCAGTCCCCAATAATCTTCGGGATTCAGCCCCGGCTCCTGTAGCAACCACTAAGGGAAATACGCCCATGATAAACGCAAAGGAGGTCATTAAAATAGGGCGTAGACGAATCCGTGACGCTTCTTTTGCAGCTTCATAAGCACTCAGGCCATTTTCTTGTCGCCGCTTGGCAAATTCCACTATCAAAATAGCATTCTTACTCGCTAAACCGACCAAGACAATAAAACCAATCTGGGTAAAGATATTATTATCCATGTGCATTAACCAGACCCCCGTCATTGACGATAATATACACATGGGCACAATCAGAATAACGGCAAATGGTAAGGACCAGCTTTCATATTGTGCAGCCAATGCTAAAAATACAAAAATAACACTTAAAGGAAACACCAATAAGGCCACATTGCCAGCTAGCACTTGTTGCAAACTCAGTTCTGTCCATTCAAAATCAAAGCCCGGCGGGAGTTCTTTCGCCATTAATGCGTTCATGGTATCAATCGCTTGACTGGTACTGACGCCCGGCAATGTTCCGCCGTTAATTTCTGCCGCTGGATACATGTTATAGCGAGTGATTTTATCGGGGCCATTAATTTCTTTGATATCAATTAACGAACCTAAAGGTACCATGCCGCCTTGTGAATTACGGGTCTTTAATTTAACAATATCTTCAGGTTTCATTCTAAACGCTGAATCTGCCTGCGCCATAACCTGATAGGTACGACCAAAGAGGTTAAAATCATTGACATACAATGAGCCTAAATAAATTTGCAAGGTATCAAACACATCTTTTAACAGCACGTCCATAGATTTGACCCGGGTACGATCAACATCTAAAAATAATTGCGGCACGCTGGTTCTAAAGGTAGTAAACAAACCGACTAAACCAGGCTGCTTATTTCCTAAATTAATTAAGTCTGCATTTACCTGTCTTAAGGCATCAATACCGGCGCTAGCTCTATCTTGAATCTGTAGTTTAAAACCACCGACTGAACTCATACCTCTGATGGGTGGCGGTGCAAATACCTTAATATAGGCATCATCGACTTTAGAAAGTCGTTGTTGGAGGTTTTCAATCACTCTATCCGCATAGAGTTCAGGATGTCCCGCTCGTTGATCAAAATCTTTTAAGGTAGCAAATAGCGTGGCGACGTTAGATTGACTGGCACCACTTAAAATTGAAAATCCAGCATAGGCATTAACATGATTAACCCCCTCTGTTTCTAAAATAATTTGCGTTGCCTTTTTAACAACGGCCTGTGAGCGTGCTAATGAAGCTGCATCGGGCAATTGGGCATAAAGAATGAGATAGCCTTGATCTTGTTGAGGGATAAAACCAGTAGGTACTTTTTCAAACGCTAAAAAGTTGAGTCCGCATAAGCCTGCATAGACGACTAACACAACCGAAGTCATGCGAATCAATCGACCAACCAATCCCGAATAGGATTTACCAAAACGCTCAAAGAAGTGATTAAAGCCAGTAAAAAACCAGCCGAATAATTTATCAATGATAAGGGTCAGTTTATCTTTATCACCGTGTGCACGATCTAATAATAAGGTACATAGAGCAGGACTGAGCGTTAAAGAGTTAAAGGCTGAAATCACCGTTGATACGGCGATAGTGAGGGCAAATTGTTTGTAGAATGCCCCCGAAACCCCCGTAATAAAAGCAGTGGGTACAAATACCGCGACTAATACTAAGGCAGTGGCAATAATAGGCCCAACGACTTCAGTCATGGCGAGACGGGTAGCGTCTCTGGCAGAAAGCCCTTCGGCAATATGTCGTTCAACGTTTTCGACCACTACAATGGCGTCATCCACGACGATGCCAATCGCTAATACCATCCCGAATAAAGATAAGGTGTTGAGAGATAGCCCCATTGCAGACATGACCGCAAACGTACCAATTAAGGAAACGGGAACGGCCAATAAAGGAATAATAGTCGCACGCCAGTTTTGTAGAAAAATAACCACCACAATAACGACTAATAACAAGGCTTCAAATAATGTTTTAGTGACTGCTTTAATAGATTGTTGAACGAAGACTACGGTATCGTAAATCATTTTGTAATCAAGGCCTTCGGGGAAGCGTTTTTTAAGCTTTACCATCGTTTCAACTACGGCTTTTTTGGTATCTAAAGCATTAGAACCGGGTAGCTGAAAAATAGCGAGCCCCACCGATTCCTGGCCATCAAGCACCAGTCCAGAGTTATAATCTTTGGCACCTAACTCAATGCGGGCAACATCTTTAAGATAGGTGACCTGCCCGTCTTTGCCTTTTTTAATCACAATATCGGCAAACTGTTCAGCGTTCATTAACCGCCCTAGGGTAGTAACGGTGTACTGATAATCAACTTTCTCTTTGCTGGGTTGTTGACCAACCACACCCGCCGCTACTTGAACATTTTGATCTCTAATGGCACTGACTACATCGCCTGCCGTTAAATTACGAGCTGCAATTTGTTCAGGATTTAACCAGAGCCGCATACTGTAATCGCGGGCACCAAATATCACAATGTCGCCCACACCGGGTAAACGCGCCAGCGTGTCTTTGATTTGCAATAGCGCATAATTGCTAAGATAAACACTGTCATAACGTTGGTCTGGAGATACCAGGTTAACCACTAAACTTAAATCGGGACTGCGTTTTTTAACACTGATGCCTTGCCGCCTCACTTCTTCTGGCAACCGAGGCTCTGCTAAAGCGACCCGGTTCTGAACCAAAACCTGGGCTTTATCAAGGTTTGTTCCAGGCTTGAAAGCGACCGTCAGGGCCATACTGCCACTGTTGGTGGATTGAGAAGACATATACAGCATATCTTCAACGCCATTCACTTCTTGCTCAATGGGAGTCGCCACTGTTTCTGCAACGACTTTAGAATTGGCTCCTGCATAAGTCGCACTGATAACCACAGTCGGTGGCGCTATCTCTGGATACTGCATAATGGGTAAGGTGATTAACGCAAGGCTACCCAATAAGACAATCAAAATAGACAGTACCGCCGCAAATATGGGACGATCGATGAAAAAATGTGCAAATTTATTCATTAACTACTTCTCACCTGCTGGTTCAGTCTGTGAAATACGCTCAGGATTAACCTTAATTCCCGGCATCATCCTGGGCAGTCCTTCGATGACTATCCATTCATTCGGATTTAATCCCGTTGTAATGACGCGTGATTGCCCGATATGCGCCCCGAGGACCACTGTACGATATTCAACTTTTTGTTCCTGATTAACAACCCACAAAAAATGCTGAGCCTGATCAGTCGCGATAGCTTTATCAGGCACTAGAATGGCCTGATAAGGCGCTGAAGCACGAACCCGCATCCGGGCAAAATACCCTGGACTTAGGACATCATCTGAATTTGAAAATACGCCGCGTATAGAGACTGAACCTGTCGCTGTATCAGCACGTGGTGAAATATAATCAAGATGGCCTGGATGAGGGAAATTAGCTTCATCGGAAACGGCTAATTCCGCTGGAGTTTGATCTGTTCCTTTGACTTTATTACCTTCTTGATGTGCTTGACGCCGATACTTGAGTGCTAAATGCTCGTCTGCATCGACATAAACATAAACGGGATCAGTTGAAACAATAAAGGTCAGACGGGTTGCATCTCCGCCACCGCCACTCACCAAATTACCTTCGGTGATTAACTCCCGACCAATACGCCCATCAATCGGTGCACGTATTTTGGTATATTCTAAATTTAATTTAGCGGTGTTAACATTCGCTTCAGCCGATTGCACTGCCGCGATAGTTTCCCGAGAACCTTTACTGCGTGCATCGTGCTCTTCTTCAGAGATGGCTTTACCACTAAACAGGCGTTCAGCACGCTCCAGATCATTTTTAGCTAATTCATGTTTAGCTTTAGCTCTTTCAAGCTCTGATACTGCATACTGCAATTGTGCGGTAAATGGCTTTGGATCAATTTCGAATAAAAGATCTCCTTTTTTAACTTTAGCACCTGCTTTAAAGTTTACTTTCTCTAAGTACCCGCTCACCCGGGCACGAATATCGACTGAGCTGACAGCTTCTATACGTCCCGTGTATTCATCCCATTCGGTAACCTCTTGCGACAAAGGCTGCGCTATTTTTACATGGGGGGGTGGAGGTAAAGCCGGACTATCTGAATGGCTCTGACTATCACAGCTAGTGATACCTATCGAAATGCAGATTATTAAATTGACTTGTAGTAACTTTAAAACTGAGCCATTCATTCCTTTGGTACCTTGGGTGATGTTAAATGGTAATGGATATTACCGTTTAATTTACGGTATGATCTTAATATAAGTCAACTTAATTTTATGAGTACACAAATGATCAAATGTGGACGACCCCGTAAGGGCGAGGAGTCCTTGAGTCGCGATCGAATGCTTGATGCTGCCCTCAAGCTCTTTCTTGAAAATGGATTCGGAAATGTTAGCCTGGAAGCAATCGCTAGAGAAGCGCATGTTTCGATGCGCACCTTGTACAATCAATTTGAAGGTAAAGCGGGGTTGTTCGGAGCCGTTATTAAACGATACAGTGACCCCTTTGTTACCGCTTTATCAGAAGAAAGCACCCTGGATGATCATCCCGAACAGGCGCTTATTGCTTTTGCCAAGCAGTTTATTGAAGGCATTACCCGACCCGAGGTGTTACGAATCCGTGCCATCATGATGGGAGAATCCTTACGCTTTCCAGATCTTGCAACTCAATTTTATGAGCAGGGGCCTGAGCGAACTTTGCTTCATCTTGAAAACTTTTTCTCAAGACATCAACATGCCGGCAATTTTATGGGTCTGGATCCACACACACTTGCTGATCATTTTTTAAGTAGCTTACGGAATGAGCGAATTCAAAAACTTCAACTGGGTTTAGATGTCACTCCCACTGCTGATGAAATTGATAACTGGGTGAAACAAAGTACTTCTTTATTCTTACATGGCTGTTTAAATTTGAATTTCAATTCATAGAGACTCCCTGGAATCTGATAAAATAAGCCAATTATTTTTTACAGACTCTATTACACTTGAGAACAATACTTTGATTTCTACAGCAAACATTACTATGCAATTTGGGGCTAAACCCCTATTTGAAAACGTTTCAGTTAAATTTGGCGATGGCAACCGCTACGGCCTGATTGGCGCTAATGGCTGCGGTAAATCTACCTTCATGAAAATATTGAGCGGCGATTTAGAACCCTCAGCAGGTAACGTCAGCCTCAGCCCTAATGAAAGACTGGGGAATTTGCGTCAGGATCAGTTTGCTTACGAAAATTATCGGGTGCTGGATGTGGTCTTAATGGGTCATGCTGAAATGTGGGCGGCCATGTCTGAGCGTGATGCGATTTATGCCAATCTGGAAGCAACCGAAGACGATTACATGCATGCCGCTGAGCTAGAATCAGTGTTTGCTGAATACGGTGGTTATACAGCTGAATCGCGTGCCAGTGAACTGCTCTTAGGCTTGGATATTCCTATAGAACAACATAACGGCTTAATGAGTGCGGTGGCTCCGGGATGGAAATTAAGAGTCTTATTAGCTCAAGCCCTGTTCGCTAATCCTGATATTATGTTATTGGACGAACCGACCAACAACCTGGATATCAATACTATTCGCTGGTTAGAAGACATCCTGAATGAACGTAATTGCACCATGGTGATTATCTCGCATGATCGGCATTTTTTAAACAGTGTGTGTACGCACATGGCTGACATGGATTACGGCGAGTTGCGTGTCTATCCCGGTAATTATGATGATTATATGGTTGCAGTCACGGAAGTCCGTGAACGCTTACTGGCTGGGAATGCCAAGAAAAAAGCTCAAATTGCTGAACTGCAAACGTTCGTTAGTCGATTCTCTGCTAATGCCTCTAAAGCTAAACAAGCCACTTCTCGCGCTAAGCAACTCGACAAAATTAAACTCGATGAAGTTAAACCGTCTAGTCGGGTTAATCCTTTCTTACGTTTCGATCAAACTAAAAAGTTACACCGTTTGGCACTCGAAGTGAGTGATTTAAGCAAAGGTTATGGCGGCGAACCGCTCTTTAAAAATCTGAATTTAATGGTCCCTGTGGGTGAACGTATTGCGGTCATTGGTCCGAATGGGATTGGTAAATCGACCCTGTTAAAAACTCTCGTCGGCGAATTAACCCCTGACACGGGCGAAGTTAAATGGTCAGAAAACTCCGAAGTCGGTTATTTTGCTCAAGATCATGCCGAAGACTTTGCAGAAAACCTAACGCTTATTGAGTGGATGGGGCAATGGCGTAAAGACTCGGATGATGATCAAGCCATCCGAGGCACTTTGGGACGTTTATTGTTCAGCGCTGACGACATTAACAAGTCTGTTAAGGTCATATCGGGTGGTGAACAAGGCCGTATGTTATTTGGTAAATTAATTCTCCAAAAAAATAACATCATGGTCATGGATGAGCCCACCAACCATTTGGATATGGAATCAATTGAGTCCCTTAACACCGCACTAGAAAACTATCCGGGTACTCTGATTTTTGTCAGTCATGACCGAGAATTTGTATCTTCGCTTGCAACCCGCATTATTGAGTTAACACCTAATGGCATTGTTGATTTCAGCGGTAACTATGAAGACTATTTAAATAGCCAGGCTTGATATGAAAACGCCGACGAAACATTCTGCTCTTCAGAACTTAAACTTTGATAATCGTTTTATTGAGGAATTACCTGCTGATCCAGAGGGCAGAAACTTTCGCCGGCAAGTCTTGGGAGCCTGCTACTCAAGAGTATTACCCACACCTGTTAGTGCGCCAAAAACGGTTGCGTATTCTGCTGAAGTTGCAGAGTTATTAGACTTATCGACTGAGTTCTGTGAATCGGATGAGTTTACAGAAATCTTTGCGGGTAATCGTCAAATAGAAGGAATGGACCCTTATGCTAGCTGCTACGGGGGACATCAATTTGGTAACTGGGCAGGTCAATTGGGCGATGGTCGTGCTATCAACTTAGGGGAAGTAGTTAATCAAAAAGATGAGCGTTGGGCTTTGCAACTTAAAGGCGCTGGCCCTACGCCCTACTCCAGAACCGCCGATGGCTTAGCCGTGTTAAGATCTTCAATACGTGAATTCTTATGTAGTGAAGCCATGTTTCATTTAGGCGTGCCCACTACCCGTGCCTTAAGTGTCATAGTAACGGGTGAAAGCGTTATTCGGGACATGTTTTATAACGGCAATCCTAAGGCAGAACCCGGGGCTGTGGTTTGTCGTGTCGCGCCTTCGTTTACCCGCTTTGGCAGTTTTCAAATATTATTGGCTAGACGTGATCATGACTTGCTCAAGAAATTGGTTGATTACACTATCCGTACTGATTTTCCGCACTTGGGTACTCCATCAACTGCAACTTATCTCACCTGGTTTAATGAAGTCTGTCAAAGAACCGCTAACATGATTGTCCATTGGCAGCGCGTTGGCTTTGTTCATGGCGTCATGAATACAGACAACATGTCGATATTGGGTCTAACGATTGATTATGGTCCTTATGGTTGGCTTGAGAACTATGACCCTAACTGGACGCCGAATACGACTGATGCCCAAGAACGCCGTTATCGCTTTGGTAATCAGGCACAAATTGCTTTTTGGAACTTAGGGCAACTCGCCAATGCAATCTATCCATTAATCGAACAGGTAGAACCACTTCAAAAAGCCATGGATACTTATACTGCAACCTTTGAACAAGGCTGGCAAAATATGATGGCAGATAAATTGGGCTTTAAAGCATTTGAATCAGAAACGGACGACGCCTTGTGTTCAGAATTATTGATGATATTACAATTAGTAGAAACCGATATGACGCTGTTCTATCGTCAACTTGCTAAAATCAATTGTGATACAAGTATTTCTCAATCAGAACATAATACCCAAGCTTTTCAATTGTTATCAGCGGCTTATTACGTGCCAGAACAAGTCACACCAAGTTATATCAATCGGTTAAATGATTGGTTGGAAAATTATCGGCAACGAGTACAGAAAGACAGCACTTCAAATCGTGATAGACGTAAACACATGGACTCGGTAAATCCAAAATATGTTTTACGCAACTACCTGGCCCAACTTGCAATTGATAAAGCAGAAGAAGGTGATTTTTCGTTGGTCAATGAACTGCTGGAGGTTTTACGTTACCCCTATGATGAACAACCCGATAAAGCATTGTTCGCTGAAAAGCGCCCTGATTGGGCGCGTCAACGAGCAGGTTGCTCAATGCTATCGTGTAGTTCGTAGAAAATTCTAACTGGTTGGAAAAGCAGTATTTATAGTTTATCGACGTCCACCACCGCCATGACCGCCTCCAAAGCCGCCACCATGACCTCCACCAAAGCCACCGCCGTAACCACCCCGAAATCCCCCATATCCTCCTCGATATCCGCCGCCATAGCCACCACCGAATCCCCCTCGATAGCCATATCCACCGTAATAAGGCGTATAAGATGGATAATAACCATACCCACCTCCATATGGGTAATAAGCGCAAGAGACACTCGATATTAACAACAAAACCAAGAATAGTTTTTTCAATTCAGTAACTCCCAATTAAAGGTTGAAGTTTACCGAAAATTCAAAGGAAAGACTAGATTGATCCCTGGTGCTTGCTGTGGCAAGTACATCGGTCTTGGCACATAAACAGGAGGGGGCACGTATACTGGTTGCGCATAGAAATAAGGCTGAGGATACGCAGGTCGATATCCACCATATCCACCACCGTATCCACGGCGATAGCCATCATGATCTCTGTAACCACGACCATCATGGTCGCCATGATCACCATGCCACTCTCGATTTTCATACCCACCATAACCGCCATAACCACCATCGTCTCTATCAGCCAAGGCAGTCTGTGAGAAGAGCACGCTAGTTGCTGAGACAAAAACAAGTGCCATCATCACTTTACTTAAAGCTGATCTGAAATATCTGTTTTTATTTATTAAAGTTTTCATATCTTCCTTTCTTATTTTTAGAGTTTTTCATACGATTACAAATAACTGACTAGAATCGCCTAACCACTAAATTATTGCGATACAATCAGTTACCAACAGCCTTTTTATGGCCTTTCTTGTATTGAGGATCATGGAATAAGCTGTCCGCTGCTTTTTTCTGAGCATCAGATAAACTGGCATAGAGATCTTCAAAAACAGGAATTAGCGTTTTTATACCGTTTGCATGAGCCTCAGCAATGGCACTGTAAGACTTTAAATCATCGACTGCTGTCATATCTTTATCATGATCAATTCTAACTTGAGTAAGAGCATCCATCGTTTTTGCATCACTCAGCATTGTTTCGGCAACCTTGCTCCATTTCCCTTCCTGCTCTGAGGTGATTTTTAATTTACCGTGTAGCTCTTTAATACGTAACTCTGTTTGATCTTCGTGAGCATCTTTATCAACAGCAAACGATATACCCGGTATAAAAGCAATAGTTGCTATTAATATCATCGAGTTAATAATCTTTGAACTTGTAAAAAGGAATTGATTGTTACTTAATTTCATAGTTGATCTCCAAGTTTTGATAGATTTTAGAGTACATTCCAATTTCGGCATGCACCCCTATAAGAGTCACTGACTATACTCTAGGTTGAGTGTTAACAAGTGTTTTACTTATTCCGATATACTATAAGCGCTACTGAGCTGAAAGTTTATCGTTTTGAACACTTTTTACCATGCGGAAGTTAAACAGGGCCTTAACAATTAAAAATAAATGCCCCTAAACCCTTATCCTCAGCTGCAGCAAGAGCAGAAGACATTAAGCAATGTAACAAGAAATAATTAGATTCTTTGCGGATGATCTGTCAACTTGAGTGCGGATAGCCTATCAGCAGACAAAGGATAAATTCCAGGGAAAGTAATATCTTCAAAATTGGCATCATCAGAAAATATGATATTCAACTGAGTAGTGTTCCGGTCAGGTAATTTGTACCAAGGCACTAAACCTTCTAAGAGTTTGCCAGTCTCATCATCATTATGATTAAAAACCAACTTTCCTGTTTCATCGCAATAACTCATCAGAGTATAGCCCAGGCTCTTAACAAATCTCAACACCTCCAGAGACTCTGAGCCACCATTAACTAAATTACCCGTAAACCACAAGCTGTCATTATTTGGATCAAACTCTATTGTTGCAAGTAATTCATTTAGAGATTGATAATCACCTTTAACACTACCAATGGCATAAGTCGTCATAAACTAATTGATGCTCATTTTTAAAGCCGCAGCCGTTGGCCAAGGGGCTAACACTACAGACATCACTAAAATAGAGATTAATATATTGATCTGTGCTGAAACAGGCAGCCCTGTACTGGCAATCTCTACCGCATTACTGGCAAAGATTAATACAGGTACATAGAGCGGCAACACCAATAGGGATAAGATCATCCCGCCTCGACGTAAACCGACTGTTAAAGCGACGCCAATGGCTCCTATAAGGCTTAACACAGGCGTGCCGAGCAACAGGGTTAACAACAGGATTCCTAATGAATGTGAGGGCATCCCTAAAAAGACAGCCAGTAAAGGAGCAACAATCAATAAAGGCAACCCGGTAACTAACCAATGTGCCATCACCTTACCCAAGACAAGAATAGAAGCTGGATAACTGCTTAATAAGATTTGCTCTAATGAACCATCATCAAAATCTGATCGAAACAGGCTATCTAATGACAACATAGAAGCCAATAAAGCTGACACCCAAATGATACCCGGAGCAATGGTTTGCAGTAAATGAGGCTGAGCACCAATCCCTAGCGGAAATAGGGTGATAACCAACACGAAAAACAAGATGGGGTTGGCTATTTCTGAGCGGCGACGCAAAGCTAAGACGAGATCGCGTTTGATAATGGCAAAAAAAGCGTTAGATAAGGACATCAGGATAAATTAATTCGTTGCACAACCACATCATGTAACTCAATATCGTGGTGTGAAGTTAAAACAATCATTCCGCCTCTGGCACAATGTTCAATCATTAAAGTTTCGATCAGCGCAATTCCCTGTTTATCCAACGAAGTGAATGGCTCATCAAGTATCCATAGTTTATTTTCGGTAATCAGTAATCGTGCTAATGATAAACGCCGTTTTTGACCCGCTGACAAAGCTTGTACGAGGACATCATCATAGTTAGCCAAATTGACTCTAGCTAAAGCATCTATGATTGAATAACGACCAGGCCTACCTAAGGCCAAAGAGACTTTCAAGTTTTCATAAACTGTTAATTCCTTTTTAACACCATCCAAATGCCCAACATAAGCCATATCGGTTTGGTATTGACTATCATTAATGGCATCAAAACCCCATAAGAGCTCACCCTCATCAGGCTCTCGAAATCCGCATAAAATACGTAATAAGGAGGTTTTACCACTCCCATTCTTGCCTTCTAGCAGTAATATTTGCCCCGCATTTAACTCAAAAGACAGTCCTTCAAATAAGACCCGATCATCACGAATACAGCTTAATTGATTGGCCTGCAGTCGAACAACTTCATTCTCTTCCATTTACGGCCTCGTCAATAATCTCTGACGTACTGCTTCATAAAGGAATACGCCAGTTGCAACAGACAAATTAAGACTCTCTACCTTCCCTAGCATCGGTATTGCAACTAACAAATCACATTGCTCTTTGGTCAATCGCCTTAAGCCCTTACCTTCAGTACCCACCACTAAAGCCATTGGTACAGTAAAATCAGTTTTATAAACGGTTTGTGTTGTTTCACCAGCAGCCCCCATAATCCAGAGACCTTGGTCTTTGAGCCAGCGTAAGGTACGCGCCAGGTTAGTCACTTGATAAACCGGCACTGTCTCTGCTGCACCACTGGCGACTTTACAAACCGTTGGCGTGATACCCGTGGCATTATCCTTAGTAATAATAACACCATGAACACCGGTAGCATCAGCAGTTCTAAGGCAAGCACCTAAATTATGAGGATCTTGAACATTATCCAAAACCAAAAAAAAGGCCGTCTCAGTCAAGTTTTCAACGGCAGTTTTTAAATCACTTTCCGATAACTCACCCGGCAAGTCAACTTCAATAACAATACCTTGGTGATTGTTATTATCGGCTAAACGATCCAGTCTTTTTCTATCGACTTTTTCGGGCTCAATGCCCAAGTCTAATAAATCTTCAACAGCCTTAGCCAGACGTTTATCATGTCGCCCATTATCAACCCAGGCTTGCTGGATTTTTTTAGGCGAATAATCAAGTGCAGCCTGCACAGAATGCAGACCAAATAATTTGCTTAATTTCATTTATTATATTTTTTAAGGACGACGCTGTCGTTATTATAAGAAAACACTGACACTATTAAACGCTCTTCTTCTTACGACGTCTCTTTTTAGGCTTATCAGGAGCAACGATTACTTTTTTGGCTGAACCCTCTTTTTGAATCAGTTCAAAATCCATTTTCTTCTCATCCAGATCAACACGTGCCACCCGGATTCTGACTCTATCTCCTAAGCGGAAGTTTATGCCAGAGCGCTCACCTTTTAACTGATGACTGGTGGGGTCAAAATGAAAATAATCTTGCCCAAGATTGCTGATATGAACCAGACCTTCAACATAAATATCTGCCAATTCAACAAAGAAACCAAACGAGGTCACAGCAGCAATAATACCGGGAAATTCTTCACCGACTTTATCCAGCATGTATTCACATTTTAACCAACTGACTACATCACGGGTTGCATCATCAGCACGCCGCTCATTAGCAGAACAATGCTCGCCCAGCATAATCATATCAGGCACACCATAAACAAACGTTTCGGGCTTTTTACCCTGTAAACAATGCCGAATAGCACGATGCACTAACAAATCAGGGTAACGGCGAATAGGCGATGTAAAATGAGCATAAGCGTCTAATGCTAATCCAAAATGACCTTTCAAATCTGGACTATAAACAGCTTGAGACATGGAACGCAATAATACCGTCTGAATTAAATGCGCATCAGGCCGGTCTTTAACGGCATCAACCAAGTGCATATAATCTAATGGTGTTGGATTTACTCCGCCGCCGAATTTTAACCCTAACTCACCTAAAAAGGTTTTTAAGTTAAGTAATTTATCAGCGCTGGGGCCTTCATGGACACGTAATAATTTAGGTATTTTCTTTGCGTTTAAGTAACGAGCCGCCGCACTATTGGCCGTTATCATAAATTCTTCAATCAACTTATGCGCATCATTACGTTGCACCGGCACTATCTTTTCAATTTTACGGCCTTTACCAAATAGAATGCGTGTTTCCTGGGTATCAAAATCCATAGCTCCACGTAGTTCACGCGTGACCCGCATCACTTTATAAAGCGCATACAGTTCACGCAAATGCGGCATTAATAGCTTGTATTTTTCGATGAGTTCTTTATCACCCTCGACCAATATTTTAGCCACTTCCGTATACGTTAAACGTGCGTGTGAACGCATTACTGCTTCAAAGAAACGGGTTCTTAAAACTTTGCCCTCTTCATCAATCAGTAACTCACACACCATACAGAGACGATCAACATGGGGATTCAGTGAACATAAGCCGTTTGATAATATCTCCGGCAACATAGGAATCACTTGTTCAGGAAAATACACTGAGGTACTTCGATTTTTGGCTTCTTTGTCTAATTCAGTATTAACTTGCACATAATGTGACACATCTGCGATAGCAACTAACAGTTTCCAGCCTTTTGGGGTTTTCTTACAATAAACCGCATCATCAAAATCTCGCGCATCTTCGCCATCAATAGTTACCAAAGCGGTATCGCGTAAATCAACCCGATTTTCTTTAGCTGCTTCAGGCACTTCTGATTTTAATGACTTGATTTCTTCCAGCAAGGCTTCTGGCCAGAGATGCGGTAATGCATGAGAACGAATCGCCATTTCAATTTCCATACCGGGCGCTAAATGATCGCCCAATACTTCAATGATCTTACCGATAGGTTGATGCAACTTAGTGGGCTGCTCAACAATCTCGGCAATAACAATTTGACCCTGTTTAGCCTTCCCAGCCCCACCCTTTTGTAATAAAACTGTTTGCGCAATATTTTTATTATCTGGCACTACATAAGTAAAGCCATCTTCTTTATAAAGCCTTCCAACGATTTGATGCGTATTTCTTTCTAATATCTCAACCACCGCACCTTCACGACGCCCTTTTTTATCAATCCCTGCGACACGTAACATCGCCCTATCATTATGCAATAGAGGATTCATTTCACGGGGCGACAAATACAAATCTTCTGAACCATCGTCAGGCCTTAGAAAACCAAAACCATCCGGGTGACCAATAATTCGACCAACAATCAAATCCTTATTATTAACTAAACAATATTGCTGACCTCGATTAAATAATAATTGCCCGTCACGCTCCATAGCACGCAATCGCCGCCGTAAAGCTTCAAGAGTTTCTTCCTCTTCAATTTCAAAAATTTTAGCAATTTCAACGCGCGACAACGGCTTACCCGCATGCTCTAAGGCAGAGAGTATTAATTCGCGACTAGGAATGGGATTTTCATACTTTTCAGCTTCACGCTGAGCGTATGGATCATTTGTTGAGTTAAAATCAACGTCTCTTTTAGACTTCGATGGCATTATAAATAGTGAGATACAGAATGGTTGACATGATTAAATAATATAGTTATATCATACATCCTAAGCATAATGATTAGAATTGAAAAAATACCTTTTGTTCATTGGGTATTAATTCAACAATAAATTAGTTTTAATTATTCAGGATACCTAAGCTTTTTCCTTTATTAAATAACGGGCTAGTCTATCGATAAGTTCTATTTCTCATAGACTGAATAACAAAACTGCATGATTACCATTTCAGTCAATAATGCTAAAAACAGGGCAAAATCATCGGCAGTGATTGCGGCTTGTTATTGATCAATTTATGCATTAGTTAACTATAATTTACTTTTTGTTCTGTTGTTTTTTGGCAAAATCACAGCTCGACAGTTAATAATTCCCATGACATGCTTAATTTTGAGGCTCGCTTATTTAGCTCAACTCATCTTTAATTCCTGGATAAAATATCTGTTGTAGACGAGCAACTATGTGATAACCACATTAAAAATAATTATTGCCGAGGAAATAATTTGCTTGAATTGACAAATAATCAGGAGGAATATTATGCATTAATTCATATAACTAACCAGGATCAATCATGAAATTTCTTAAGTTTGTCATCTTAATTTCGTCTCTCTTTGCGATCGGTGGTGCTGCACTGTTTCAATTGATAGTCATGTTACCTACTCTATTATTTTCTAATCGACACTTTGATCATCAAGCCTTATAAAAGTGTAAAACAACATCCAAGATTGCCAATTTCAAAGCACGTTTTATAAAGTCTTTTACAGCTCTTAAGATTATGGATAAGCAAGAAATAGTAATGAACTCTTTAGAAGAAGCACAAGGAAGAAACCCTATTGAATTTCAATTTGGATTTTTTTTGGAAGATGATAATGACCAGAGTTTTGGCGGCAGTTTCTTTTGGTATAAAACCGAAAGTGAGATGCAGCAGGTCTTACAAAATGATCTTATAGAGGCACTCTCCGATGGGGAACGTCAAGATATAGAAACAGCTAAAGCGGAGGTTGCTAGCCTCATTGAAAACTTCAAATCAAATACTCATAATAATAAAGGCTCCTTGTTAGATGGCCTTAATGAGTTTTTAACTGGACTTGAGTTGCGACTTCAGTTTATTGGATCTTTTGATGAACTCTGCAAAAATAAGGATGAGTGGTCAAAGTATCTCAGAGAAGAATTTAGAGAGGAGCTATTTGAAGATATCGAGAGATTTTCTACTAAAAAACTTCAGAATCCAATCAAGCAAAACGAGCAAGAAAAATTTGCCCAATTTGTCTCTGAATACTTAATATAGCAATAAAGCACGTGCTAAATAACATGTGGTACCGAGAAGAGGATTTGAACCTCCACGAACTTACGCTCACTAGCACCTGAAGCTAGCGTGTCTACCAATTCCACCATCCCGGCAATAATCTACAAACATGTAAAACAATTTGAATTAAATTAGTAAGCCTAATGCTCATTCAACTTATTAATATTTTTGAATTATACAATGAATAACACCTAGTGACAACAACCTTATTAAATCGTAACTATTAAGAAATTGATAACATTGAATTTCATGATTAAAATCGAAACATTAGACATAAAGTGATAACATTATCATTCTGAAAAAACCACTCAAGATCAACCTTCTTTGAATCTAAATTTAACAAAAATGAATCCATTAACTATGCGTGTATTGCTGTTACTTACGATTGCATTATTAAATGCCTGCAGTAGCAATCCGCCTTTAGTTAAACCTGCTCCTTCACAGGTATACAAACCTGCTTACCCCAACAAAATTCAACCACCGCTGCATAATGGTGTTCCTCAAAACTACTATAAAGGCTCTATTCGTTCTGGAGCGTTTCAAAGACCTGCAGCACTCGAACCAGCGGTTGAGTTCTGGCGTAAGACCTATACTTCATGGTATCGATCTCAAGTTGCTTTTCACGATGATCGTTACTTAAATGTGATCTATGAAGTCATGGTAATTCCTGGCATAGTCGAAGAAAGCCTAACCACTGAGCAAAAGGAAATAATTAAAAGTCGTCGTGATTTTTGGAGAGAACAGTTAGCGATACTTGACTATAAAGTGCGTACCAATTCTCCATTAAATTGGAATGACAAACAATTAATGGCTAAATTACAGACAAGTGGCAAGCAACTTAATACAGTTCTAATGGGTGCGGACAGTCGCGTTCGTTTCCAACGCGGAACCCGTGAACGCTTTGTAAAAGGCCTAGAGATCAGTCGTAGCTATGATAGACAATTTAGAAAAATATTTCATGACGCTGGTTTACCAGAAGATTTAGCCTTGCTGCCCCATGTAGAATCCTCTTTTCAACCCGATGCCAAGTCATCAGCTGGAGCAGTGGGTATGTGGCAATTTACAAAAGGGGCTGCAAAAACCTTTATGCCGGGTGGTGATAAAACAGATCGACGCCTTGACCCCATTGCTTCTGCGGCGGGCGCTGCCCGTTATTTAAGTTTCGCTTATAGTAAATTGGGAGACTGGCCTTGTGCAATCACCTCTTATAACCATGGCGTTGGCGGAATGAAACGCGCGCAAAATCAGGTTGGACATGACTTTGTATCTATAGTGGAAACTTATGACGGCCCTGCATTCGGCTTTGCCTCACGAAATTATTACGCTCAGTTTCTAGCCGCAAGAGATATTGCCAGTAATCCAATGCAGTATTTACGGTAAACCACACTGTAAATCTATTTGTTACTGATTGCCATCAATCGCTATGACTAACTAACGATTGATGGCTAACCTGCTACGAAGACTTATTGATCAGCCTTTGCTTGCTGTTTTTGATTATAGGCTGCAAGCTGTTCAGGGGTAGCTTCTTTTTGAAACTTTTCCTTCCACTCACTATAAGGCATACCGTATATCAATTCTCTTGCCTGTTCATAATCAATCGCTTCGCCCTGCTCTTCAGCTGCAGCAGCGTACCATTTAGCAAGACAATTTCTACAAAAATCAGCTAATACCATTAATTCGATATTTTGCACTTCAGTGTGGTTTTGTAAGTGATTAACAAAACGTCTAAATGTTGCGGCTTCTAATTCGGTTTGTATTTGTTTGTCCATCGGAAACCCTCCAAAATGGAAGTCATTCTAGCAGAAACAGAACCGCCTCGCCGAACTTGATCACTGAGTAACAGAACAACAGCTTAATGCTAAACCCTGAAAGCGTACCAGCTTGAGTGGATAGCCTTTTCTTTAAGCTTATGCTGAGTGGCGTCGCAGACATATAGAGCGGCATTGGGTGTAGAGAGAGAGCGCCCTATCAGTCATTATGTGTGCATGTTCACCTTGGCTGTATGGGCTATGAACTTGTTGCGTCTCTACCTAAGCTTGATAGTGGGCCCCATGAGTCTGAGAGAGGGTCTTAAAAGAACGAGGAATAGCGCATGAGTCATAGCCCAATTCAAACGATCAGCATAATATCCCCCGCAAACCTGATTAAAGCTCCTTCAGGCTTTTTTATCGCAATAGTTTCTACTTTGACTTACCAGAATTTAGAACCTGGCTGAAATAATTACGCAACTCTATTCGACAGTCAATTTTAGCATAGCTTAAACTGACTCAAAATAGGCCCAAGCAGAAACACGATGACAAGCATGTACATTCACGATGAAAAATTCTACAATGCCCAGCATTTAAGATCCTATACAATTAAAACTAAACATAACTTATCCTTCGTAGTGATCTGATTGATCACTAGGGAACTTTAGGCGCTTATACCTACTCTTACTTCATCATTGTAATAATATGAAACAACTGTTTGAATTTATACCGATTATTTTATTTTTTGTCGCCTACAAGCTTTACGATATTTATATTGCTACGGCTGTAGTGATTGTAGCAACCATCATACAAGTGGGTTATGCCTTTATTAGGTACCGTAAAGTTGAAACAATGCAACTTATTACGCTGGGATTGGTCGTAGTGTTCGGTGGTGCAACTATTTACTTACATGATGAACAATATCTCAAATGGAAGTTTTCCATAATTGAATGGCTGTTCGGCATTGTTTTTTTAAGCAGCCACTTTATTGGTAAAAAAACCTTTATTGAAAGAATGATGTCTAGCAATTTGACACTTCCGGCTTTAATTTGGAAACGCCTAAACTTTAGCTGGGCAAGCTTCTTTATCAGCGTCGGTTTTATTAATGTCTATGTTATGTACAATTACAACACAGACGACTGGGTAACCTTTAAAACCTTTATAGCACCCGGATTAATGGTTGTTTTTATGGTAGTACAAATGCTTTTTTTATATAAATATATTCCAGACGGAGAGGAATAACCTGTGTTATACGCAATTATTAGCGAAGATGTAGCCGATAGCTTACAAAAACGGCTCTCTGTTCGCCCTGAGCACATTAAAAGACTGCAGACCTTACAAGATGAAGGACGGTTGATTATAGCGGGACCTCACCCTGCAATTGATGCTGAAAATCCAGGAGATGCTGGATTTACTGGCAGTCTGATAGTCGCTGAATTCGAAAGTCTTCAAGCGGCTCAAAACTGGGCCAATAGCGACCCCTATATCGATGTCGGTGTTTATGCTAAAGTAATCGTTAAACCATTTAAAAAGGTATTTCCTCAATGACATCTGAACAAATTAAACAACAATTGAATGACGCTTTAAAACCTGATTTACTGGAAATCCTTGATAATAGTGCGACACATGCCGGTCATGCCGGCGCAAGCAGCGGTGGCGGTCATTATCATGTCACTATCATATCAGCCGTTTTTGAAGGAAAATCATTAGTTCAACGTCACCAACTCATTTATCAGGCGTTAGGCGACTTAATGAAACAACAAATTCATGCCTTAGGCATTAATGCTCTATCACCCTCTGAAGAAACTAAAGGAAGTTTATAAATGAAAAAAAAGATTATCCCCTTGCTAGTTGTTGGTACTGCATTGTTAGCAGGCTGTGATCAAAAAGCAAGTACTGAAAGCGTTACTGCTGCAGCACCCACCATTTCTAAAGCGGATGCCGTTGCTGTCGTAAATGGTCAATACATTTCAAAATCTTCTTTAACAGAACTGGAAAAAGAAATCGCTGAACGGGGTCACGGTCAATCTTTCCCTAAAGAAAAATTAATTGAAGAACTCATTCAGCGTGAAATCCTAGTTCAAGACGCTGTTCAAAAACAACTGGATAAGTCTGAGTCTATCGTTGCTCAACTTGAGAGCGCAAAAAAGACCTTATTGACCCAAGCTGATGTACAAGACTACATCAAAGCAAATCCAGTCACTGATGCTGAAATTAAAACTGAATACGATAGTAAAATTTCTGCACTCAATGGTACTGAATATAAAGCTCGCCATATTTTGGTTAAAACCGAAGCTGAAGCTAAAAAGTTAATTGCTGAACTGGATAAAGGTGGTGACTTTGCTAAATTAGCTAACAAAAATTCATTAGACGCTAAAGAATCACAAAACGGGGGTGATTTAGGCTGGTTCACTGCTGCACAAATGGTTGCTCCTTTCTCAGAAGCAGTTGTTAAACTTGAAAAAGGTAAATACACTAAAACACCTGTTCAAACTCAATTCGGTTGGCACATTATATTAAGAGAAGATTCTCGCGCTCAAACTCCTCCTCCACTTGATTCAGTAAAAGATCAATTGACGCCTTACTTACAACGTAAGAAAGTTCAAACAATGGTGGAAGGATTGCGTAAAAACGCAAAAGTAGAAATATTAGTTTCTGTTAAAGACGAACCCGCTAAAACACCTGATGCAGCTGCTAATAAAGCACCTGAAGGACAGCCTGTTGCTGAAGGAGCCGTTAAAGAAGCTCCAGCAGCTGATAAGCCAGCTGAACCCGCTAAAGCTGAGACTCCGGCCGCTAAATAGTAAGACTTTTTAGTGTGACGCAAAAGGGCGGTTTATCCGCCCTTTTTTATGCCACCTTTTCAAAATACTGCAGAATAAGTTGTATGCTGCGATTACCCCTAAATTCGTTAATATCTAATTTATAAGCGACTCTAATTTGTCTCAAACCTAACCAGTGCTCTGGCTGATCAACAAAAAAAGCAATCGCATCAATAGGTAATTGACCTTCTGGTTTTCTTAAAACCAATTTAAGATGGCGTTGTCCAACAATACGTGCTTGCAACACATCAAACACCCCATCAAACAAAGGCTCAGGAAACTCTTGCCCCCAAATGGCCGCATTTTGTAGTAAGTCCGCAGTTTCAAGCGTCATTTCTGCTTCAGTTAACTCCCCGTCCGACAGTATTTTTTGCTCCAGATCCACATCCGCTAAGCGCTTACTCACCATCTCATCAAAAGCTAATGCAAACGGTGGATAATCGTGCATAGTTATGGTCAAACCTGCCGCCATGGCATGCCCCCCAAATTTACTTAATAGCTTTGGATTAATAACGGCAATATCACTCAACACGTCTCGAATATGAATACCTGGAATAGAACGGGCAGAGCCTTTTATTAAATCCTTACCTGCAGGCGCAAAGGCAATCACGGGGCGATGTATTTGGTCTTTTATCCGTGCCGCTAATATGCCAATTACCCCTTGATGCCAACCTGAGTCAAATAAACAAACACCCGCTGGTAAGTGATTCTTATCCAGTGCCTTCATCTCACTCATTAAAGTCATGGCTTCATGCTTCATCTGTGCTTCAACGTCTCGACGCTCATTATTTAAACCGTCAAGCTGAAGCGCCATACTTTTTGCAGTCACTGGATCGTCAGAGAGCAAACAACAGATTCCCAAAGACATATCATCCATGCGACCCGCTGCATTTAATCGCGGGGCAAGAGAAAACCCCAAATCAGATGCAGTGATAGTTTGAACATTTTTACCCGCAACATCAATCAATGCATTAATGCCCGGATGACTACGACCTGTGCGTATTCTTAATAAGCCCTGATGCACTAAAATCCGATTAACCTGCTCCAGTGCAACCACATCGGCAACAGTCCCTAAGGCCACGTAATCAAGCAATTGTGCCAAGTTGGGTTCTTGACGTTGATGCTGTTCAAACCAGCCCATGTCCCGTAATCGGCTTCTTAAAGCCATTAACACATAAAATATCACGCCCACACCGGCAATGGACTTACAGGGGAACTGATCGTCAGCTAGACTGGGATTAACGATTGCATGAGCGGCAGGCAACTCAAATCCGGGTAAATGATGATCTGTTATGAGTACTTTGATTCCTAGCGCTTTTGCCGCTTCTACGCCTTCAACACTGGATATGCCATTATCAACCGTAATAATGACATCAGGATTTTTCAATTTAACCAGATCGACGATTTCAGGTGTTAAGCCATACCCATATTCAAAGCGATTGGGAACCACAAAAGACACCTGCTCTGCCCCAAGCAAATACAGACCCTTAATGGCCACTGCACAACTGGTTGCACCATCAGCATCAAAATCAGCCACGATAGTAATGTGCTGTTTTTCATTAATAGCCATAATTAAGTGAGAAACCATGGCTTCCATCCCTGATAACAACCAGGGAGAAGGTAGCTTTGCCAAGGTTCTATCAAGCTCAGTTTCCGATATGACACCGCGAGCAAGAAACAATCGACTTAGCAACGGATGAATATTGCCTAACGACGCCCCTTTTTTTCTAACAGGCCGTTGTACGATGGTTTTTTTTACGCCTTGGTAATACATGGGATTTTCAGGAGAGAACTGATCACTCAGTTAGAAAAGAGAATGTTATTAGGTATATATGCAAGCTAATATAAAGTTAGTTTGCATACATTCCCAAACAAAAGATTAAAGCTTAATTAACTGAGTTCTGATACTTAACAGTAAAGTCGTTCAAATTAGTCAGAACAAAGGGAATATCTGAACTCTTAGCCGGTAAAAATGCATTGACACCGACGCGTGACAAATAGAAAACCTGATCAGGGATATAGTGGCCAATCGCTCTAATTTCGTTACGAAAATTATATCGGCTTCTTAAAAGCCAAGCGTGTGAAAACAAACGACCATCAGCAAAGTCAGGAAACTCTAACTCAATAAGCTGGATATTTTCCAAATCATCGACAATACCATCAACACCGTCAGAAGGGAGTAGTCTTAAGCCCACTTTACCCTTGTGATTGAGCAAGCTCTGTTGATCACTCTTCCACCGCGCCAAGGACACAGTGATATCACCGTCTCCAAAATCACCGTCATCAGGCACATAGCGCCAAGTATCATTAACAATTTCTTTATCTTTAACTAGTTGCATAAACTTGCTCTTTAAACGGTGTAATGCCAACACGGTTGACCATATCCAGGAAAGATTCATCTTCTAAGCGGTTTTTAATGTAGACATCCAGGATATCGACAATCGCTTTCGTTATTTGATCTTTTGCAACAGAAGGCCCTAATCGCTCACCAATAGCAGCTTCGTTTTCAGAAGAACCACCTAGGGTGATTTGATACCATTCAGCGCCTTTTTTATCGACACCCAAGATCCCGATATGCCCCACACTTTGATGAGCGCAGCCATTCATGCAACCTGACATATTGATTTTAATATCACCAATATCGTGAATATAATCCATGTCATCCAAAGCCTCATTGATCTCTTTAGCGATACCGATTGAACCGGCATTGGCTAATGAACAAAAATCCAGACCAGGACAGCAAATCATATCCGTAGCAGTGCCTATATTGGGAGTTGCTAGCTTTAATGCATCCAAATGCTGCCACAAAGCAAACAAATCGGCTTGCTTTATATCGGCCAAAACTAAATTTTGTCTATGAGTGACCCTCACTTCACCAAAACTGTATTGATCAGAAAGATCAGCGACTGCATCCAGCTGTGTATCGGTCATATCACCCGGTGGTGAATCAGGTGCTTTTAAAGACAAGAACACCGCTTTATAACCCGGCACTTTATGAATCGCTGTATTATGGTCAACCCACGTTGCAAAGGCTTTATTGGTCGCTTTGTGTTCTTCAAAGCTCGTATCATTCGCCGTATCACGCTCATAAGCAGGCGGTGTAAACTCAAGCTTCATGGCCGCTATACGCTCAGCACTTAACTCATTGGCATCACGTAACAACAGCCATTCTTTCTCAACCCGGTCAGAGAAATGATCTAAACCGGATTCTTTAACCAGAATCTTGATACGGGCTTTATACTTGTTATCACGACGGCCAAAAAGATTATAAATTCGAAGAATCGCCTCAAGATAAGACAGTAAGTGCTTCTTTTCAAGGAAAGGTTTAATCACTTGTCCAATGATAGGGGTACGTCCTAAGCCACCACCGACTAACACCCTGAAACCTATCTCTCCAGCGTCATTTTCAACCAAATGCAAGCCGATATCATGAAACTGTGTTGCTGCTCTGTCATGCAAAGCGCCACTCACTGCTATCTTGAATTTACGGGGCAAATAATCAAACTCTGGATGTAACGTAGTCCATTGCCGAATAATCTCACAATAAGGCCGTGGATCTTCAACTTCATCCACACACACACCAGCTAAATGGTCAGTGGTTGTGTTTCTCATACAATTGCCGCTAGTTTGAATAGCGTGCATTTGTACACTGGCTAATTCTGCCAAAATCTCAGGCACTAATTCAAGCTTGGGCCAATTGAATTGAATATTTTGACGAGTCGTAAAATGACAATAGTTTTTGTCATAGTGACGCGCTATATAAGCTAATTTTCTTACTTGTTTGGAATTAAGTAAGCCATAAGGTCCAGCAACACGTAGTAAAGGCGCATGAGTCTGAACATAAAGTCCATTTCTTAAGCGAAGAGCACGAAATTGATCTTCGGTCAGCTCACCCTTTAAATACTGTTCGGTTTGCCTTTTGAATTGGGCTACGCGTTCATCAACAAGCGTTTGGTCGGTTTCGGTATACTGGTACATAAATGAGCAATTAAATTCTTTCTGGCTAAAAGTCTAGGCGGTTAATAATATACTGTGAGTCATAAAATGACAAAATTTATTAGTTGATGATATTATTAACCATTAAAATTTGTTGTGTTTAATAACTATAGAGCTAAGTAGGGGGATATTTTTGTGCGATTTTTATTAATTTTGTTATCGATATTGCTAGTGCCGCAAATGGCAATGGCAGGCGGCTTTGAAAGCCTTGGAATGACAGGAACTGAACGGGGTATCTATACTGTTCTAATATTCCTGATCGCGTACGGTTTTGTTATGACCGAAGAATTTACGCATATGCGTAAATCTAAACCCGTTATTCTTGCTGCTGGCATTATCTGGGCACACGCTGCTATTTTAGCGTCGCAAAAAGGTGTTTCAGTTGAGGACATGCATGAAGCTTTCGAGTACAACCTGAAAGAATATGCTGAGTTAATGCTGTTTTTGTTAGTAGCGATGACTTATATCAACTCAATGGCCGAAAGAAATGTGTTTGAAGCCTTGCGTTCATGGATGGTAAGAAAACAATTTGGTTATCGTAAATTATTTTTAATTACCGGTGTCATTACATTCTTCTTATCAGCGGTGGCTGATAACTTAACGGCTGCATTGTTAGTCGGTGCTGTTGTTATGGCGGTAGGTGCTGATAATGAAAAATTCGTCAGTATCGGCTTCGTTAACCTGGTTGTTGCTGCGAATGCAGGGGGTGCTTTCTGTCCTTTTGGTGACATTACTACCTTGATGGTTTGGCAAGCGGGCTATGCAGAGTTCTTTGATTTCTTTAAATTATTTATTCCGTCTGCAGTTAACTATGCAGTACCTGCGGCAGTCATGTATTTTGCAGTACCCGATGAACAGCCTTTAGTCACTAACGAAGAAGCCGTGCAATTAAAATACGGCGGACTACAAATTTGTGGTCTGTTTTTATTAACCATCGTCACTGCAGTAAGCTTTAAACAAGGTCTACATTTACCTCCATTCATGGGTATGATGGTCGGTCTTTCAGTATTAATGTTGTACGGATTTTATCTTAAAAAGAACCACCGTGCTGAAGGTGAAGCCGGTTTTGATGTCTTTAATAAAGTTAAAAATGCTGAATGGGACACCTTGTTATTTTTCTTCGGTGTTGTTTTCGCGGTCGGTGGTCTAGGTTATATCGGTTATCTGGAATTATTATCAGGCGCAATGTATGACGGCTTAGGCGCCACCACAGCTAACATTTTAGTCGGTGTTATCTCGGCAATTGTTGATAACATTCCGGTTATGTTTGCGGTATTGAACATGAATGTGGATATGGATTTATATCAATGGTTATTAGTCACATTAACCGCAGGTGTTGGTGGATCTTTACTCTCAGTAGGATCTGCGGCAGGTGTTGCTTTAATGGGCCAATCTAACCACAAATATACTTTTTTCAGCCATTTGAAATGGACCCCTGCTATCGCGGGTGGTTATGCAGCCAGTATCTTTGTTCACTATCTGATCAACGGCTAATAAAGCTTGTTAGTGCGTCGCACACCGATGCGACGCACTGCTCTCCGTTCTACTTCACTATCTAAGTGACCACCTTGAAAAATAATACAAACATTAAGCAGATATTATTCAATAAACGGATGCTTATTTGTATATTAACCGGCTTTAGCTCTGGCTTACCGCTCTACATTCTTATTGCGCTATTACCCGCCTGGTTACGCTCTAATGGCCTGGACTTAAAAGCGATTGGTTTATTTTCCCTGATTCAATTACCCTTTACCTGGAAGTTTCTATGGGCTCCTTTCTTTGACAGATTCAGTCCACCTTTAGGCCGTCGGCGCGGCTGGCTGATTATTTCACAATTAGCTTTATTACTAACAATACCAATATTTGGATTATTGCGCCCTACTCTGGACTTAGGGCTCATTATTGCCCTAGCTGGGGCTATGGCCTTTTTTAGCGCTTCACAAGATATTGTTCTAGATGCTTATCGACGTGAACTTCTCATGGATGCTGAATTAGGACTGGGCAATTCGATTCATGTTAACGCTTACAAAATTGCAGGACTGATACCCGGGTCCTTATCACTCATTTTGGCTGATCACTTACCCTGGAACACTGTGTTTGTTATCACTGCACTCTTTATGTTACCTGGTATTGCAATGACTTTATTCGTTAGCGAACCAGCGTTATCCAACGGCTTACCAAAGACCTTAAAAGCAGCAGTCGTAGAACCCTTTCAAGAATTTATTAATCGTAATGGCTTAAAGTCAGCCGGATTAATTTTAGCTTTTATTTTCCTTTATAAATTGGGTGATAGCATGGCAACTGCGCTTGCAACCCCGTTTTATCTTGATCTAGGATTCAGTAAAACAGAAATAGGCTTAATCGCAAAGAATGCCGGCTTATGGCCCAGTGTTATAGGAGGCTTAATGGGAGGTATCTGGATGATTAAACTCGGTATTAATCGAGCCTTATGGCTTTTTGGTGCCTTTCAAATGATTGCTATTTTGGGATTCTATGGGCTAGCAACCTTAGGTCATAACCTACCTGCCCTAGCGATTGCCATCAGCATCGAAGCGCTGTGTGTTGGATTGGGTACAACCGCGTTTGTCGCCTTTATAGCGCATACGACAAACCCATTGTATACCGCAACACAATTCGCCTTATTTACCAGTCTTTCTGCGATTCCACGTACCTTTGCCAATGCAACGACGGGGTACCTGGTCGAATACCTCGGCTGGCAAACTTTTTTTATCTTTTGCTTCTTAATCGCCTTACCAGGCATGCTATTGTTAATAAAAATAGCACCATGGAATGAGCCTATAAATCATAATCCATAATTAACGGCGCATGATCTGAAAAACGCTCGTCTTTATAGATAGACGTAGCAGTAACTTTATCTTTGAGATTAGCACTAACAATCTGATAATCTATCCGCCATCCGACATTTTTTGCCCAGGCTTGACCCCGATTTGACCACCAGGTATATTGATCACACTCTTGATTAATAACCCTGAAGGCATCAACCCAATCACTAGAAAATAATTGATCTAACCACGCCCGCTCTTCAGGTAAAAAACCAGAGTTCTTTTTATTACCTCGCCAATTCTTTAAATCAATTTCTTTATGGGCAATATTCCAGTCTCCACAAATAATATACTCACGATGAGAGGCTAAACAGGATTCCAGATAAGGCATGAAACGCTCCATAAAACTAAACTTGAAAGCCTGCCTCTCTTCACCCGAAGAGCCTGAAGGTAAATAAAGAGAAATGATACTTAAATTACCAAACTGAGCCTCAATAAAACGGCCTTCCGAATCTATGTCAGTCAGCCCAATTCCATTAATGACCTTATCTGGGACTGCTTTAGTATAAATAGCGACTCCACTATAACCCTTTTTTTCTGCATCATGATAAAAGCAGTGATAGCCAGGAGGACAAAAAGTGTCACTATCAAGTTGGTGAAGCTGGGCTTTAATTTCTTGTAAGCAAATAACATCAGCATTCTGCAGGCCCATCCATGAAAAGAAACCTTTGCGTTCTGCTGCTCTGATTCCGTTGACATTTAAAGTAATTACACGCATAAGTTAACAAAGGTTGCCAAAAGCCAATCAAATAAGTATTATACGGGGTTCTTTAATATGTATGTAGTCTCTTTGTGGGTAATGTGTAAGTACTATGAAACCAGAAATTCATCCAGAATATAAACAAATTACTGTAACCTGTGGTTGCGGTAATACATTTTTGACCGGTTCAGTATTAAGTAAGGATTTGCAAATCGAAGTTTGTTCTTCATGCCATCCATTCTTTACCGGTAAACAACGTGTTGTTGACACAGCAGGTCGTGTTGATAAATTCCGTAAGAAATACGGCAAATAATAAACACTGTTAATACATTCTGATTAACACTCAGTCTGTTATAAAGACAACTAAGCTATAGTTATCTTTAAACGTAAACAAAACGTACATTAGCTCTGGGGTCACTGCTGATGTACGATTTGTTTCGCATTTCACAAAAGATCACCCAGTGGCTCGTTCTACTTTTTTACCCCCGCTAAGCTTTAAAACCGCTCGTCTGGCTTAATACCCAAGAAAGTTAAAACAACAGGATCATCGATATTTCCATGATCAATTATCTAAGGACATCATGTGGCTCTGTTCGGTCTGAAACATAAAAGAGTTCTTAGTATTGATATCAGCTCAGTCGCTGTCAAAACATTGGAATTAAGCAAAAATGGCAATGGATATCAAGTCGAAAGCTTTGCTGTAGTACCTTTCAATCAAAACCTGTCAACAAGACCTAAAAATTCTGACATTATCGCCGACGCCATAAAAACTGCACTCATCCAAACCCACTCCAATCAAAAACAGGCGGCTGTCGCCGTATCTGGTTCCGCTGTCATAACCAAAGTTATTACACTCCCCAGCGCTTTGAATGAGTCTGAAATAGAAGAACAAATCCTGATTGAAGCAGATCAATATGTACCCTATTCTCTCAATGAGGTTAACTTCGATTTTGAGGTCCAAGGCCTTAACAATAACAACCCAGAAATGATCGATGTGCTATTTGTAGCCTCCAGAAGAGAAAATGTTGATGATCGTGTTGAAGCGTTATTAAAAGCAGGCTTAAAAACTCGTCTTGTTGATGTTGAAACATTTGCCGTGGAAAATGCGTTTGCATTATTAGACGACACGATTAACTCGAAACAAAACCAAACCGTTGCTATTGTAGACATCGGTGCAACGGTCACCGTTTTAAATGTTTTGCACAACGGCCGCTTCTTATACACCAATGAACAAGATTTCGGAGGCAAGCAGTTTATTGAAGGACTACAAGAGCATCGGGGACTTTCTTACCAGGACATTTATTTACAGCTAAGCCAAGCCAGTTTAACTGACCCCTATAATGCTGAAGTACTGGCCCCCTTCAAACAATCAATGGTTCGGCAAACTCAACGCTTACTACAGTATTTTGTCTCTTCAAGCTCGACAGGCGTAGATTGTATTGTATTAGCGGGAGGTTGTGCTTCGATTCAGAATATTGACAAGTTAATAGAAGACAATACTGGCATTCCTGTTTATATTGCAAACCCTTTCATAAGTATGAGTCTATCACCAGAAGTAAACAGTAAAAGCTTATCTGGCATTGCTCCAGCCATGATGATTAATTGTGGATTAGCCTTAAGAAGCTTTGAGTTATGACCCGGATTAACTTACTGCCTTGGCGAGAAGAACGCTTTAAAAATAGACAACAAAATTTTGCTAACACTTTCCTGCTATCCATCTTAACTGGAATAATGCTGATTGTACTGATACATACCTACCTTAAAGCGACCCAAGATTATCAGGCCAATAGAAATCAAATCATTTCCAAAGAAATTGCCCTTATCGATCAAAAAATTATTGACATTAACGGTATTGAAGAAAAAACAAACTATCTACTCGCTAAAATAAACGTTATTCAGCAATTACAAGCCAGTCGCCCGGAAATCGTTCATCTGGTTAATGAAATTCCGAAACTTATACCTGAAGGCGTCTACTTAACAAAATTCAGCCAAACAGGGACAGATCTGTTATTTGAAGGCAAATCTCAATCAAACAGTATGATTTCTACTTTTATGCGTGCCATTCAGGCATCAACCTGGTTGCAAACTCCAAAATTAAAAATCATTCAGTCCCAAGATACGACAACTCCGAAAATAAATGACTCTGAACAAATGAGTGACTTTATTTTAAGCGCGACTCAAACAAGCCAAGCCATTCAACTACCGAATAAATCCACCAATGAAACTATCAGACGTTAATTGGAACTTTTATACTGTCGATAACTGGACACTAGCCGCAAAAACCTGTGCACTCATCATTACTGGAACAGTAACTGTTGCAACGGGGATTTACTTTGACAGCCTTGATCAATATCAATCACTCCAAATTGCTAAAACACAAGAACCCATATTAAAAGAAGAACTTGAGAAAAAACAAAAAAAGGCGATCAATATTCAAGAATATCAAAAGCAATTAAATGAAGTAGAAAGTTCACTGGAAGGCATCATTAAACAAATGCCGCGAGAAGAAGAACTCGCCGGTCTATTGATTGATATCTCTCAAACTGGGTTATCCAATGGACTTAACATTAAACTATTCAAACCCAATCCTCCGTTTATCAAAGGGTTTTATGTCGAATTACCCATTAATATCCAAGTCTCAGGGCAATATAACGAACTAGGCTTATTTATAAGTGGCTTAGCCTCGTTACCAAGAATAGTTACCCTACACGATATCACGATTACGCCAGAGGGTAATGAGGGGGTGTTAATGATGACCGCATTAGTAAAGACGTATTACGAAACCACTGATACCACAGTCATTAAAAAACCTAGGGACCCCAAATAGTGTTGCAGCCCAAGCTATTTTTATATAACAGCTATCACTACGTTATTACATCACTGTATGTTACTTTGTTGATTGTATTAATTAGCTGTGAAAATAATAGTCTTGATGATTTGACTCGCTATATTGAACAAATTAAAACAGAACAAAAGGGTAAAATAAAGCCATTACCTGAAATGAAACAAATTGAGTCTTATCTATTTGATCCTAAAGGATTGCGCAATCCCTTTATACCTTTTGTACCATTCAAACCATTAAAGCCTATCCTGGCTCAAGATGGCAAAAATAACATCAAGCCAGATATGACACGCCAGAAAGAAGTTTTAGAGTCATTTCCCCTGGATATTTTAAAAATGGTAGGCACCATTAAGTTCAAGTCAAACCTATGGGCACTGATTAAAGTAGAGGACAAACTCATTTATAAAGTTCATATCGGGAATTACCTAGGCAAAAATTATGGAAAAATCACCCAAATAAGCATCAACAAAATTGAATTAACCGAAGTAATGGTTGATCATTCAGGCCAATGGCATGAACATCAAACCTCATTAGCGTTAATTGAATAAATTTTAATAAAACAAGTTATACGAAAAGGTGTCATTCCTATCAACATTAAAAGAAATTTAAATAGCCTAAAAAAAACAAGCTGTCTAATATTGTTATTTCAAATTAGCAATGCTGATGCTGACTTGGTAAACCAAAAGATTAACATCAATCATAAAGAAACAAAACACACCAAAACACCTTCTCCGCCTGAGCACACTAGTGATCGCTCTCCAGTTAGATATATTGGCGAGCCATTATCATTAAACTTTCAAAACATAGAAGTACGAAGCGCTATTGCAATACTGGCTGAATTTACTGACCGAAATCTTGTAGCTGGGGATGATGTGACTGGCACCATCACCTTAAAACTAAATGATGTGCCATGGGATGAAGCACTTGATTTTATAATGATGACCCAAGGCTTGGAAAAATTCGAGTCCGGCAATGTAATCTTAATTGCCCCCATAGGGAAGATAAAAGAGTACAAAGAAGAACAACAAGAAACCGTTTCTGTTTTAGAACAGTTAGATCCTTTATTTACGGAATATATTAAAATTAATTACGCAAGAGCAGAAAGCTTCAGGAATTTATTAAATGGTTTCGATGCCGGACAATTTGGTAGTTGTGGCGTAAAAAATGTGACTGGATCAAATAACAGCAACTATTCAATCGCTACTTCACCTTCAAACCAATATGGATACACGAACTCTAACATCAACCAACCACAAATCAAAACAGCCAAACACGATGATTTAAAAATTCTTTCCTCAAGAGGTTCAGTTGTTGTTGATGCGAGAACGAATACACTCATCATTCGTGAAACCGCGAAACGTCTTGAAGAAGCTAAGCAATTAATTAAAAAACTGGATGTCCCGGTTCGACAGGTTATGATCGAATCCAGAATCGTGATTGCCAGCAATACCTTTGCAAAACAATTGGGCGTTAGATTTGGAGTCGCAGGCAATAACGTAAAATTCGGATCTAGCTCTGGTGCAGTAGGGTCAGTTAATAGCTTAGGCGGAACTACCGGCAGCATTAATGGTACCGGCATCGTCAATGACGCACTCGTTGACCTTGCGGCGACTAATCCTTATGGACAAATAGGGATGACGTTAGTAAAAGGTGCTGATTATGTCCTGAACCTTGAACTCTCAGCTTTGCAAGATCAAGGTAAAGGTGAAATTGTATCAAATCCCCGCGTCATGACGACTGATCGTTGCAACGCAAAAATCAAACAAGGTACTCAAGAACCTTATCAATCAGGATCATCTGCGAGCACCCCTGCCAATATTCAATTTATTGACGCATTATTAGAGCTGGATGTTCTTCCTCAAATAACACCGAGCGGCAGTATTTTGATGGCATTGAATATTACTAAAGATGAACCTAATTATGCACTACAACAAGTTAATCAACCCCCTCCACTGACAAAGCGAGAAGTCGAAACGACCGTTCAGGTAATGGATGGTGAAACCGTGGTTCTGGGTGGTATTTTCGAAGGAACACAAACCAATACAAAGAACTCAGTGCCTTTTCTTGCAGATTTACCATTCATAGGCGTTTTATTCAAACGTACCGCGAATACTGACGATAAAAAGGAATTATTAATTTTTATAACGCCAAAAATCATTACGGATAATGCGGCAAGTAATTGATAGTTTCTACTTAATAATAAAAAAGGGCATAATCTTCCCAAATTTTAGCAATTTAACCTTATAATAAGACCATTTTTGAACAGTTGTATAGTTTGCAATCGAATGCTTATTTATTTAGCACATGCAAATAATAACTGCATTGAGTTCATAGTTACATAAACAGTATTTCAAGACGATAGCTCTATAGAGTTGTTAATTTTTTATAGCTCCCCCCCCTTAATCGGGAGTTTTAAACCCTCACGGTATTTTGATGACAAAATCAGAGAACATATATTTAGTTGGCCTAATGGGCGCAGGAAAAACCACAATAGGTCGTCAGTTAGCCAAATCACTCGCCCTGCCTTTTTATGATAGCGATAAAGCCATCGAAGAAAGTACAGGAGTTGATATTCCAACAATTTTTGAGTTTGAAGGAGAAGAAGGCTTTCGGGATCGTGAACAAAAAATGCTTCAGCAACTAACTCAATTAGACGGTATTGTTATGGCCACTGGAGGTGGTGCTATTTTAAGGGAAGAAAACCGTCGTTTATTAAAGGACAATGGTTTTATAGTGTATTTGCAATGTTCAGTCGAGCGAATTTTAGAACGAACTCGCAGAGATACTCAACGTCCGTTATTAAAGACAGAAAATCCTAAAGAACGTATAGAAACATTATTTGCAGAGCGTGAACATCTATATGTAACTTGCGCCGACTTTATCATTGACACCGGTATTTTGCAGAGCAAAGCAGTCGTCAGTCATATTCTTGAAGAATATAAATCAGCAAATCGTTAATTTTAATGAAAAAGTTATTAGTCGAACTGGGTAATCGTAGTTACCCCATATATATTGGTTCAGGCTTATTAAAACAGCCTGAACTATATACGCAGCACATCAAGTCAAAACAAGTTATCATTATTACTAATGAAACCATTGCCCCCCTGTATTTAGATACTGTTTTAAACCAGTTAACCTCTCACATCGTTGAAAAAGTCATACTCCCCGATGGCGAACAGTATAAAACTCTAGAATATATCACCCAGATCTTTGATAATTTATTAGCGAACAAATTTAGTCGAAATTCAACTTTAATTGCTCTAGGTGGTGGGGTAATAGGTGATATGGGTGGTTTTGCAGCAGCCTGTTACCAACGAGGCATTACTTTTATACAAATACCTACTACCTTATTGGCCCAAGTTGATTCCTCTGTCGGAGGAAAAACGGGGGTTAATCATCCTTTAGGCAAGAACATGATTGGGGCTTTTTATCAACCTCAATGTGTTATTGCTGACGCAAATGTTCTTGACACCTTAGATAATAGACAATTATCCGCCGGCTTGGCAGAAGTCATCAAATACGGATTAATCCGGGATGTTGAGTTTTTTGAATGGCTTGAGCACAACATTGATGCCTTATTACACAAAGACAAAAATGCCTTAGCCTACGCCATTGAGAAATCCTGTCTTAATAAAGCCCAAGTAGTTTCAGAGGATGAGACCGAAACAGGTATTAGAGCTACCCTCAATTTAGGACATACCTTTGGTCATGCCATTGAAACCGGCGCGGGGTATGGAACCTATTTGCATGGAGAAGCGGTTGCAATTGGTACTTGCCAGGCTGCGGACCTATCCAGAAGAAAAGGCTGGCTAACTGATCAGGATGTGAACAGAATCATCTGTCTGTTTCAAAAATGTAACTTACCCACCACTCCACCAGCAAACCTGGATTCAAGCCGTTTTATAACATTAATGTCGGTTGACAAGAAAAACGTTGATGGACAGATCAGACTCATCTTACTAAAAAAAATAGGTGAGGCTACATTACCTACCAATGTCGATAAAGCTTTATTAATAGAAACCCTAGATACCTATGGTAGAAGTTAACTCTGTTACGCGTGTAGGCCCCGTTGACTTATCAAAAATCTCTATCTAGCAATACGCTGATAACCCCGGAAATAACCAGGCAACTGGAATTAGTTAATCACCTGTTGGTTAACTCCCAGCAAGCATTGATTATTTCTGGTCCAAACGGCATTGGAAAATCAACGTTTGTAACTATTTTACAAACACATCATAAGGGATCATGGTTGTATTGCGTTATTGAAGCCAATACAACGTTAAGATTTGAAAAGATTCTGGGCCAATTACTGAAGATCATTAATCAAGAGAAAGCAAGCATCCACTATAAAAACTTAAGGATTGCTTTTCGTCAGTTTGAGAACAAGAATAGAAAAATTGTATTGATCATTGATAATGCAAGCCAATTAGAAGCAGGACTCATCAATACACTCATTGACGCTGCATTAAATAATTCGGTGTTGCGGGTTATTTTTGTGTTAACAAACGATGAACTGGATTCTAAAATAAGCTCAGATCTTGCGCTTGATGATAGCTTTTTAATTGAAATAGAACCTTTTACAAAAGATCAATGTAGTCGCTTTTTACAGGGTTTAGCCTCATTACCTCAACCTCGGTTAGCATTAAGTGAAATTAATGATGAATACCTTGATGCTATTTACTTACAAAGTCAGGGAATCCCTGGAAAAATAGTTGCTGGTTTACCGACGGATGAGACAACTGTAATACAAAGCAGTGAATCATCACTAAAAATACTCATTGCGGCGGTTATCGTGTTAATTATACTAGCACTCATGACACAGTGGTTAACGGGGATGCCCCGTAGCGCAAAACTGGATGATACCGTCACTGATCATCTGCAAGAAACGACGACAGACACCCTTAAATAATAAACTGTTTTTATATTAACCTTAATAAACCATCACAATGACAGCTTTAAAAAACGACATCTTTATCAGAGCTCTTTTAAAACAACCGATTGATCGAACTCCCGTATGGATGATGAGACAAGCGGGAAGATACTTACCAGAATACAGACAGGTAAGAGAACAGGCAGGTAGTTTTTTAAATCTGTGTACTAACCCTGAACTCGCTTGTGAAGTCACCCTGCAACCCCTACGCCGTTTTAACTTTGACGCCGCCATCCTGTTTTCAGACATCCTGACCATTCCTGATGCCATGGGCTTAGGTCTTTACTTTACAGAAGGTGAAGGTCCAAAATTCAAAAACCCCATTAAAACAGCAGCGGATGTCAATAAGTTACCTATTCCTGATCCTCATGCCGAATTACGTTATGTAGTAGACGCAGTCAGTTTAATCAGAAAGTCTTTGCAAGGTAGCGTGCCTTTAATTGGCTTCTCAGGTAGTCCCTGGACCTTGGCGACTTACATGGTAGAAGGCGGCAGCAGTAAGAGCTTTCAAAAAGTTAAGAGCTTAATGTATGAGCAACCCAAATTATTGCACACCCTGTTAGACAAATTGGCGCAATCCGTCGCTGCTTATTTAAATGCTCAAATTGAAGCCGGCGCACAGGCCGTTATGCTATTTGATACCTGGGGCGGCATGTTAACCTCGGAAGATTACATTGAATTTTCATTGTATTATGCCAAACAAATTAGAGCCTTATTAAAAACCAATATTGATGGTCAACAAGTGCCGACTATCTTATTTAGTAAGGGTGGTGGACTGTGGTTAGAAACAATGGCTGACGCGGGTTATGATGCCCTTGGATTAGACTGGCAAACCGATATACAGATAGCTCGCGCTCGCGTTGGTGATAAAGTCGCTTTACAGGGTAATATGGACCCCGTTGCCCTATACGCAAAACCAGAAGTCATTGTAGAGAAAGTGAAATCCATCTTACATAAATACGGCAACGGTTCAGGTCATGTATTTAATTTGGGACATGGTATTCTACCTGACATTAACCCTGATCATGTTAAAGCCATGGTCGATGCTGTGCATACCTTTAGTCCTGCTTATCATCAATAGTCAACCCGAAGAGTACATCATGAAACTATTAAAATGTGTTTTATTCATCGGTTTATTCGCCTTTAATTTCGGTGTTAAAGCCGAAAACAATAAGGCCGATAAGCCCATTGATATCGTAGTATATAGAAGCCCTACCTGTGAATGCTGTGGCCGATGGCTGGAACATATGAAACAAAATAACTTTAACATCAAAGATATTGTTACAGAAAATGTGGATGCCATCAAAGAAAAGTACGACGTTCCAGAAACACTCGCTTCTTGCCATACAGCCATCGTAGATGGTTATGTTATTGAAGGTCACGTCCCCGCCAATGACATTAAAAACCTGTTAAAGTCTAAAGCTAAGATAACAGGACTGAGTGTCCCAGGAATGCCACGCGGCACACCCGGCATGGAAGTGGGCGCCAAGGACCCTTATCAGGTCATCAGCTTTGATCAACAAAAAAATACCAAGGTTTTTAACAGTTACGAAAAGTAACTCATTAAAAACTGTTTTCATGAATCTAGCCGTGGTTTCGTTCACTACAACTTAAAACCACGGCTAATGATGAAAGCAAATAATCAGACTAACTTACTTCCCTGCTTCTTCAGTAAAAGTACCAAAATCCATAATACGTTGATAGCGGACTTTCAACAATTGTTCAATATCGTGTTGCTTTAATTCAGCCAGATGGCGAAGCAGCGCTTCTTTTAAGTTTAAGCTAATCGCTTTAAAGTCACGATGACCACCGCCTAAAGGCTCTCTAACCACCTCATCAAGAAAGCCTTGTTCACGAATTCGATCAGAGGTAATCCCCATTGCTTCTGCAGCTAATTGAGACTTCTCCTGGCTCTTCCACAAAATAGAGGCACAGCCTTCGGGTGAAATCACCGAATAAGTACTGTATTCAAGCATGATTAAACGATCACCCACGCCAATTGCCAAAGCACCACCTGAACCACCTTCACCAATAATAGTACATATAATCGGTGTTCTCAGCTTAGCCATTTCAAACAGGTTTCTGGCAATCGCTTCACTTTGACCGCGTTCTTCAGCACCAATACCTGGATAAGCACCCGGGGTGTCAATTAAACAAATAACCGGTATTTTAAAACGCTCAGCCATTTTCATAACACGTAAAGCTTTACGATAGCCCTCAGGTCTTGGCATCCCAAAGTTTCGGTAAATTTTTTCCTTAGTGTCGCGACCTTTTTGATGACCAATAACCATCACCGGCTGATCATCTAACCTCGCTAAGCCACAGACAATGGCTGGATCGTCTGCAAATGCCCTATCGCCATGTAATTCATGAAAATCAGTAAAGATATGTTCCACATAGTCGAGCGTATAAGGACGACCTGGATGCCGGGATAATTGAGATATTTGCCAATCAGTCAGATTACTGAAAATGGTTTCAGTTAAAGCCTGGCTTCTATCTTCTAGCTGTTTAAGCGCAGTTGAAATATTTATTTTATTGTCAAACTCTACATTACGGAGTTCTTTTATTTTCGCTTCTAATTCAGCGATGGGTTGTTCAAAATCGAGAAATTTTAGATCCATGGAGACAACTTAGTTTGAGCAGTTATATTTAAAGTGTAGATTTTATAGAAATTCATTAATTTATTCTAAATAATTTCAGTTTTTTAGAACACTGAATCAACTTCATGCCTGATTTTATAGTAAAATTCCATAATTCAAAGAAAGTCTAACGCTCCTCTAATGTTTATAATCACCAAAGAAGTCTATTTTTGTTACGGCCATCGCTTAATGAATCATCCCGGAAAATGCCGTAATCTACATGGTCATAGTGTTAAGGCCTCTATTTCGGTTCAGCAAGCCCAATTAAATGATCAAGGCATGGTCTGTGATTTTTCTGATATAAAAGAGTGCGTAGAAGCCTATATTGACAATATCCTTGATCATAACTTTTTGCTTCATAAAGCAGACCCCATCATTCCCATGCTTATCGCTAACAACGAGCGCTTTCTGGCACTGGATGAACACCCTACCGCCGAGGTACTCAGTAAAATGATTTATCAACATTTAAAACTAGCGGGATTTAATGTAGCTAAAGTCGTGTTATGGGAAACATCCAGCGCTTCTGCCTGCTATCAAGAAGAATAAAACGGTGATGAGTTTTGTTAACCCCATCAACAAATCGTATTGTTTAGAACAGATTTGTGAATCGAATTATCAAAAATTACTTAAGCTTATACCTGACCTACTCAGTTGTAAAAATACCGCAATTGGCATTGCCGCACATAACAACAATGCCGATCTTCATCTGACCATTATTGCTATCTCACCCTATACCATGACCGTAGAACTGAGTCATCGTTTTAGTATGAATTTAGATAATCTTATGAAGCCAGCCGTACAAATACGACTTTATTTAGATGCTCAATTAGCAGAGGTACTGAATGACGAAGATCGCGCTCACGTGACAAAAGTCTATAAGAATCCAGGACTCAGCAGTGAGATAATGAACTATAAATGGAAATTAAACTATTTTCTCCAGAAGTGGTTAGACCATTGCCTAAAAAAACAGTATCAATTTAATAACCTACCGCATTAAAAATGATCCATCCAATCAACTCAGTGATAACTCACTGCAACCTTGCTTAGCTTAAGTGACTTTTTTACTTTACTGGCATAGGATTCTGCACTTTCTTTATTTTTAAAGCCCCCGACTTTAAGCTGATACCATTTGTCTTTATTAGCATGAATAGGGATGACTTTAACCGGAATCCCCTGATTGATTAACCGCGCCGCTTTTCTTTTAGCGAAACGCTCATCTTCATAAGCAATTAAACTAACCATCCACCCTGGCCCAGAAGGCTGTTCTTTGGGCTTAGGAATGTGTGACCCTGTAATAATGGGTTTTACACCTTTTTTGTTTTCTAAAGCCAGTTTCTTATTGGCTTGTTGTAAATCATGCTTAACCGCTTTCTGTAACTCATAATGACTTACTTTATGGAGGACATGACTGGTCGGTACGCTTTTATTAACCACCAACAATTCTTTGATTTTTTTGGGGTGCTCATTTAAAGACACGGTCTTTACAGTCGTATTAGCTGGTAATTCTATTTTTTTTACCTTCGTTTTAACGGGCTTCTCGATGACGGGATCGGTTAATTTTTTTTTCACATCAGGGTTAGCCGTTTCTTCAACTTTATTTAATGGCGCAGAAGGCGCTATTGCCTGCGTATTTTCCTGTCCTGTATTTCCAACAGTACTGCTTCCTGAATTTGAAGAACCCAACGCTGAACTCTTTTCAGTCAGTGCACTGACATCTTCTTCAAGAACGGACATTATATTGGATAGCTTTGAAATTTGACTCTCTAAGTGTACGATTTCATAAGTTATAAACACAGCAAATAATAAAGCGGCAGAACAGAGACCTAAAGCCACATAATTAATTGGAGCCGCATTTTTTGTTTGAACACCAACCTCTTCGCTCTTATAACTTTTTTTTTCTTTTCCAAAAAAAGACAGCTCTAATTTTTTAGGTTCGGGAGTTGCTGGTTTCCCCGGCTTCTTATTAATAGACACCCTAATCCTTCTAACAGCCGCTTCAGGAGTGATTTCTTCAGGGTTTATTTCATCTTTAAAATACAAATCCTCAACTGTTTTATCGAACTTAAGCTCAGCATTGTTGTTGCTTAACGTGTCCTTAATCTCAACTTTTGGTTCTTCCTCATGCTCAATGGGTCCAACCACAAAGCGATCAGAGTTTGAAAAATCATCGACTACGTCAACATCGTCAATCAATAGCACATCATCAGATAGAGTTTGCTCATCGCCTCCCTCTTTGGACTCTATATTTGAATTAATCAACAAGCCATCAATAGTCGCCCCATCATCATTAAATGTAGACAAGGGTACTGGAGAAAGCTCTTGATCAGGCTCTGTCGTATTCAAATCAGCGAGAACAAAATCATCTGACTCCGCATTAAAATTATTGAACAGTTTATTCTGACTACCTTTCTTTTTTTTACTCATATCTGAACTTTATAAAATAACCATTGACAAATTAAATCAAGCGCGAAGGTTTATACTACGGTTTACATGTTAATATTAATAAGATGCTGTTATTTTAATACCAAAAATCTTTATTGTTGGTAAAGTTTTATTGATTTTGATGATAAACTTTCTAAAAATTAACTTTAAATAATACAATGCAACTAGCCATTACAGTTTTAGGTATCAATCAGACCAATTTTATTGGAGAAATATTACCCGTTGTGCGTGATTGCAACTGTAATATTTTAGAAATAAGATCTTCTCAATTAGGCCAATCCACTGCTGCATACCTGCTAATCCAAGGTAATTGGAATCAAATTGCAAAAGTTGAAAACACCCTCGATAGTATCCAAAAGCGCCTAGACATAAAAATTCATACATTAAGACCGGATCAAAAAGACAAGGATAAAAATAAAGATTGCATCCCTTATTCATTGGAAACCATTTCCCTGGACAAAGATAGCATTGTAGAGTCCATCACTTCTTTTTTGTTTGATCGCGATGTGGCCATTGAAGAAATAACAGGCAGTTCCTATCAGGCCGCCTATATTCAATCAGCAGTCTTTTCAACCAAATTTATAATCCTAATCCCCTCCTCTTTGTCGCTGCTATCTCTGAGGGAGGAGTTTTTAGACTTTTGCGATCAATTGAATATTGATGCAATTCTTGAACCTTTAAAACGCTAATTATATTATGACCTCAATAACGATTGGAACTACAGTACCCGATTTTGAAGCCTCATCGACCGGTGATAAAACGATTAAGCTCAGTGAACTTCAAGGCCGTTTTGTTTTACTGTACTTTTATCCTAAAGATAGCACTCCCGGTTGTACGCTAGAAGGCCAATCTTTTAGAGACCATATTGAGAAATTTGAAGCCTTAAACACCACCATCTTAGGTATCTCGCGGGATACGCTGCGCTCACATGAAAACTTCAAATGTAAACAAGTCTTTCCCTTTGACTTACTGTCGGATGAAAATGAAACGCTCTGTCAGTTATTTGATGTGATCAAGATGAAAAACATGTACGGGAAGCAGGTTCGAGGCATAGAAAGAAGCACTTTCCTCATTAACCCGGACGGTATCCTGGTTAAGGAATGGCGAAAAGTGAAAGTTAAAGGCCATACTGAAGAAATTCTTGGCTATTTAAACAACGGCAGTTAACCTCAAGCATCTCTTTCTTCTAAGGGAATCGTAGCGGGTTTTATTTTTTGCTCAACGCCTATAATGGCTCTGTTTAATTCATAGACATTCTTCTCTTCACCGATTTGCATTCCCAACATATAAAAAATGGGTATCCAGAACGGATTCATAATAATCCCCCCCAACACGCTTTTCCAGGTCCGTTTCACGTTCTTTAAGGGATTTAAGGAGTCTTCTAAAGGCTCCATCGGAAAATCAGCAAATACCCGTGCTATTGGGCTTAAAACAGCTCTTTGCTGATAATTAAGTTGAACGATAGAAGCGGATAGCCGTTTCTGCATATTCTGATAGTTAATCCGCGCAAACCCTGCCGATAAGGCAAAGGCTAAGGCCACTAAGGGCAAAAGTACATGCGGTGGGGCAATCGGAGCCAGCAGCGATGAAAACATGCCTGTAGCAAGCCCTAGCATCAGAATATCTTCACTCCGCTCTACATCACGATCAATCCCTGCCACTATCTCATTAACAACGGTTTCCCGATAAGGATTATCTGAGTAACTTTTAAATTCAGGCATAATAAAAACCTCCGCAGTGATGATTAATTTATATCCCTAAACTAAAAAATGTCAACTATTGCGGAGAGAAGTTGTAATTTATCGAAGCGCAAATGCAATAGAGAATCTATTTTCTGTAGTCATCCACTTCTGATATGGAGCAGTCTGACCCAAGAATACTGTTTTCTGGGGTCAGATTGGAGTAAAAGTAATTGGAAATGTAGTTTTCTGGGGCAAGAATGGCATGAAGAGTGAGTAGACAAGGCTTGATCTTAGGAGAAGCACTGAATGTTATCCCTGATTAATAGCGTTCTTGGGTAAGAAAACTCTATTCTTGGGGCAGATAATGACATTCTGGGGGAGACTTACTGTATTCTTGGGTCGATCAAGAGCGCTCTTACCCCAGATAACTGTAGTCTAGCCCTGACCGATTATGTTCTTGCCACGATCAAGTGTGATTGAAGTACAATGAACCGTGTTTGTACCACAAAATCCACCCGCTCTACCATTTTAAATTTAATATCAAGATTGACAGACAAGGTATAAGCCATGCAGCATGAATTCTGGCACGAACGATGGAAACTAAATCAGATTGGTTTTCATAAACAGGAAATAAATCCACATTTACAACATTACTGGTCAACATTATCGGTAAACAAGGGAGATAGGGTCTTCGTTCCCTTATGTGGAAAGAGTAATGATATGCTGTGGTTGCTTGGGATGGGCTATCAAGTAGTGGGGGTTGAATTAAGCCCACTTGCCGTCGAGTCTTTTTTCTCGGAAAACGATTTAAAGCCCACGGTAAGGCATAAGGGTGATTTTATTGTTAGTGAAGTAGAGGGTCTACAAATTCTCTGTGGAGACTTTTTTGCCTTACGGCCTTCTGACTTAGGCGATGTTAACGTGGTTTATGATCGTGCTGCACTGGTGGCTTTGCCAGACGACATGCGTATCCAGTATGTATCAAGCCTTTCTACTTTGCTGCCTGCTAACACAGAAATCTTGCTAATCACTTTTGCCTATCCCAAGCATGAAATGCAGGGGCCACCCTTCAGTGTAGAAAACGAAGACGTTGAAAAATTGTTTAGTCCTTGGTGTGATGTCGAATTATTGGCTACTGAAGATGTGTTAGGAAAAGAAATAGCCTTTAAAGAACGCGGACTGACCCGTATAAAGGAACAAACCTATCGACTGGTGGTACGTTAAAGAGTAACAAGGTGTTGCTATCCTTTATAGAACAGGATAGGTAAATCTCTTTACATAATCCACCAGTTTAAAGTTTTCCTTAACTTCATCATGGGGTATCAGTAAATACTGCCACGCTTTACCGCCATTCTTCAACAAGTAATCACTGGCGTTCTGGCACCACGTCTTTGCGGCCTCTGCTTTTGCTAACACCTTGGCATGGGTCATATCAGCTTGTGATTTTGTTTCGATCATCAAAACGCCCTCCGCTGTTTCAGCAACAAAGTCGGGGATGTATTCAGGATGTTCAACGCCATCACGATAATAAATATTAAACTGCCCTTTGGCGGGTTTAAACCACCGTAGTGCATCACGCTCTAAAATAATGGCAAAACGACGTTCGGTATCAGAATCAAACTTCTGCACGGGATAGAG
>CAIOMN010000004.1 GCA_903859415.1 uncultured Methylococcaceae bacterium
AGGTAATAATGAGGGAATATCATCAAGCCTCAATGACCCCGCTAAACCGCACAGCATACCTGAATCTTTAGCTTTTTTTACAAATTCAGCAAGCGCTATAGAGGACATCAACTGTGTTAATGAACCGCATTTTTTATCCATAGTATCCACCATGACACCAGTAAAACCTGCTTTTTTCAATGCCAATAGCACAGAACAATCCGGCTGAGTATCTGCAAATAACACCGCAATTAAACGATAATCTTGAGCCGTTAATAGTGATAATTGGTTTAAGGTTCCCTGCCAGTCATCACCCGGGAAAAAGCCAATTTTTACATAATCAACCCCCGTCTCAGCCATCGCCTTGACCGCATTAAAAACCAACTGCGGTAGCATCGGTAAATCACCGATAGTTGCACTCACGGGACAACGCTGATTAACTTCAGTAACAATCTCTTGAACAGCTATAATATCTAACGCCCCCAAAGCGCCTAACGCTGGTTGCTTTAAATCAATAATATCGACCCCTGCGTCTAAAACTAACAAAGCTTCCGCTACACAGTTAACACTTGCCAACATCCCTGTCATACTGAAACCCTGGCTTTAAATTGATCAATAACTGCCATAATCCAGGACCATGCCTCTAACTCTCTTTCACCCGCTGTTTTTTCCAGCCCAATGCGTAGATAATTTATTTCTGCTTCAATTTTCTCCATCGGCAACCACTCTAAGCGACTGATTAATATAGCGGCTTCTAACACTGAGTACTGCGCACGATTAAAGCCCTTAAAAGGCGCATGATTAACCGTATGAACCGCTTTACAATACAACTTTGGGCGAGTTGGATCATTTTCCACGCGCAACAACTCCAGTTCAGTATGAGCCAAGGCCCCCGCTATTACCTGCCCCTTAATGACTTCAGCTGCCACTAAAGGCCAATCACGCCGACCTGTTAAACAACCTGCAAAAATACGCACATCATCACAATAATTAAGAATAGCCACTTTCGTTTCTAATAGGTTATTCAGTGTGGTAGAAGGTCGAAATGGCAACATAATAATATCATCGCCAACACTATGAATGCCCATCGGAGCTAAATGGGCCACACCCAAACTATTCTGGGTGGTAACAATCAATTCTTGAATCATTTTTGTTTTTGTAAAGTAGTGCCTGCTGGCTTAAAATTATGCAGATCAACCAATTGCTCGGTTTGATCAGTTGCACAACCCCAAGTGAGGGCTTGATCCTGGGTAAAGCGCTTACCTAATTGCCAGGCAATTTCCGCTCTGGCCAATTCAACACCCAAATAAAAGGCATGACTGCCATCGGTTTCAACCTTAAGTTCAGGAAATAACACAAACGGATCATGCGCACTGTGCATTCCATCACGGTTAAAAATATGCACACCTTCAGCGCTCGTTTGAATCCTAAAACTGGGATCGGTGATTTGCCCTGCTAACTCTTTAATTTCTTCCAAGGAATAGGGAAAAGGCGCGGTCTCATGCAAAGCCATCAAGCCAGGATCAATGTGCTTAGGCAAAGTGTCATGCTGTTTAGCTGCAAACATGATTCGTCTGGCTAAATCGGCTTCTTTAATAGCGCGACAGGCGTGGCGACTGACTTCAGTTGCCAAGATATGATTAATATTAAGTTCTGAGCAAATGCCTAATAATAGCGCATTCATACCCGCCGTATCGGCATGCGTTAATTCAGTAATATTTCCCACTCCCATCATCATCTCGATAGATGGATGCTTATTTCTCACGGCATGATAACGCACCACCGAATCAGTAAAGCCGAAATGCAAAGGATCTAAAATAGGATCAACAATAAAAGCCCGTTGCTTTTCCTGCATGATTTTAATAGCTCTATCCAGAGAGTCTAAATCTTCGTGCCGCTCTGGAATTATAATCGGTGTAGCAGCCACTTCATCAGCGATCCAGAGCGTACTTTCATGCAAACTAAGCATAAAGTCTGCACCCGCTTTACCGCCTCTTAACAAATCATCAGCTTCCAAAGAATCAATACTCACCCTAAAGCCTTCCTGCTTTAAGGTTTGAATTATCTCTTCCATGTGTGGAAAATCGGTACTTGGCAAACAGCCAATATCGATAACATCTGCACCATTTTTTTTGTAGTAATAAGCTCGCTTAACGACCTCTTCAACACTGACATGAGGCGCATCCACAATTTCAGCGAAGATCTTAACCTTGTAATGGCTTAAATCAGGCTTTTGTGCGGCTTTACCAAAATATTGCGGTAAGTCTTTAAGCTCTTCTGGCCCTCGAACCACAGACACACCCAATGTCACCGACAAAGCCTCTAAATCGCCTCGGCACCGACCGGGAACGATTATGCGATCTGCCCCAAAGGTCTCAGTCAAGCGCCGGGCGATCATATCGGCAGTCATTAACGCCGCCACTTTAAGCCCCAACTGATGAACGGTATAAGTAAACTCCGGCTGCATTTTTTCCAGAATACTACGCAGCTGTTTTTCCGCTAACTTACCCGTCAGAAACAGTAAATGCTCACTCACTCGGTCGCACCCTCATTGGCAACCACAGCCAAACGTGCTGTCACACTCGCAATTAACTCATCAACGCTTTTAACAATACTCGTGTATTCAAACATACCTAATTTTTCAGTCCCTTCTAAATCGATTTGACGAGGATACACCATCACCCGTTTACCTTTAGGTGCAGTGGTTTCCATTTCTGGCGCAATATCACAGGGATAAACAATACTGGGCACTCGACATTTTCCGGCTTGAGAATATAAATTAGTCACCAAAGAATCAGCGATGCCTAACACACACTTAGCCACCGTATTAGAAGTCGCAGGCGCCATCACAAAGGTATGATAATAACCGGTATAAAAAAGCCCAACAGGGGGTGAAGAAGCTGCTTTATCCCGATACACCGGCATTTTTTCACGGATTTCAGTCAGATTAAAACCATACATTTTAATGACCTCCTCCGCTGCCTGACTTAAATATAAATCAACAGCATCAAGGGTAAGCAGGAAATTTAAGCATTCTTCTATATAATGACCGGAACCAGTAATGGCCCAAGCTAGTCGTGGTTTATTCATGACATTATTCAGAGTCGACAGTATCCGGTCATTATACCTGAAACTGCTTATCTCATTGCATAGGAGCGCTTAAACATGTTCAGCCAAATCCAAAAACCACTCATAATGGGGATCTTAAATGTCACACCCGACAGTTTTTCTGATGGCGGGTTATTTTCTGGCTTACAGGAGGCGCTGATACACGTTGAGCAAATGTTAGAAGAAGGGGTTGATATTATCGACATTGGCGGCGAATC
>CAIOMN010000005.1 GCA_903859415.1 uncultured Methylococcaceae bacterium
ATATTAGTGTGTAGCAAGGTTGTTCTCAAATGGCTGTCCGATTCACTGTGTGGTTCCAGGATGCGTTCAATGTCCCTTAACAGTTGCGGATTGTCCTCTTCGACTTTTTGCGTTAATTTAATCTACTGATATTAAAGACTAACTTGCATATTAACTTTAACTATCGATCGACAATCAAAGGTTAGACTCAGTGATAACTGAATTGGAGTGACCTTATCCTTAGCCAGATAGAGATAGTCGTGATAGAATTCCTAAATGGACTTTGAAATAATGGGTAAAATCAGACAAACTGAGACCTTTGCTCGTGGCTCTGCTATCAGAGAATTGACTCGTCTTAGGAAAGTTCATGGCCTGGGTAACTGGCGTAAGTGTAAAGGTTTCGCTATTGTTCGTTTAAGTGATGGGACGCTTCGCGATGCAGAGCTTCACTGGTATGAAGCTAATGGCATTGGCAAGCGCGAATTTAAAATTAAGCGTTATTTGGATATATAACTATGAATACACACGAATTTGTTGTCTGTGTCGATAACCATGGCTACGAAGTATCACTGGAAATGCGTAAACTCTATGAGATAGTCGCAGATGCCGATGCAGAAAAGCATGGTCAAATTAGAGTTATTGATGAATCTGGTGAAGACTATCTTTATCCTGTAACTGCGTTTGATCGTATTAACCTACCGGATAATATTATTCAGCGAGTTTTTCGTGCGCATACATAAACTATTTGTTTAACTAGGGTTCAAGACCAGTTTAATAACACATCTTGGAATTAATATTTTTGAATATCTTAAGATACCTTTCATTGGAGCGGTTTAAACGACAGCAATTACATATAATGCGGACGTTGGTTTGGAGTAACCGTCTGGCAACTTTTGGCACTAATGAGCCGACCATTCTTGATACTAATCAGTGAGTATTTATAGCAACTGATATTACCAGCCGCGTTCTGAACATTATATTTGTACTTACCTGAGAATATCTAAGTTGAGTCTTACCTTATTTCAAACGTGGTAAAAACCTCATCGATTTCAATATCAATAAACTCAACCTGATCAACACGGGCAGTTATAGGGCCTTTATGACTCCATTCAATTAACTGATTAATCGGTTCATGATCAGCTTCAGCTACTATCTCAACCCGTCCATCAGGCAAATTCCTAGCAAAACCATTAACACCCAGTTGCTTAGCCTTCTTTTGAGTAAAGTAACGAAAATATACCCCTTGTACCCGACCTGAGATTAATAACTTAATTTGACGCGCCATGCTTTATTTTCCAACAATAATGAATTTTTGGATTTCGAGAAAAGTCTTCTGGAATGGTCTTCGCAGTAATGTCATGAACATCATACTCAGACAAGGCCTCATTATCTATTTTAAATCGTCTAAAATTAGTCGAGAAATATAATACACCCTCCGGCGTTAACAAGCTCACCGCATTTTTAATCAACTGCACATGATCAATCTGGATATCAAACACATCGTCCATTCGCTTTGAATTAGAAAATGTCGGCGGATCAAGAAAGATCAAATCATAATGCTGACTATCAGGTTGACTCGCCTGATTGGCCAACCACTCCAGACAATCTGCCTGTACAAACTCATGCTCACCCGCATTGGGGTTTAACGCCAGATTATTCTTGGCCCATTGAAGATACGTATTAGACATATCCACGGTCGTAGTCGATTTAGCGCCACCAACAGCCGCATGAACCGTTGCACTGCCTGTATAAGCAAACAGATTTAAAAAGCGCTTATCTTTAGCTTCTTTTTGAAGCTGTAAGCGGATAGGTCGATGATCGAGAAACAGCCCCGTATCCAGATAATCTTCAAAGTTAACTAATAACTTACAGCCGCCTTCTTCAATAACATGAAAGCGTCCCTGATTATCATGCTTCTCATATTGATCGGTACTTCTTTGTTTTCGACGAATCTTTAAGAAGACCTGCTCACGGTTAACGCCCAATACGTTTGGAATTTCTGCCAGTAAACCGGCTAAACGTTGATCTGCTTTATGTTGATCAATCGTTTTAGGCGGCTCATATTCCTGAACATTAACCCAGGTTTCTTCACCCTGATAAATATCCACAGCTGCTGAATAATCCGGTAAATCCGCATCATAAACCCGATAACAAGTGATCTGATTTTGCTTTGCCCATTTAGATAATTTCTTTACATTCTTTTTTAGTCTATTTGCAAAATCAATCGCCCCAACAGCACTTTCTTCTTGATGATGGCTGACATTAATCTCACTCTCAGTAGAATCATGTTCTGAATCGCCAATTGCGCTTAATGCTGGTTGTGGGGGTTTACTAATGGCCATAACCTGGGCAATACGCTCTTCCTGATTTCTGGCTTTAGGAATAAAAAAGTTATTTTCTTCAATGTTAAAGCGCAATAACTTACATTCAAGCGCTCCATTAAATAAAGTAATCGGTTTCTGTGAACGGATACCTAAACGAAAACCCAGTTCAGGATTACTGATAATCATCGCAGCTTTCCAACCGACGAACCGAGTCTTTAAGGTGTTACCAAACTTGACATATAACTCTGCGATTTCTTCCTCATCGCCTAAGCGCTCACCATAAGGCGGATTGCATATTAATAAACCACACGACCAACTGTCGGCAGGCTTGGCTTCTTCAATATCCCGACGCTCAACATGAATCTTGTTTTGTAAGCCCGCATTAGCAATATGTTGCAATGCGGTATTAACGGTATGACGATCTTGATCAAAACCGACAATAATAGGCAACTTTTCTAAACCGACTTTTCGACGCTGTAACGCTTCCATCCGCAGCCTCTTCCAGCATTCAACATCATGTTTTTTCCAGCCGGTAAAGCCGTAGTATTCGCGTAATAGACCGGGGGCATAATCGGCGGCGATCATTGCGGCTTCAAGCAATAAGGTGCCTGAGCCACACATAGGATCAATCAGAGATGCTTTTTGTTTTGCCATTTCTGGCCAACCACAGCGTAACAACATCGCTGCTGCCAGATTTTCTTTCATTGGGGCTTTAATATTTACATCACGATAACCGCGACGATGCAAACTCTCACCCGAAAGATCCAGGCTTAGTTGAGCTTGCTCACCTTGCAAATAAACATTAATGCGAATATTCGGTTGTTCGGTATCAATACTGGGACGCTTTTGAAAGGTCTCACGCATCTGATCAACAATCGCATCTTTAACTTTCAAGGCGCCAAAATGAGTATTGTTAATCGCTTGTGAGTTCTTTGCACTAAACGACACAGCAAAGGTATCTTCAGGATTAATATGCTCAAACCAATTGATTTGTTGCACACCTTTGTAAAGATCGTCTTGCGTTTTAACGGTAAAAGAACTTAATACCAATAAAATTCGATTAGCCGTTCTGGACCATAAACAGGCTCGGTAAGCGGTTTCAAGATCACCCTGAAAAGCCACACCTGCCATAGTCGCCTTGATGTCATTAATACCCAGCGACTTAAGCTCGTCGGTGAGGATGGTTTCCATCGCCTTAGGCGTTGTGGCAAATAATTGATAAGTGGGCATAGTGTGAGGAGTGGTTTTAAATAAAAAAGGCGTAAGACACAGACTGAGCGCCTGTGGTCTTACGCCTTTGTGAAGCGTGCTTACTGAATTTTGATTAACTCAACTTCAAAAATTAAGGTTGCATTGGGAGCAATAACGCCGCCAGCACCATGCTCACCATAAGCCAGTTCTGAAGGAATGAAAAAACGATATTTAGCGCCTTCAGTCATTAATTGCACGCCCTGAGTCCAACCAGGAATCACGCGATTTAAAGGAAATGACGTCGGCGAACCGCGACCATATGAACTATCAAACTCAGTTCCATCAATCGTTGTACCTTTATAGTGTACTGTTACGTTATCAGTTGCTTTAGGTGAAACGGTACCGGTTCCTTTGGTTAAAATCTCATATTGCAAACCAGTGTCTGTCGTTACAATATTCGGTTTTTTAGCATTTTCTGCTAAGAAAGCAACACCTGCAGCTTTATTCTCTTCTGGTGAAGTAGCATTTGCCATTGAAAACATAGTGATCCCTATAATAAAAACGGTGATAATTGAAATAACCTGAATTTGAATTTTTCTCACGAATTTGCCTTTAAGTAACGAAGAAAATTATATTTTATCAAAAAAACGCCTTACATTTTCAATTGATTTTACAAGTGCTCAATTGCCGTTGAAATTCCCTGGCTTTATTAGCCACTTTATCAGCAACCCTGTTTAAGGAGGCATTATTTATATACGCTTTACGCTGATAACCCCGCAGCCCTTCATGGTAAGCAAGATAAAGGCCCTTTGCATCTGATGTGGATATACCCAATTGCGCATGACTGCTATAACTATACCAGCCAATAAAGTCGACCGCATCCGTAAAGTCATCACGATCAGCCCACCAGCTCCCGGCATTATCAACATAGTGATCCCAAGTATCATCCAAAGCCTGTGCATACCCATAAGCACTGCTCGGTCTAAACCAGGGGATAAAACCCAATAACCAGATACGAGGAGGTTTTGCATCCGCTACAAAGTGGGACTCTTGGTGCATAATGGCCATCTGCACATGAACCGGTACCCCCCATTTTTTAGAAGATTCTTTAGCATCCTCATACCAATCTTCGTTTTCTTTAAACGTGGCACACAGATTGTCTGTATTTTTAGGGGGAAGCTCACTACAAGAAACTAAAAAAATGAGCGAGAACAGCTTTAAACAATTTTTCATAAATAAACCAGCGGGGCAAGACCTTCTTAACGCACCAACAACAGCAGAATAAGCCTCATAATAGTCAATATGTTTAATTGATAGACAAAAAACGAAGTATTTTAAACGAATGCCATTAAAAATTCATTAATATAATGTATCAAATTAAGAAACAATGCATAAATACCTAGAACCATTGTCAACAATAGGTATCTTTACTATAGTTAATCTGCAGTATGAAATCTGTTCAACTTAATGAGGATTAACTCATGTGTACCGTAGCAAAAGACATTTTAATTGCTATACTCTTTTTAATAGGCTTAGTTGGCTATATCTCTGGAGAATTTATCATTTCATCTACACTTTTCGCAATAGCTGCTATTGCCAGTTACATTAACGTAAACCAAAAGAAACACAAATCAAGTCAATATTCATGGGATTAAAAGGCAAAATATAAACGTCCATGACTAAAGTCATGGACGTTTTTTTCATCTATACGAACCAGGACTATTCAGACAACGTTGTAATAGCCATTAAACGGGCACCAGAGCGCTGACGAAAACCGAGCAATGGAGAGATTCCTTTAGATAACAATGCATTCGCCTGCGCTTCATTCAATAATAATTCAGTTGCAGGTTGCAAGACCTTCTCCCCATCCTGATCAAAACTAAAGACCGGAATATCGCTGAAATATAGCAGATCTTGACGGTTGTCTCCTTGACTGGTCTTTATCAAAAAACGCACCCCTATAAAGGCTGAATTCCCCCATAGCAACTCCTCTGTCTGTGGAATTGCCGAGCATTCTTCAAACTCAATAGCATCAATCGGATCACGCTTATTGCCATAAGGCAGTCTCAATAAATAACGTGGATAAGCTAATATAACGCGGTCCGTATTAACGTCGCTTAAGTACTGAGTCCAATTTTTACCCTTTACAGACTCACCCAAGACTGAATTTTCAATTAATGCATCTCCTGCACCTCCCAGAAAAGAACCCCCTGAGGCTTTTGCCAAGTGACTGCAATACCCCAGCAAGTCTCTATCATCGTCACTATCAGAAAAAGAATAATCACCGATTAATAACACCGTCTGCTCATCATCATTCGACTGAACATGCTGTAACAATCTTTGTTCAAAAATGCGATTGCCTTTTCTCAGTTCATCCAACAACTCCGTTTGACTGATATCAACCAGATATATGCTTTGTTCATCAGCCAAATCTTCATTAACTAAGGCTTCTGTGGTTCTCCAGAGCGCTTCCAAATGCTGAAAGTCAGGATTATGCAAAAGGATGCGCAAGAACTGGCCTATCATTGAATCAATCAATTTGATAAAAGCCTGATGTTGTGGATCAACCTCCTTTGTTACATGGGGAGAGATAATCTGACTAATAAAGTGATCCACCGATTGTGTACTGCTGGCAGTATTAACTGATTTTCTACCGAGCAATCTTTCCATAATATCGTCCGAACTTTCGCCGGTCTCCTTCTGCTGAACGGGTGTAACAGGCGTTTCGCTATTCGTTTCAGATTGATAATAAGCCTGTATTTTCGCCGCTGCCTGTGCAGCCGTAGCAGGGTTATTTAACTCTCTTTTCAACTTCTGCAAATCAGCGATTAGCTGAACTTTGTCAAGCCAGGCATCAGGATGAAAATCATCTAATGCTTTAAACGTTAAGGTCAAACCGGAACCTATTTCAAGCGATGGATTGACTTGAGTCATTACCTGATCGAAGTTATCCATATCTATCCCTCTGATTTTTCGCTGCTCCCATGAACCATCAGACTGACCAGAAAAACCCCCTAAAATATAAATGCGGTATCCCTCACTGCTTTCATTCTTTTGCCCTGCTCCCTGAGTTTTAAAGCCCATCGTAAAATCAATTCTGCCTGACATGATAACCTCTGCTTGCCTAGAAAACTTTGTCGACAGACAATAACAGACAGCGCTATCAGTGACAAGTTTACGCGTCTTTCAATTACCAAATTGAGAGCAAACAAGACCTGGTTTACGCTTAACTTAATGCCATCAGGGTTAGACAATCCCTATTCTTTGAGATCTTGCGCCCCAATTCCCGGGTTCTGGTCTAAACACGCCGGCACAGGCAGTACCACAAAAACGACAACACCCTTTATCATCGAGATTCCATTCAGACAATTGATACCAATCTCGCCCTATCAATAAATTATGGCAGTGATGACAATAAGTACTGTCTGCGGCTTTATCATGAGCATTTCCTATATAAGCGTGATGAACACCATTTTTTAAAGCAATTTGTCTGGCCATTAATAATGATTCAATGGGAGTACGCGGCTTATCTCGCATCTTCCAGTCGGGATGAAAAGCGGAAAAATGCAGCGGCACATCAGGCCCCAGATTCTCGACCACCCATTGGGTCAATGCTTCAAGTTCAGTTGCTGAGTCATTCTCACCGGGAATAAGGAGTGTTGTTAATTCTAGCCAGGTTGATGTTTCATGTTTGATATATTTCAGGGTTTCCAAGACAGCTTCAAGATGTGAGCCAGTGATTTGATGATAAAACCGTTCAGTAAAGGCTTTTAAATCAATATTAGCGGCATCCATCCATTGATAAAACTCAGCTCTGGGTTCAACACAGACATAACCCGCCGAAACCGCGACAGATTTAATACCCAAACTTCTACAGGCTTGTGCGGTATCAATGGCATATTCATGAAAAATAACCGGATCATTATAAGTATAAGCAACGCTATCACAACCATATTGCTGTGCGGCTAGAGCAATAGCTTCAGGCGAAGCCTTGCTCATTAAGGTATCCATTTCGCGTGACTTACTGATATCCCAGTTCTGACAAAACTTACAGGCCAGATTACAACCCGCCGTTCCAAAAGAGAGTACCGGTGTACCGGGTAAAAAATGGTTCAGGGGTTTTTTTTCAATCGGATCAATCGCAAATCCGCTGGAACGCCCATAACTCGTCATAACCACTTCATTATCCAGATTTTGTCTGACAAAGCACAAGCCTCGCTGATCTTTATGAAGCGTACAAAAGCGTGGACAGAGATCACACTGAACACGACCCTCCCCTAAGTCATGCCAGTAGCGGGTTTTAACCGTATCATGGGTAATAAAAGTAGTCATTTTATGCTCCTGAAAGTCTTGCTAAATCATCTCACCCTTTACTGTTGAGGTCTTTTGTATGTGGCCAAGCAATTAGAGTAGAATGCAGTCTATTGAGTTACAACGGTTTAAATACGTTTTTCTACGACCTGGGAGCTTTTATCATGAACAGACAACCCGCAGTAGCAGGTACTTTTTATCCATCAGATCCAGGACAGCTTCATGAAATACTGAGTCACTTTCTGGCTGATTATGAACCTGTTACACACGTTCCGAAAGCGATTATTGCCCCCCATGCGGGCTATATTTATTCAGGCTCTATTGCCGCCAGTGTCTATAGCCGACTAAAGGCCGCACGCGACCGCATTACTCGTGTTGTCATGATAGGCCCTTCTCATCGGGTTGCTTTTAAAGGGCTTGCGTTAAGTAAAGCGCTTTCATTTATAACTCCCTTAGGTTCGGTACGCCTTGATCAAGAGGCTCTAAAAACCGTATCAGACTTACCTTTTGTTGATTACCTTGAAGAAGCCCATATTTATGAACATAGTTTAGAAGTCCAGTTACCTTTTCTTCAGGACATGCTATCTGACTTTAAAATTATACCCATCGTTGCGGGCGATGCCTCCCCTGAAGAAGTCAGTCAAGTGCTTGAAGCCTTATGGGGTGGTGATGAAACCCTCATTGTGATCAGTTCAGACTTAAGCCACTATCATGACTATGCGACGGCAAGACAACAGGATAAAGCAACCAGTGACATCATAGAACATTTGCAATATGAACAACTTGAACCCGGATCAGCCTGCGGCAAAGTGCCTATAAGTGGTCTGTTAAAGTACGCTAGAGAAAATAGCCTAAGCATTAAGACCATCGATCTACGTAATTCAGGGGATACGGCTGGCGATAAAAGCAGAGTGGTAGGGTATGGTGCTTATGTCATTGAATGAGATTAATCAACAACGTTTAATGGTGATAGCAAAGCATTCTATAGACAATGGTTTAACGACCGGCAGACCCTTAAGCATCGAATTGGCTGATTTTCCTAAGGAATTAACTGAACACTGCGCCAGCTTTGTTACTTTAGAGAAGAATCATCAATTGCGAGGCTGTATTGGCATGTTAGAAGCTGTCAGACCACTGGTCAAAGATATTGCAGAAAATGCCTTTTCAGCCGCCTTTAGAGATCCTCGGTTTCCTCCTCTTTCAAGAGATGAATTTAAGGATATCGAGATTCATTTGTCTCTACTTACCGTTCCAGAACGATTACTCTTTACATCAGAACAGGACTTAATCAATCAGCTTCAACCGGCTGTTGACGGTTTAATTTTGGAAGAAACTTATCATCGTGGCACTTTTTTACCTTCGGTATGGGAGCAATTACCAGACCCCAAAACATTCCTTCGACATTTAAAACAAAAAGCAGGCCTACCGGCTGATTATTGGTCTGATAGCGTCAAGATTTATCGTTACCGGACAGAGGTTATAAGCTGATAAGATTATTTTAAATTAAAGATGCCTTTGGGTGCATTATCAAAAAGTGCATTGCATTCCGCTTCTAATATGCCGCCAACAAGACTATTGCTTCTAAATGACGTTTTAGCGATGACTTCTGAAGCGCGAATATTAATTTGCCACCAATTCAGTTGTTGTAAATAAGGGATAGATGTTCCATAGAAGATGCGCCCGATGCCCGCCCATTGGATAGCACTCTGACACATTGAACAGGGTTCCGCCGTGGTATAAAGATCAAATTCACTCCAATCCACCGGATGATGCAATTCGGCACAACGATTAATAGCCACCATTTCGCCGTGAAAAGTTGGATTGAGTGTAGACTGATTAAAGCCCTCAGCGATGATCTCACCAGTAGCCCTATTGACGATGATGGCTCCAAAGGGATATTGCGGTACATGTAAAGCCAACTCTATCGCCCTACGCATAAAGTTTTCATGAATGATTATTTCAGAGGGCATAAATAACCGAATACTTTGCCACTTTTCTATACGGAATTTTACCCTGCTCCAATAAATTAACTAAATGTGGCCGACTTACATTTAACAACTCTGCCGTTTCCTGAGTAGACAATTCTGCATGAGTTGGCATCACGGTTATGGCATTACCTTTGGACATTTCCATCAACATAGCGAGTAATAAATTTATAGCATAGCCTGGTAAAATTAAATCTTCCGCTTCATTATTACTGGCTATCTTTAAATGTAGCCTTTCGTTATGGGCATATTTTGATAAAGCTCGACTGGTTATTTTAGCCTCTTCTGCTTCTTGTGCTGTGGGCAAATGAACCACATTAGATAAAGTCACACTGCATACTCCAGATTAATATTAATTGTCTGACACAAGATAAACGAAATACATGCTGTTTTTTATCTTTTTGCCGCAACGCTTCATAAGCTTCCTAGGTTTTACCTTCAAATACCAACGATCTCATGCAATTCCTCTGCTGTTGGTTGATAACCTGTTTGTTGTTGATGCGTTTGTTGAGACAAAGCGATTTGCTGCATTAATACTTTGTTTTGTAAAATATAGTCAGTTTCATCAATGTCGTCTTCAACAATAATTAGTATTTCAACTTTTTTCCCTTTTAAGAAAGGTAAGGGTTGGCTGAGATTAATTTGTTGTGGATTATCTAGTGTCAGTATTTCTTTATAAGCGTACATAATTTATCTCCTAGTCACTTTAGCCGAGGAAAACTATAGGTAACACGATAATTTCGGCTTCCGCGTACCCCACAAATTCAGGCGGTAGATCAAATTGAACGTGTAAATTACTAAGCCGTTGAATAGTTCGATGTGCATACATGATATATTCCTTGATTAAATTATTGATAAAAACAGTTAATTAAAGCCAAGTATCTTGGCCGTCCTGCAGTAATAATAGCGTTTTATCGGGTGTACAAAGTTCGGCAAATGATACCGATTCTAAATTCACCTGCTCATTGAAATTGAAATAAGCATTTTTAATTAATTCTGAAAAAAACCAATAGTGCTACAATTATTTGTAATGACTATAATAACCTAATCTTTTGCAACTTTTGTTTGATATGGATAAAGAAACAATAGACATTTACAACCGAGATGCTGAAAGCGGAAAGTGTCGCTCAATTGCATTCAACACTAATCCCTATTCGAGTTTATGATTTAATCAACCAGTATTTCATTAAAAATACAGCTACCTTAGATATTGGGTGTGGAATCGGACGTGATACATAGTGGCTGAATAACAAAGGCTTTCTAACCATCGGAGTTGACGCTTCAACAGGCATTTAGCGGTTCGAAATTCTGATCCCATGGTGTCGATTCTCCTTTGTTTTTACCTAATTTTATGTAATGCCCATTTCCAATACAGCCAAAATTTTTTGGAGGCGCCACTTTACATAAACAAATCAGGATTGCCTTTAAAGTCCATCACTTGGACATCTTCTATTGAATATGCTTTCAAAGCCCAAATAAGAAACCAATAAGCATCTGCTCCTTCTACGAGAATCAGCTTATTGTGTGATATTTTAAGTTTGGAGCTCATTATCTAATCTCCATTTCAGACTCAATTCCGGCAATGATGAGGCTGACAATGGAGACAACCTTGAACATACCGAACCCAACTCTAACACCCGTCAAATCTCCAGACACTTAACTCGGAAAGTTAGGAAATATAGATAATAATGTCGCCAGATTAAATCAACTTGATTATAAATTTTATAACTCATTTGATTAGAGGCTTTAGCTCAGAAGAGATCAAACAAACCGCTTTTAGAATTGATGGTTTGTTCAAGCCGGTTACTGATGATCCAGAACAACCCATTATCTTTGTTGAAGTACAGTATCAAGTGGATAACGATTTTTACGGTCGCTTATTTAGTGAACTCACGCTTTACTTGTACTTAAAAAAGCCACAACGAGACTGGTTGATCTTGTTGATTTATCCCAATCGATCTATTGAAAAGAAAGCCAGCATTGAGTTTTTACCTTTCTTAAACTTACCCCAGGTCCATCGTATTTACTTAGAAGATTATCAAGACCGCACTGACTTATCACCTTCACTTGAATTTATTCGCTTGATTGTCAGTGATAAAGAACAGACAATAAGTCGAGCCAAAGATTTAGCAGAGCGACTTGATAAAGTAGATGTAGAAGGTTTGGATCTTATTGAAACTATTTTGGTTTATAAGTTACCCCACTTAAGCCGCGAGGAGATTAAACAAATGCTATCTGTATATGAAGTAAAATTACAAGATACCCGCTTTTATCAAGAAGTATCTGCAGAAGGTGAACAAATAGGGTTACAAAAAGGGTTACAAAAAGGGCAACAAGAAGAATGTATTAAATTACTGAGTCGTTTATTAAGACGCAAATTCGGAGTACAACCTGAACTTGAAACCATCTTACAAAGCTTCCCGACCTATCCTTTAGAAAAACTAGAAGACTTAGCCGATGCCTTATTAGACTTTAACGCCATGTCAGACTTAGAAACATGGTTAGCTGATCATACTTAAAATGACAGATTTTATTGCTCAGTAAAACATGCAAATCTAACAAACCAAAGGCCTTAATCTATCAAGGCCTTTTTTATGCCTGCACCCAAACTACTCATTGCATCTTAATTTACTTGATTAAAACACATCAACATTTAATCCCTGAACTGCCCAATCATGGACAAACAAACCATCGAAACTTATGACCGTGAGGCTGAACGGATTGCACAATTACATTCCAGCTTAACACCTGATCGGCTCTATACATTAATAACAGCCTACTTTACCAAGACTGGCAACACTCTTGATATCGGTTGTGGGATTGGACGAGATACGCAAAGCCCATTTTAACGGTGATCAACAGCAAAAATTAGCCTGTATTATTAATATCAGCTTCGATGATGTGGGTTCAGATTCACTGATGATTCATTTAAAAGATCAACTCGCTATCGCCAACGGTTCCGCTTGTAATACCGACACGATTGAAGCCTCCCATGTTCTTAGAGCCATGGGTATAGAAGGTGATCGACTGTATGGTAATCGTCAACAGCCAGAAGCACTCTAACACCCGCCTTGCTCAGGCAACCAGGGCAATCGCGCTTAAATCACTCCTAGAATGCGAAGCAAATAATCATTATCCCATCCAGATTTTAATCTCTTAATCTTCACTCCGACCTTAGATGTTTTTTCGGCTTTAGTGGGTTAGTATTTACGGATCAATTCGCAAAAATAATCACTTAAATCAGAATTATCAATTTGATCAGGGAAATCATCATTTAATGTTCCTGCAACAGTTGATACGCGCTCTACCCAAGAGACAGATCCAGATGATACAAGCTCAATAGGTAACGCGATGATTTCAAATTCATTTTTCAACAACTAACTCCAAGCCCACAACACGGTCAAAATGCTTGATATTTCCGGTAGCTAGTGGCATTTTATTTGCCAATGCCGTAGCAGCTATTAATAAATCCTCAGCTTCTATTAACAACCCTTTCTTTTTAAGATCTTGATAAATAGTAGCCGCATATTCGGCACAATGACTATCAAAATTCAATGCTGTCATATTGCTTAACATTGCTTTCCAATAAGCATCTTCATCCTGATTATCACCGCGTAATAATTCATAAACGGTAATGCTTGAAACTGCAAATTGATAAGGTTTTAAAGTTAACTGATATAAAAACGTTTTATCTTTATCAGCCTTTTTTGCGGTTAGGAGCAATTATTACATTAATATCGAGACAAATTATTTCCATTGTTGAAAATGCCGTCTTTTTTCTTCGATAGCATTAAACTCATCATCCGACATTTCCGGACTATCGAGTAAAAACTGTTGAAAAGAAGTGTGTAACGAGACATCATCTTCTATAGGCACAATTGTTAATTCAACACGCTTAGCATTAAAACCTTCAGGCAATTGAATCTGTAAAACACCATTCACTACGTCAGCCTGTTGCTTTACTGGGGTTAGGTTCAATATTAAATACTCCTCGAATCATCAAACTAAGCGATATAGTAAACCAATACACAAGCCTTACTAAATCAAATAAATCTCGTTGCTTCGTCAGTCAACTTTTAAACCAATTATATCTTTAAACACGCCACACCTTGTCGTAACAAAGACATAAAATCAAATCTTTGCCCTTAAGTGCTAAAATATAATCTTACTTCACAAATCTCGGCGTTTACTTATGACAATATATACACACAGTCGCTGGAAGTTTGTAAAAGAAATGGTAAAACAGCACGCCATTGCTATTAACGCTTTATGACTCACCCGCTTTATCTTGATTACGCCGCCACGACACCTATGGCACCCGAAGTCGCTTTAGCAATGGCACAGTGTTTAACCTTAGAAGGTGACTTTGCAAACCCGGCTTCTTTACAACATAGCCTTGGCGAACGCGCTTATCACCTAGTCGAAACCGCCCGTTCTGACATCTCAGAGCTTTTAAACTGCAAAGCCAACGATCTTATCTTTACCTCCGGTGCGACAGAAGCCAACAACCTCGCCTTAAAAGGACTGGCCTTTAGTCCACAAAACACCCGTAAACATATTGTTACCTCCGCCACAGAACACAAAGCCATCTTAGATACCTGCCACTCTTTAGAAACCCAAGGCTTTACAGTCACTTATTTAAAACCTGATCACAATGGCCTCATTAACCTCGAAACACTTTTAGACGCCATCACGCCAGACACCTTTTTAGTTTCTTTAATGCACGTCAACAATGAAACCGGTGTTATTCAAAACATCGAAGCTATTGCCCAAGCCCTACAAAAAAAACAACACACCTTCCCCAACCACAAGCTCTACTTTCATGTCGATACTGCCCAAAGTGTTGGAAAACTTGCGATAGACCTCAGCCAAACCCCGATTGATTTACTCTCTGTTTCAGCACACAAATGTTATGGGCCCAAAGGCATCGGCTGTCTTTATATTCGTAATAGAAAACGACAACGTTTAATGCCCTTAATGCAAGGGGGTGGACAAGAATTCGGACTACGACCCGGCACTTTACCCACTCATCAAATCGTCGGTATGGCCACTGCTTTTAAATTAGCTGCCCATTCTTTAGAAAAAGATCAACAACACGCAGAACACCTAGCTCAGTTATTAACCGAACAACTCAACACACTTAAAGGCGTGCATTTTAACGGTGATCAGCAACAAAAATTAGCCTCCATTTTCAATATCAGCTTTGATGATGTGGGTTCAGATTCACTGATGATTCATTTAAAAGATCAACTTGCTATCGCTAACGGCTCCGCTTGTAATACCGGCACGATTGAAGCCTCCCATGTCCTTAGAGCCATTGGCATAGAAGGTGATCGACTGTATGGCGCGGTTCGAATCAGCTTTGGCCGCTACACCACTGCACAAGATATACTGTACGCAGGACAACACCTCTATAATGAAGTGCTACGCTTACGACAACTCGCCATAGAGCTTTAAGCAATGCTTGGTAAAAAAGTCCTTAATAACCTCTACTGGCATATCGACCTTACTACTTTGCAACCAGTAGAGCTACAACGCCGCCTTGCCAAAGCAGAGGCATTAAGTCAATTAACCGCCGGTGTGGATTACAACATCGTAAAATATGACCTTAACAGTCCCATGCTGTCATTGCTCTGGTATCCCGACTTTTTTACCGATCCCTTCCCCGCCTTAGAAACCAGTTATCGAATAGATCTGGACGCAGAACGTGTTGAAAAACGCAGTTATCAAACCTCTATTAACCCGCCTATTCTGCACCGCAAAGAATTATTCATCCGCGCCGATGATCCCCGTAGTGGCCCCTTTAAAGCCCTCACCGAAACCGCCGAAGAACTGGGCTTATTTGAAAACCCCATTCATATCGGCTTTAAACAAGCGTGGGAAAAGCTAATAGCCGACAAAGGCTTTCAACTGATTGATCATCAATTTGTCCCCATTGGCAATGATGAAGCAAACAATGAAGTCAACATCGTACAAGACGCGCTCAACGCCAACATCAGTCAAATCTCCAGACACTTAACGGCACTCTCAAGAAGCAATCTCTCTGCACCGATGCAATGCCTGGCTCGACATGGCTATTTAGATGGCAGTTTAACCGTGTTTGATTATGGCTGTGGCAAAGGCGATGACATCAGAAACTTAACCGCTAATGACATCACCGTATCTGGTTGGGACCCACACTACGCGCCCGATCAACCGAAACAAGCAGCCGATATTGTCAACATTGGCTTTGTGATTAATGTCATCGAAAATTATCAAGAACGACTTGAAGCCCTGTTAGGTGCTTACGCCTTAACCCGCCAAGTCTTAGTCG
>CAIOMN010000006.1 GCA_903859415.1 uncultured Methylococcaceae bacterium
ATGTGCTGCGATGGTATTAGATTGTGCTTTATTTCGGGCAACTTCGGCTTCAATATAACGGGTGACAGTGACTATTTCGGCATGTCTTTCTTCATTGACTAATCGTAAGGCTTCATCAGCGGCAGACACCGAAACATCGGTCATATGTAAACGTGCTAAGCCTTCTTGAAGCTTTAGATAAGCGGTCTTAACTTCTTGCTCAATGGCTAAGCTGATTTTACGTTCTGTTTCACGCGCCTCTGCTACTTTTTGTTCTGCTGCACGGACTCGTTGTTGAGTATTAAATCCAGAAAATACATCCATTTCGACAGTGATACCCGCAGTCACATTATCTTTACTGGTTGAAAATCCGGGAGATTGACTATTTTGCCCATAACTCACATAAGCGTCGGCCTTAGGTAAATAAGCCCCTTGCTCACTTTTTAATTTACGAAGGCTAATTTCAACCTGATTTGCCGCCGCCTTAATTTCGGGTCGCTGAGATAATGCGAGCTCTAGTAACTCGTTAAACGATGAGGTCAATTTCGGCGATGCTAATATAGAAGCCGATGGCGCAATATTAAAGGGTTGATGACTCGGTAAGCCTAACAGGTTGGCTAGATTGGTTTTTGATAACTCGATACCATTAGCTGTTCTAATTTGGGCGTCTTGAGCTTCAGCCAATTTAACTTCTAATGATAAAACATCCGATTTAAGAACCGTGCCAGCCTTGTATTTTAATTCGGTTTGATGCAGTTCACTGGTAATCGCTGTAATCGAATCTTGCGCTACTTTCTGTGCTTCTACCGAAGCCAAATAGGCATAATAGGTGGCTGTTATGGCCTGAATTAATGCATTATGAACAGTTGATCGTTCATATTCAGCCGCATCTAGTCCTAATTCTGCCGCCTTACTGTTTTGATAATCCTGCCCCCCACGAAAGAGAGAGAGCTTGCCGATAACCTCAGGACGAAAATTCTGCCTATAACCCGGGTTATTAATATTAGCCATAGAGCCAGAATTAAAATCCCGTTGCGATACAATCATTGCAAAGACTTGGGCAGGGTTATTAGAAGTTTCATATCCCACTCGTGCTGATATTTGTGGATAAAACGCAGATAAAGCAATACCTAACTGGGCGTCAGCCTGATCAACCCGATCGATAGCAATTTGTAGATCAGGGTTATTAGCTATTGCGTAATCAATCGCCTGATCTAGAGTAAAAGATTGGCTATTTAATTGTTCAGGTAGCGCTTTATCTGGCACTTTATTAACGATAGGGACTGCAGAAACTGAAGCGTTGGCTAGCAGTAATGTTGAGACTAACGTTAATACAGCACTTTTTTTCATTTTTTTTAGCATCATCTTTCCATGCAATCTTATCAAAAAGCACAACCCGACTTGATACCCAGTTTTTTAAGGATTATTGCCATAGGACAAAAACCAGTAAAGGCGGATTGAAACAAATTAGCACCCACGAATGCAGTAAACCATAACCACAATTCAGAATGATAATGTGCAAGTAACAAACTCATTAGGATAAAGCTGCCAGCAACGGCAAAGACTATTCTATCGACATTCATGTTAATGCCCCTTGACACGAACGACACCCATCAGTTTAAGCATGAGTCTTTCATAATAGGGTTCGCTAATGCCTTTTCGTACTTTACGCATAAAGTATTTTTCAAAGCCAATTTTAGCGATATGCACCCACTTACCGTGTGCCGACCACGTTACATTCCGGGGTGGAATTTGAGGCATTGCCAGAAATGCGACACCAGAGTCACCAAAGTCAGCTAAACATAAGGCATTCAAGGTAGCATGATGTGAAGGCTCTTTACCCTCAAGTTGCTCAGCAATATTATGTGCGGTCGTGGTGACCATTGATTCGATCATATAACCTGTTTTGGGTGTACCCACGGGCAAAGGTGTTTTTTCAACTGGAGGCAGTGCCACACAGACCCCTACAGAGTAAATATTTTTATAGGTTGGATTACGTTGATGTTCATCAATCAACACAAAGCCTCTGGGATTCACCAGGCCTTCAGCCGCTTCATGACGCACCGCATCGATACCGGTAAAAGCAGGTAACATCATCGAATGCTTAAAGGGTAGTTCGTGTTTTTTCTTATCGTTGCCTTCGTCATCGACTTCAGTGACAAACATCATGCCATCTTCAACTTTATCAACTTTGGCATTCGTGATCCATTTAATGTGTTTATCTCGCAGTGCACTTTCCATGAGGCCTTTAGTATCACCTACCCCTCCCAGTCCTAAATGACCAATATAAGGTTCTGCGGTAACGAATGTCATGGGTACTTTGTCGCGAACTTTACGATTGCGTAATTCTGTTTCAAGAATCATCAAGTACTCATAGGCAGGGCCATAACAGGAGGCACCTTGAACTGCACCAATAACAATAGGACCCGGATTTTCCATAAACTTATCCCAATCTTGTGCAGCAACAGCAGCATGATCGACATGACAAACAGAGGAGGTGAAACCATCGGGGCCTAAGCCGGGTATTTCATCAAACGCTAAGCGAGGGCCGGTAGCAATAATTAAAAAATCATAAGCAACCGCAGAGCCATCATCCAACAATACCTGGTTATTGTTGGGTTCTATCTTGACGGCGGCTTTTTGAATAAACTCGATACCTTTCTTTTTCATCACCGGAGCCAGTTCAATTTTTAAGTCTTCCGGTTTGCGCCATTTGGGTGGAACCCAAGGGTTTGATGGGACAAAGTGAAAGGTTGGACTATCGGAAATGACGATAACGTCGTGCGTCTTTCCTACCGTTTCTTTCATTTCATAAGCCATGGGTACGCCGCCAATGCCAGCACCTAAAACAACTATACGCGCCATACGATTCTCCTGAATATTAATTATTAGTTAGTTGACCCATCAAACTACCTTGAAAATTATATGGCAATTTGAGATCATTTCATCTGAAAAATTTATCGCATAGTCATGAAAAATTGATATTGATCAGTTAGAAATATACACCAAACAATTACAGTATTTCTAAATACCGTTAGACAGCACCATGCAATAACCTTATTATATATCTTAATTTTAGATATATATATCTTATTATTAGATATTTGTTTTTAAGGAGAGATTTTATTAAGATTAAATTGCTTTATGTATTCGATGCATTGGTTTTATTAGTACACAATGCCATTTATTTCAGACCTTTATTAACAGGGTTTAAACTCCACAAGGGGAACACATGATTTCAGAATCTATGGTTGATTTATCTCGTTGGCAGTTCGCTGCAACATCTTTATATCACTTTCTATTTGTGCCTTTGACTCTCGGTTTGTCATTCTTACTGGCCATTATGGAGTCAACCTATGTCATGACGGGTAAAGAAATTTACAAAGACATGACACAATTTTGGGGGAAATTATTTGGAATCAATTTTGCGTTAGGTGTGTTGACTGGTCTGACCATGGAGTTTCAATTTGGGATGAATTGGTCTTATTTCTCTCATTACGTTGGAGATATTTTTGGTGCACCCTTGGCGATTGAAGGCTTAATGGCTTTCTTTTTAGAGGCCACGTTTGTGGGTCTATTTTTCTTTGGCTGGGATAAGTTAGGTAAAGGACAGCATTTATTAGTGACGTGGTTAGTGGCTTTAGGCACTAATTTATCGGCTTTATGGATCTTGGTAGCCAATGGCTGGATGCAAAACCCAGTGGGTGCAGAGTTTAATTATGAAACGATGCGTATGGAGCTTTCCAGTTTTGGGGCCTTATTATTTAATCCAGCCGCTCAAGTTAAATTTGTGCATACCGTGGCTGCAGGTTATACCACCGCCTCTGCTTTTGTATTAGGTATTAGTGCGTATTACATGCTGAAAGGTCGGGATGCTGCTTTTGCGCAACGTTCTTATACCATTGCTGCTGGTTTTGGTTTAGCAGCAATACTCTCTGTTATTGTCTTAGGAGATGAAAGTGGCTATACCGATGGCGAGGTACAAAAAGCGAAACTAGCCGCTATCGAGGCGGAATGGCATACAGAAGAAGCCCCCGCTTCCTTTACCGCTATTGGTATTCCCGACCAAGAATTAATGGAAACACGCTATGCAGTAAAAATACCCTGGATATTAGGTTTAATTGGTACCCGGTCTGTCGATACGCCGATTACAGGATTGACCGAAATCTTAGAAAAAAATCGTCTGCGCGTTCGTAATGGTATTCATGCTTACGGTGCTTTGCAATTATTAAGAGCAGGTCAAAAGGATGAAAGCACACTTGCCGAGTTTGAGCGTTATAAACAGGATTTAGGGTATGGCTTATTACTCAAACGCTACACAGAGAAAGTCGTTGATGCAACCGATCAACAAATAGAATTGGCAGCCAAATCATCGTTACCCAGAGTGGTGCCTTTATTCTGGACCTTTAGAGTCATGGTGGCTTGCGGCTTTATTATGTTAGCCATATTTATTTTTGCAGTTATCGCCAGTTCAATTAGAAAATGTCGGCAAAACTGGCTGTTACGTGCCAGTCTTTATATGATCCCATTGCCTTGGCTTGCTTGCGAAATGGGCTGGTTCGTAGCAGAGTTTGGCAGACAACCGTGGACTATTGCAGAGATTTTGCCTACTTTTCTAAGCGTATCCTCTTTAACTGAACTTGATTTATATCTCAGTTTGGCCGGTTATATCGGTTTATACACGCTATTTTTAATCATCGAAATGTTCTTGATGATTAAGTTTATTAAACTAGGCCCTAGCAGTCTGCATAAAGGTCGGTACCATTTTGAAATAGCTACAGGAGCATCCTTATGATTTTTGATTATGAAACCATGCGCTTAATCTGGTGGGCCTTGCTGGGCGCTTTGTTAATTGGCTTTGCCATTACCGGTGGCTTTGACTTGGGTGTTGCTATCTTATTACCCTTTTTAGGCAAAAATGACACGGAGCGTCGTGTCATTATTAACACTGTTGGTGCAACCTGGGAGGGTAATCAGGTTTGGTTTGTTACCGCGGGTGGTGCATTGTTTGCGGCTTGGCCTATGGCTTATTCAGTAGCATTTTCGGGCTTTTACTTTGCCTTGCTACTTACTTTGTTCGCATTATTTTTGAGGCCTGTCGGGTTTGATTATCGCAGTAAATTGCCAAGTCCGATCTGGCGACGTAACTGGGACATTGCCTTGTTTGTAGGTGGACTAGTACCGGCATTAATTTTTGGCGTTGCATTTGGCAATTTATTAAAAGGCGTGCCATTTCACTTTGATAATGAGATGCGTATTTTTTATACAGGCTCCTTCTGGGCTTTATTAAATCCTTTTTCGTTGGCTGCTGGATTGGTTAGCTTGTGCATGCTAATTATGCACGGTGCTGTATTTTTACAAGTCAAAACAGTGGGTGATATCAATCAACGTTGTAAAACAGTTGTTACACTCTTTACCATAATTACACTGGTTATTTTTGCTCTCGCTGGATTTTGGGTATCAGCTATCGATGGCTATCAGATCAGTAGTGCAATATTACCCAATGCAGTTTCTAATCCGTTAGCAAAAACGGTGACTAACGCAGCAGGCCTATGGTTAGCCAATTATGGACGCTGCCCTGTATTGTGGGTTATTCCAGCATTGGCATTTGTGACCGGTATTACGACTGTATTATTATCTAAGCTGGATCGCCCTGGCCTTGCGTTCATAAGCAGTTCATTGACCTTAGCGACTATCATTTTAACCGCAGGGGTCTCTATGTTCCCTTTTTTAATCCCTTCCAGTTCAGAAATGAATAGCTCTTTAACAGTGTGGGATGCAAGCTCTAGCCTTGCTACTTTAAAAATTATGTTTTGGGTGACATTGATATTTTTACCTATCGTATTGAGTTATACCACTTGGGCATTTCGAGTGATGCGAGGCAAAATAACACTGGAATACATCCACCAAAACGATCATACGACTTATTAGGAGCTAGCTATGTGGTATTTTACTTGGATACTGGGTTTATTATTGGCCTGTTCATTAGGTATTATCAATGTGCTTCGACTCGAAGCCCAAGAAGCATGGGATAGAGAGCACATTGCCTTAGATCCACTCACGCATTTAATGACCAAAGACACGATGATAGGTCGATTAAAAGAAAAAGTTGAAAACTCTAAACGTAATGGCTTTCCTTTTTCTGTTCTGCTGATTAGTTTGAGTGACTTTACCCATAAAAATAAAGTGGGAACTTATGAAATGGATGCCATTTTAAGAGGTGTTGCTGATTGCTTTAAAGAGGATATTAGAGCGGGAGTCGATATTGCGGCCAGACTGCATGATAAAGAGTTTCTGATTGCTATGCCGGGTTCATCACTCAATAAAGCAGAGGAAGTCGCTAGCCGGATTAAAAGTGCAATCTCAGAACGTGTTAAAGCGCCTCAAGGTCTTGTCGTTGAAGTATCTACCGGTGTAGCGGAATTTTCAATGGCCTCAACTGCTCTAGCTACGACTGAGCTTGAAGTTAATAAATTGATACAAATAGCATTTGAAAAAAGTGGCGTTTAACTAAAACTGAGCCAGTTATTATATCTGGCTCTATCATGCTTAGGTCATTAATGCCACCCACCATATTGGGTTGTTGGATCACCTCGCCAACCTGATGTAGTCTTATTGGCATCGGGAACATGTACCGTTTCTTCTGCCGCTCGAACCATATTAGGCCGAGTATAACCCCCCATCGCTTTAGCTGCTTTTGCTATGGCGGTGGTTGCGGGGTTAATTTGATAGTTGCTGATTTTGTCATCGATTACCGCAACGATCCATTGCCCAGTGTCTGAATCTGTCGAAGCGGTCAATAAAATGGGCAATTCTGTATTAGCAGGAACATCAATAGTAAAGTGACCATTCTCTATAGTAGCATGAACGATCGGGCGACCGCTTTCATCCGTTACTTTGATACGACCTGATTTTACAATGCCTTTATTGTTACTGACCACGCCCTCTAAAGTAGTGGGTTGTGTGTATTTTTTTACTGTACTCGGAATAATTTTTGCTGTCTTTTGGTTATTATCACAACTAATAAGAATAGGACTGATTAAAACCATCCCAATCAATGAATATAATAATTTACGCTTCATTCCTCTCACCTAATACAAATAATTTTATTTTATTTTAATTTATTGTTGCATCTGTTTCAAAACGCCGTTTTCCGTGCGATAAACAACATCAACCAAGCCTAAACCAGCTTCACGATGCGTTACCATAATAACGGTTTTATTATGAGCAAAAACACTTAAAGCGTTAAAAACATCGCGTTCTGTATCGGAATCTAAGCCTTCTGTAGGCTCATCCAAAACCAAGATAGGAGCATTTTTAAGATATAACCGCGCCAAAGCAATACGTCGTGCTTCGCCACCTGATACTTTTACGCCACTTTCTCCAACCCAGGTATCTAAGCCTTCAGGTAAGTAACTCAAAAACTTTTCCAGCCCCGCCGCTTTTATTGCAGCGGTTAATTCTTTAACTGAGGCAGTTGGCTTGGCAATTAATAGGTTTTCTCTAATGCTAGCAGCAAATAATTGGCTACGCTGAGAAAGTACTCCAAAGCAGGTCATCAGTTGATCAGTGTGCCAGTATTTTAGAGACTGTCCATTCAATAATACTTGCCCTATTTCAGGATCATAATAACGCATTAACAACTGCAGTAGCGTTGTTTTTCCCGAACCGCTTATTCCAACAACAGCTATTTTACTGCCTTGTGGAATACTCAGTGTAATATTCTTTAAAACCCAATCCTGTTGTTCTGAGTAACGAAAGCTGACATTATCCAAGGCCATATCATACTGCTTAGGTAAAGAAGCCGACTCAAGAGGGTTGGGTGTTGTCGGCGACATATCAGCAACTTGTCGTATCCGTTGAGCCGCTTTTTGAGTCTTACCTAACATTTGCATAGCCAGCGGTAAGGGTGTGACTAACTCAAACGCAGCCATGACACAAAAAATTACCAGCGCCACTTCTGCCCCTGATAACATTTGCTCTGCATATAAAAGTGTCGAAAGGATTAAGGTGATTAATACACTCACCTGAGATAGTAAGAAAGTAATGATTGAAGAGATGGCTGATAAACGGTTATTCAGACGCTGGGTGTTAATCATCAAATCTGAAAATTGACTTAGAGTGTTACTAAAGCGGCCATAAGCCTGATTAGTAATTAACTCTGAAAGTCCTTGCAACATATCAATGTTACGAATTCTAAAGTTGGCTGCCAAAACGATTATTTGCTCTGCGCCCTCTTGTCCTAAACGATTAAAAAGCCAAGGCACCCAAACCGAGGCAACTATTAAAATCAGTCCTGTCGTTAAACTAATGATCGGGGTATAGCAGGCTAAAAAGACAGTGACGCCTATGATACCTAATAGCGCGACGGTCATCGGTGCAAGCAAACGTAAATACAGGGCATCTAACGCATCAATATCGGCGGTCATACGTGAGAGTAAATCGCCACTGCGCATCAATGATAAACGACCTGGCACTAAAGGAATCAGTTGTTGAAAGAACCAGCCACGAATACTTGCCAGTACCCGAAAAGTAGCTTCATGGGTGACTAAACGCTCTCCATAGCGTCCCAAGGTGCGTGTAATAGCCAAGGCGCGAATCTGGGCAGCGGGTAGCATAAAATTAAATGTTAAGGCGTTGCCATCGAGCACCAGCAATCCTGCAATGGCCGACGCACTGATAAACCAGCCAGATAAAGTTAATAAAGTAATAGAAGCTAAGGTAGTTAACAAGGACAGTAGTGTGCCACTGACCAACCAAACACTGTGGGGTTTAAATAGCTTTAAAAAGAACCAGCAATCTTTCATGATAGTAACCGACCTTGCTGCAAGACGATGTGCCGCGTCATTCTATTAATCACTAGCGGATCATGCGTAGCAATAATCAAGGTCTTGTCGCGGAACAAATCATCAATAACCTCTAATAAAAGTACTTTATTCGTGCTATCGAGATTAGCGGTTGGCTCATCCAGAACAATAATATCGGCCTGTTTTAAAAAAGCTCTCGCTAATGCGATTCGCTGTACTTGTCCGCCGGATAAGCCATAACCTCGTTCTCCAACCTGGGTTAGTAAACCATCAGGTAACGCCTGACTAAACTCAGTAATACCTGCTGCGTTTGCTGCTTCGATAACTCGTTGTTCAGCTGCCTCTGGATTAGCCAGAGTGATGTTGTCTTTTATAGTACCGTGAAAAATGTAAGCATTCTGTCCGACCCAAGCGATCAGCTTTGCTGCATTTTCTTGAGTGACTTCAACGCCATTGAGTAAAACCAGTCCCTCTGAAGGACTTTCAAAGCCTAACAATAAATTAAGTAATGTGGTTTTTCCAGCACCGGATTCACCTATTAAAGCGATTTTCTCGCCTTGAGTAATCGCTAAATTAATAGACGTTAACACCGTTCTTTGTTCATAACTTTTAGTGACATTTTTAAATGCAATGCATTGCTTATTAACAAGGTGTAAAGTTACTTTTTTCTTAACTGCTAAACTCGGCTTCTGCTCCAGAAGGGCGAGAATGGCATCCGTTGCACCTAAAGCAGCCGCCCGATCATGATAGTTAATGGCTAATTGTTTAAGTGGCATAAAAAATTCAGGGGCCAATAGCAAAACAAACAAAGCATTTCTTAAAGTAATATGTTCTGCTGGGCCAAAATGTATTTCACCTAGTAAACCCAAGCCAACATACACAGCAACCAGAGCAACAGCCACTGCACTAAAGAATTCCAGAACTGCAGAGGATAGAAACGCAATTCTCAACACCGCCATGGTTTTTTCTCGAAAGTGTTCGGCCATACGGTTAATATTATTTAATTCCGCAGTGGCTTGACCGAATAATTTGAGTGTCGCTAAACCTTGCAGTCGATCCAGGAAGTAACCACTCATTCGTTTCATGGCTAAAAACTGGTTACGGCTTGCAGAGGCTGCGCCCATACCCACTAAAGCCATAAAAAGAGGCACCAAAGGACCCGTTAATAAAAAGATTAATCCGACCACCCAATTAATAGGCATAACAACGATGATCATGATGATGGGTAGTATGCCGACAATCATTTGCTGGGGTAAATAGCGCGAGAAATAATTTTCCAGGGCTTCTACCTGTTCTAAGGTAACAGAGGCCAGCTCACCACTTTGATGCTGTTTGATTTCGGAGGGACCCAGGATTAAAAACCTGTCCAGTAATTGTTGCCTGACAGATGATTTGATTTGGGCGCCTGCCTCAAAGCCAAAAACTTGATATACATAAAGACAGCCGCCACGAAGAAGGAAGACACCAACTAAAGCAGCAAGCCAAGACATGATAGAAGCCAAAGTCACTTTATCTATAATGACAGCGTGTAATATAAACGCCAATAAAGCCGCTTGTGTAATGACCAATAAGCCGTTAAAGATACCGGCGCTAGCTGTCAATAATAAGGGTTTTCGAACAGTTTTACTTTGTTGTTTTAACCAGGCTGCACAGACTTTTTCTCTGGTTTTGTTGTTATCAAAATAGATTTGGTTTTCAGTTTGGGTTGGCTGCACTTTGTTTGCCAGTAAATTAAGGAACAGATATTATGAAGAAGAATATCATAAACAGGTCATAAAAAACTTAACATGGATTTCTTGAGCGTTTAAAAACTGAGTATTCAAAAAGCAAATCGCCCCTTTCGGGGCGATTTGACTATTATCCTTTAAATTGAAATACGAGTAATTTTACCTAGCAATCAAAACCATTAAGGGTTAGGTCCATTGTGACAGCTATAACAACTAACCTGATAATCTTTAGGCCAGTTTTTGATACCAAAACTTCCAGCATTAATAGTTTTAGCCACCTTTATCGCACTTAAAGGCGTACCTGCACTAGTTGTCCCGTGACAATAGGTACAATTTGGCGTGCCATTTTTATTGGCACTTTGATGCCCACTAACCCAGGCATCACCTGTAGTATGCATCCCATGTGGTCCACCATTGACAGTCGTTGGTATCGTGTTATGACAAGCCGTACACTCCGCAACCGGACCCGCATGCCCCTGAACCGCTATACTTTGTGTATTATCATCTACATGCACAGATGGATACTCCGCATGCGTTGCACCATGACAAGCTTCGCATTGTAAACCACCATGCCCAGTACTGAATCGATATAAGTTCAGCCCTGTAACGGGTGCATTTGCATTGGTAGCAAAGGTATGGTCGGTGGGTACAATGGGAAGACCATTTGCATCCGCCCCAGTGATAGCACGTTGTCCTGGCGCAGCACTATTATGGCAGGACTCACACACGGGTTCATTGAACCAGCCTTTACGTGCAGTGCTACCTACAGCCGACAATTTACCATGACAACTTTGGCAACTAATTGAGGGGTTGCCGGTTGCGTCTGTCGCTGTAGCCATGGCGCCTCTTAAGCACTGAGTTACCGAACCGGGATGACAGTTATAACAGGCTGAACGACTATTACTTGAATCCAGCGGTAAGTTGGTCGAAGGATCTAACACCGTTGCATGTTTTATGTGTAAAGCCTGCGTAAAGGCGCTAATACCTGCAACACCCGGCATGACCGTTTTCTTGTTGAGCTTGTCAAAGTAAGCATTACTGGTGTGACAAGCCACGCATAACACCGGTTTTTTAGCATCCGCTGTCGCCAACAAACCTGAGGCATTGTAACCAACTGTCGTTAATGCATTTTTATAAAGCGTAGTCGATAACTCCTTTTGATCATGCAAAAGTAAAATGTTTCTTTTCCAGTCTTTATTCACATCCGTATCAAATACCCAGCCTTTAGGAAATGCAGTTGAGGCTGTTGGTTTAGCCGCAATTTGTGCCAGATTAGTGGTTACAGTCGTAGATGCATGACACCCTTTACAGGTCATTTCATCACTAACGGGTAATACGGTTGTTGTTTGTGCCAAGATATTCTTGTTTAAATCCCTGGCAACCACTTTAACAGTAGGATAAAAGTTTTTAACTGGATTACCGGCACTGTCTATTGTTGGGTTATCCGGAAAAGGCGTCATAGGAATACCTTCCGCTTCAAACCATTGATAATTCGCATTGAAGGTCATCAGAGCAGGAGTCAGATTAGGCGTGTGATTGCCTGGTGCTGGAGTTCCTGTAGCAAGACCATCTAAATTCAAGCCAATTTCGACAGGCGGATTAAGCCCAAACAATGGTCCTACCCAACTCCAGAAATTAGTCTTGACATTACTATAGGTATTAATTGATCCGGTACTATCAGCGACTGCCTCGTAGGTAAGCGTGACATTATTGTTAATCAACGTCCCCGCCTTATCCTTTAACTGCGCATGTAAGGTATTGTAAGGCGGTAAAATGGTGAAAACGGAGAAATCCATCCCATCCATACAGTGCATGCCCAAATCATTCCACGCCAGCAATGTATAATTGGTTGCACTTGGGGCAGATTGAACAGTAACAGGAACCGTCAAGGTAACCTTGCTATCTTTAATTGTCAGTGTACTGGAAGCTACACTAATACCTTTTACAGTAATGGTAGTCCCGGCAATGGTTGCCGTTGCCACTGAAGGTTTGGACGAGACCACCGAAACAGTACCTGATGCATTAGAAATTGTAATAGTAGATGTAGCTCCTACAGTTAATATCACTGAAGTAGGAGAAACGGATAATGTAGGCGCTGGAGCAATAGTAAAACTTTGAGTCACCTGCGTAGCGGCATTAAAGCTGCCGTTACCGGCTTGATTAGCTGCAACAATACACGTACCGACAGCGACACCCCTCACCGTTGTGCCACTCACCGTACAAATGCCCGTTGTTGTACTTGTAAAAGTAACCGCTAAACCTGAAGAGGCTGTTGCGGATAAAGTACCCGTACTTCCCAATGTTACACTGGGAGCTGCGCCAAAAATAATCGTTTGAGCGGCTTTGGTAACAGTAATGCTGACTGTTTTCGCTGGATTTTGATCCTTGACTGTAATGCTTGCAGACCCAGCACTAATGCCTTTTATAGTCGCCGTTCTAGTTGTTGATGAATAAGTAACCGTAGCGATGGCTGTATTACTTGATGTTACTGTTACCGTGCCAGATACGCTAGAAACTGCAATATTTGTAGTGTTGCCAACAGTAACAGTTGCTGAGCTCGGACTCACATTAAGAGCTAATGCATCTGTAAATGCAAATAATGTGATAAGACACAAAAAAACACGAAGCAATGAAACATTTACTCTCATGTGAACCTCTCCTTTTTTATTTGGTTGAAGACTATTGATAATACATGATATATCTAAATGTTTATTAGAATAATTGTAACATACTGTAACAAAAGCCTATTTTGTTACAGTATGTTACAAAATAAGTTAAAATATATAATGACTTTAGATTATCTACCCTCATATATAGCAAAGAACTTTAGAATCAGTTTTTAGATAAATTTCAGTTCAAGGAACATCTTCACTGATAGTGAATCAATATTAAGTACTGCTTTACACTTTAAGTGGATAACACCCAGCATACGAAAGACAAAAAGTGCTGTCGATTGTTTCAGAAAATCACATTGAAACAGATAAATGTTTCAATGAAACAATACACTAGAGACAGCGATCTATTTAAAACAAAAGACAATCTATAACCTATTGATTTATATTTTTTGTTTTTATATGGCATGGCCATTGCTTTGTATATAAACAAACAACCTCACACAACACCTGGAGAGACAACATGATATTCAAACAATTATTCGATACAGAGACTTGGACTTACACTTATTTAATTGCTGATCCTGTTAGCAAAGAAGCGCTATTCATTGACCCCGTCAACACCCATATTGATCACTATATTACTTTACTGGAAGAACAGGGCTTGCAACTTAAATATTCACTTGAAACTCATGTTCATGCTGACCACATCACTGCAAGCGGCCTGTTACGCCAACGCGTGGGTGCGCAAACAGCAGTTAGCGAACTATGCGGTGCGGAGACTGCGGATGTACAAATCCAGGACGGGGATATCTTTAAGTTAGGCACCTCTGAAGAAATTAAAGTGATTGCGACCCCGGGTCATACACGAGGCAGTATTTCTTTTTTATGGCGTGACCGTGTGTTCACGGGTGATTCTTTATTGATCGGCGGTTGTGGACGCACTGATTTTCAGGGCGGTGACCCCGGTGCACTTTATGACTGCATTACCCAGCGTTTATTTACCTTGAAGGATGAAACACTGGTCTATCCAGGACATGATTATCAGGAACGCTGGGTCAGCAGTATCGCGCAAGAACGCACGACCAATCCTCGATTAGCAGGAAAAACTCGTGAGCAGTTTATAGAAATCATGAATAATTTGAATCTCCCTAAACCGCGCTTGATTGATGAAGCCGTACCTGCTAATCGTTATTGTGGCTTAGATGAAAATGAACGTCAGGATGCGGTTACTTTAAGAGAAGCTACGCGTCCGGTTCGCAATGAAATTACGCCTCAGGATATGGTGACCGAAGCCAAACAACACATTACCGAAGTCAATATTGCGACTGCAAAACAACTCTTGGCAGAGGGCAATATCGTGCTGGTTGATACCCGTGAAGAGAGTGAATATGCAGCCGGCCATATTGATAATGCCCTGCTACTGCCTCGTGGTATTCTGGAATTTAAGATCGGTAATAGTCCGGAACTAACAGACAAATCCAAAGCTGTGTTAATTTATTGCCGCACCGGCGGTCGTTCTGCAATGGCGGCACAAACCATGCAACAGTTAGGCTATAAAAATGTTTTGTCCCTGGCGGGTGGTTTTGAAGCCTGGCAAAAAGCATAAATTTTAGAACAATAATTATAAAAAAAGAGGAATAACATGTCATTACACCCTACTATTTTAATAGTCGGCGGCGGCGCAGCAGGCGTTGCAGTTGCCAATACTTATCGACGTCAAGACAAAGAAATTGATATTGCTATTATCGAGCCAGCAGAGAAGCATTATTACCAACCAGGCTTTACGGTCATTGGTGGTGGTGCTTACACGATGAAAGAAACTACTAAAAATGAAGCCGATTTAATCCACCCCTCGGTTACCTGGATTAAAGAGTATGCTGAGAGTTTTCAACCAGAAGCCAATACAGTGACGTTGCGTTCGGGCGAAGTGGTCAGTTATGACTATTTGGTTGTTTGCCCTGGCTTGCAATTAGATTGGCATAAGGTCGAAGGCTTGCAAGAAACCATCGGTAAAAATAATGTTTGTAGTAACTATTCACCTGACACAGTGGAATATACCTGGCAATCCATTAAAGAAATGATCGCTAAAGGTTCAGGTACTGCGTTATTTACGCAGCCCCCTATGCCAATAAAATGCGCGGGCGCACCACAAAAAATTATGTATTTAGCGGCAGATAGATTCCGTAAAAAAGGCATACTAGAGAAGTTTAATATTGAATTTTGTACCGCAGGCCCCGCAATCTTTGGCATTCCTTTTTTCGCTAAAGCCTTAGCCAAAGTTGCCGTAGGTTATGGTATTAAGTCTAATTTTAATACTAATTTAGTGGCCATTGATGGCCCTAATAAAACAGCGACCTTTGAGGTCACCGATGGCGAGGGTAACAAAACGCGTATTGATAAAGCTTTTGACATGATTCATGTGACACCACCGCAATCTGCACCCGATTTCATTAAAAACAGTCCCTTAGCCAATGCTGCGGGTTGGGTTGATGTACATGATAAAACCTTACAGCACACGAAATATCCTAATGTGTTTGGCTTAGGCGATGTCGCCTCAACCGGTAATGCAAAAACGGCTGCAGCTGTCCGTAAACAAGTTCCTGTTTTAGTGGATAACCTGACGAGTGTGATTAAGCAAACCGCGCTACGGGAAGGCTATGATGGTTATGGTTCATGTCCATTAACGACCTCATTAAACGGGGTCATATTGGCAGAATTTGCTTATGGTGGAAAAATCACCCCGTCTTTTCCTTTTGTAGATCCTAGAAAAAGTCGCTGGATTTGGTGGTTAGGCAAAACCTCAATCTTTCCCTGGATGTACTGGCATTTAATGCTGAAAGGTTTTCGTTTTGATATTCCACACTTATCCAAATACGCAGAAAAGTTTGTTAACGAAGACTGATATTGTGTCCGCTTGAATAGCGATCTACTAGATTCTTAAACAGAGGAAAACCTAATGCCTTGCGATCTTATCGCTTTTACTATCAGTTTTCTATTGATGCTGGTTTATTATATCTATTTAAGCAGACGAACTCGTCGAACCCCCGATTCGAGCGTACAGGCAGTCAATGCGATGATTAGAGAGCGCTGGGTCATGATGATAATGAGTAATAGCAAGATGGATGTTCTTGCTATTCAAACGTTGCGGAACTCTGTTATGGCAGCCAGTTTTATGGCCACAACTGCCATGTTATTGGTAATCGGCGTCTTAAATCTGGGAGAAAAGATTGGGGAATGGTCTAACAATGTGTCTCCTTTGATTTTTATTTGTA
>CAIOMN010000007.1 GCA_903859415.1 uncultured Methylococcaceae bacterium
GATATGGCTAGCAACGGTACACGAGCGCCTAAACCAATCGGGCCGCTGATAAAGCCAGACCCATTGTCGACATAGAGTTCGTTCTTGGTATCGACGGTTGATTTTCCATCAGTACTATTCGTTGGTGGAGTGGGTGAAACTATATGATCGAAGCCACCATCGTTTTCATCCCAGTTGATGAACAGAATCGTTTTACTCCAAACATCAGGGTTTGAAGTCAAGATATCAAGGATTTGAGAAATGTACCACGCGCCAAAGTTTGCGGGCCAATTAGCATGTTCACTATAAGCTTCGGGTGAGGCAATCCATGATACTTGAGGTAATTTTCCGGTACGCACGTCTTCACGGAAAATGTCGAAGAGGTTAGCTTGCGTTCCACCTGCTGCAATATTAGTTCCAGTTTTAGCGCCGATGGCTAAAGGTGTGCCTGGTAAAGCATTTTGGTATTGATGAAAATACAGCAGTGAGTTATCACCATAATTGCCGATATAGGCGTTAGAAGTCCATCCCCAATAGCCATTTCCATCTAAACCTACACCGATGTCTTGATAGACTGTCCAACTGATGCCGGCTGCAGATAGACGTTCTGGATAGGTTGTCCAGTCATAGCCAACTTCAGCATTACTAAGGACTGGGCCGCCACCTGCACCGTCATTGCCTGTCCAGCCTGTCCACATATGATAGCGATTAGGGTCGGTGGGCCCCATCACTGAACAGTGATAAGCGTCACAAATAGTGAAGGCATCAGCAAGCGCGAAGTGGTAAGGGATGTCAGCGCGAGTTAAGTACGCCATGGTGATTGGAGACTTATTTACAACCCATTGGTCGTATTGTCCAGCATTCCATGCACGGTGACTGGAGTTCCAGTCATGTGCTGTACCAGGCAGATATTCCAGGCCCAGACTAAGTGCGTTAATTCTGAAGGGAGGCAATTCACTGACCCCAAGCCCAAAGGGATCAGTAGGGTTGGGTTGATACCAGACGGGGCGGCCGTTTGGTAGCTTGACTGCACGTGGATCAGAGAATCCACGTACACCCTTGAGTGTGCCAAAATAGTGATCGAACGACTGGTTTTCTTGAGTCAGAATGATGATGTGTTCCACATCGGCAATGGTGCCGGTACGGTTGTGCGCAGGAATTGCCAGTGCTTTACTGATACTGTTGGGCAGTGCAGCCGCAGCTATTGCACTGGAACCCATTATCTTCATAAATTTACGACGTTCAGAGCTTTTCATAACATTTAATGCCTTTTAAAGAGTAACATGAACCGGAAATGGGGGTCTTTCAAATGAACTGATCCTAAGCTAACAGTGTGGCTAAGGAAAATTTGCAACTAAACCAGGTTTTTCTACGCAGTTAGCCAGATCGGGAAACATCATATAGGGACAATATGAAGTAAGTGTGACAGGTCAATGTTTACATTGTGAGCCGTTCTAAATCAGCTTGGTTCGGGCTTGGGTTGTTGTAGCCTTTATAGTCTGGATGACAAGAATAGTTTTAAGGATTCTGGAGGTAGTCATAGTTGTTGCGTGGGTGCAATTGATGTTCATCCATAGAGACTATCTTTTTGGGCAAAAGCGATTGTGCAAAACCTTTTTGTTATTGCTTTCGTTACGTAAATGATAGTGGACGTTACGTTTCCAACTGCTTACGTAACGTTATCAATAGTGGACGTTACGTTTCTAACTGCTTACGTAACGTTATTAATTGTGGACGTTACGTTTCCTATTGGAGAAGCTTCGATTGCTTCGATAGTAAAGAGTTTGTGGATAACCCATGTTAATGCCTGAACTAAACTCGGTTTGAAATATTGTCTGAGATGAGGTCAAAAATTTAATTTAAATTTACCTACTTTTTATCAGAATATGCAATAGCTCACAACGATTCTTAATGATGGAAGATTCGTTGTTGGGAACAACAAATTTACGAATAATAGAGTTTTTAGTTTTTCGAAAACAATAAATCAATGACTTGCGAGCTGCTGTTGGCATCAAAAATAACATTTAGCAATAGCCTTTTTAGTTTTTTGAGTCGCATAACGATTTGAATTATAATCTAATCCGTCTTCAAATAATGAGAAGTTACATGATGCGCAAACAAATTATTGAAAATCCCACCTCTGTAACCACATCGATTTGCCTACTACACCTATCCGACACCCAATTCGGACGCCATCATCGCTTTGGTACTGCATCTGACGAAGCATTCGATAGCCTACTGTCTAGGTTAGCGGATGACTTGAAAGTTTTGAGAAAAGAACATGACTTAAAACCTCAAATAGTTCTGCTTACTGGAGATTTGACCGAGTGGGGTAAGAAACCAGAATTCGACGATGTTTTGAAATTTTCCATTGGCTTGTCGGAGAAGCTCTCGATTCCTCGCAGCCATTTCGTGATTATCCCAGGTAACCACGATATCAATCGCGATCTATGTGAGGCCTATTTCATTGCATGTAATGCATATGATAAAGAACCTCAAAAGCCGTATTGGGACAAATGGAGATTTTACACCGAATTTTTTCAGGAATTCTATCAGGAAAAAACCGACTGCTGTTTTACTCAAACCGAGCCATGGACATTATTTGAAATGCCAGACATCAAGATAGTCGTGGCTGGTTTGAATTCGACAATACTGGAAAGTCACCGCGACAAAGATCATTGTGGCTGGCTTGGCGAAGAGCAATTGCGTTGGTTTGCCAACTGTTTGGAGGATTACCAGCAAAGAGGTTGGTTTCGCATTGCTGCCTTGCACCACAATTTGCGGCGTGGTCCAGTAAAAGATGACGAAAACTTACTTGATTTTAAGGATTTCGAGAAATATTTGGGCAGCAAAGTGAATTTAATAGTCCACGGTCACACCCACGACGGTAAAGCTGATTGGTCAATTAATAAAGTCCCAATCTTAGCTACTGGTAGCGCAGCAGTGAAGGCTGAACAGCGACCAGAGGAAGTCCCGAATCAATACCAGATCATTCAGCTTTGGCCGGATCGTTATCAACGTTGGGCCCGTTGTTATTTCCCTGAAAATAATACCTGGGGTGGAGACAACCGTGCCAGCAATAGCCTAAATAGTTGGCAAGCAGAGGAAGCCGTAAGCTTTGCTGACGTGAGAGAAACTTTCCCCCTCCAAGAGCTAGCCTCTTACGAGGCCAACTCTATTCAACTCCCACGGACTCAGTTTTATTGCAATCTTCCTTATGCCTCTCTGGGGAAGCTTTTTAAGGGTCGAGACAATTTTATTTCCAATTTGCATAACCGAATCTTAGTGAAGCGCCGCGCGATATTTGAACAGCAAAATGCGAGATATTTAGAAAAAAAACGAATTGCCATATACGCAACGTAATTGCATAAAAAACAATTGACCATAAATATAATCATAAATAATCTGAAAATTAACTTCAAAATA
>CAIOMN010000008.1 GCA_903859415.1 uncultured Methylococcaceae bacterium
CCGAATATAAGAACGCGACTACACATAAGATCAAACTCAGTTTAAAACCAGTGGATGGGAAGGGTGATCTGATTTTAGCTGACGATGAATAACATCAATGCGTTCTGACTTAATCGCTAGGATTTTGCCCACAAAAGCTCAAGGAGGGCGGACTATTGGAACAGGTTATCCTATTACTAAGGATTTGGTGCTGACGGCACGGCATGTGGTGCTTTTTGAAGGTAGAGATCCCAATGTTCCTATTTCGATAGAATGGCCTGATTTAAAGGACAATACGGGTAAGCTCTGTTCAAGCATTGTTTCTGAAATTATCGAGTTTGGTGAACAATATGATATTGCCTTATTGAAATGTGATATTCCACCGAAAGCGCATAATTCTTTGCCCTATTTGACGCAGCAGTTTCCTAAAGCTCACGAAGAATGGGAAAGTTTGGGATATCCACGTATAGGTAAAGATGAAGGCGTACGAAATAAAGTTTCTGCTTTAGGAAAGTTTCACCCATCTGATAATACGCATCAGATTCAATTGACTTCAGAAAGCGATGCTATAGAAAAAGAGGGATGGTGCGGAATTTCCGGTGCCCCTGTGTTTAATGGCAATACCTTGTACGCAGTAATTTCTAAAACACCAACAGAGCGTAAAGAATGTTTTACAGCGGTATTGATTCCTTGGTTAATAAATAACCTTCCTACGTTTTCCAGTGCTATCGGATTTTCTGATAACTCACATTACATAATTGAGCAGAAGCAACAAATTAAAGACTTGCTATACGAAGCCAGTGATACAAAGTTATTTCAGGAATTGGTGGCAAAATTGTTTTTGATGCCGGGAACTGCAACACCAGAAGATGTCTATTGCAAACTTTGCAAAAATTTCGAAGATGATCCCATGAAAGTTTTCGATGTTCTGTTGCAAGCCAGTGTTGATACGCTTAAGCAAGATGCAAGCGAGTTGATGCTTGAAAGCATACACGATCTGTTTTGTTTGTTTGCCAGTTTAACGGTACCAAAGACCTTGGCAACAAAAGAAGCGGTGATTAGATTGTTGGTGTATACAAAAATAGCAACCGAAGTCTATGTTGCTGCCCAATATAACACCAATCCCATTTATTCATCTGGGCAAGATGAAATAGGTGGTAAATACGCAGATGATGCTTCGGTATTTACCCGGGAAACAGGTTGGGGAGTAGAAGAGTTTGTTAATGAAGCCATTAAAGTTAATGCGTTGAAGGTTCTTAAAAAAGATATTAAATATCCAGCTAATTTGTTTGAACGCCAAAGACTTAATACAACCATCAGGCAGAGGCAAAATAAATCATTCAACCAGGTACATCGTTTTGAGTTAAATTGTAGCGTTGAAGAAAATAAAAAAAATCCATTGTATGATCCTATTTATTGTCGCGCCTTAAATGCCCCTGGATGTTTGCCCGATCTACCCATTGTCCATTATGGAGAAGTTGGGTCGACAGAAGAAGCGGACTTATGTGCAAAAATTGAGGAGTTTATTCTTTTATTAAAAAAATATGGCTATGAAATATGACCCTTACCCACTTCACCCCCAACGAAATCATCTCTTTTGATGCCTCCGGCTCCTGGCCGAAAAGTAACTATCTACTTGATGAAAAGTCAGCCTACGCTTTAGAAATGGCTCTAGCCACCCAACGCCCACTATTAGTTAAAGGCGAGCCTGGCATGGGCAAGAGCTTTTTAGCACGAGCCGCCGCTGCCAAGTTAAACAGGCAGTTTATCGCCGAAGTTATCAACATCAATACCGAAGGTCAGGATTTGCTTTGGCGATATGATCCTGTTGCACGACTAAATGATGCCCATGCCGGATTTAAAGACGATCAGCTCAACCCTAAAAACTATCTTAATCCCGGCGTATTGTGGTGGGCGTTTAGTTGGAAAACTGCGCAAGATCAATACGATATGTGCCGTCATAAAGTGTACCGACCACAAACTATTAATGATCATGAGCAAGTCAACGGCACGGTGCTGTTGATTGATGAAATCGACAAAGCCGAACCCTCCTTGCCTAATAGCCTGCTGGAAGTGTTGGGCAACCGGGGCTTTGAGGTGCCGTTGCTGGAGACCAGCATTCGCCATGCAGAACAAGCAGCGCCCTTGGTGATTATCACCACCAATGATGAACGGGAACTGCCACCCGCTTTTATGCGCCGCTGTTTGGTTTTACATTTAACAGTGGCTGATAAAGACTATGAGCAATGGTTGTTAGATCGGGCCAATGTTCATTATAAAGAAAGCCAATGCAGCGACACTATCAAGAG
>CAIOMN010000009.1 GCA_903859415.1 uncultured Methylococcaceae bacterium
CCCGTAAATGTGTGGCCTGATGGTAAAAAACGCAATGATATTTTCGTTGTCAGGCGCTGGTATGGTGAGCCGCAAGCCGTTCCTAAAAATAAATAACACCGACTGATAAAAAATAATTGACTTATATAAAATAGTTGGGTATAAAAATCATCCTTTCCGCGCTTCATGGGCCTGATTCCTTAAATGGAACAGCGTGGTAAGTTTCAAACGTCCCCTTCGTCTAGCCTGGCCCAGGACACCGCCCTTTCACGGCGGCGACACCGGTTCAAATCCGGTAGGGGACGCCAATACATAATCCGGAGAAGTCCGGTTAAGTGCAGAAAGCCTTGAGAAATCAAGGCTTTTTTGTTTTTAGTTGTCCAGTGAAGAGCTGTTGGGTATACTGAAATCCAGAGTTTTTAGGTATACGCATGAGGGTATATACCCAAAGCATAAAAATGCGTATACCCAAAATGGAGAAACCGTATGCCCAAACGAATCCTGCCCCTTACCGATATCCAGGTAAATAAATCCAGACCAAAAGACAAAAACTTTACACTTTTCGATGGCGGAGGGCTTTTTCTTCTAATTACCTCAACTGGCGGTAAGTTGTGGCGCTTTAAATACCGTTTTGAAGGCAAAGAAAAGCTGATCGCGTTAGGAGCCTATCCAGATATATCGCTTGCGGAAGCAAGGGAGCGTCGTCTGGACGCACGTAACAAGGTTGCTAACGGTATTGATCCTTCCGAAGTCCGAAGGGTCCAGAGAGAAGAAGAGGCGTTGTCACAGCTCACGTTTGAAATGGTCGCTCGAGAATGGTTTGGCAAAAACGAACCCGTATGGAGTGATAGTCATCGTAGAACAGTGATGGGGCGACTCGAGCTACATGTTTTTCCCGATATCGGCAGTAGACCAATAAATGATATCAAGCGGGTGGAAATAGTCACTCTACTAAAAAAAATAGATGACCAAGGCATTTCTGAAACAGCGGACAGAATAAAAAACTACACTGAGAGAATTTTCCGGTATGCTTTGAACAATGAGCTAATTTCCGCAAATCCAGCAACGAGCTTTAAAGACATCGTCTCCAAAAGAGTTGAGAAACACCACGCCGCCATAACTAAGCCAATTGAGTTTGGCGGTTTGCTCCGAGCAATAGACGATATATCAGCGTCTTTTACGGTGAAATGTGCATTGAAAATTGCACCAATGGTTTTTCTCCGACCTTCAGAACTTAGCCATGCGGAGTGGAAGGAGTTTGATCTTGATAATGCGGAATGGAATATTCCGGCTTCAAAAATGAAAATGAAAGAAGCCCATCTTGTACCACTTTCTCGGCAGGTTGTCGCACTACTAAGAGAAGTTCACCAACTTACAGGAAATAGCGAATATGTATTTCCATCGATCCGTACTAACAAAAGACCAATGAGTGAAGTCGCTCTTCTCGCAGCACTGCGTCGCATGGGATACACCAAAGAAGAAATGACTACGCACGGATTTCGTGCCTCTGCTAGAACAATAATGGATGAAGTGCTCCATATCCGCGTAGATCTTATTGAACATCAGCTTGCACATGAAGTAAAAGACGCCAACGGCAGGGCTTATAATCGCACAGCTTTTCTTCCGCAACGTCGGGAGATGATGCAAAAATGGTCAGATTATTTAGATGAACTTAAGGTTAAAAAATAGATGACGGATCAACCAAACGACATAACGTCTGTTATTGATGAAATTACCAGCAACATATGTTCCGGTAATCCGCTGGATATTGCACATCTGCAAACGATTCTTGCACTTATAAACAGGGATTATGTTGCAAGCGACAGCGAAATTGTAGAGATTTACAAGGGCGAGAAGGCTCCTTATTACTTGGCAGAGAGTGTGGTGCGTTATCAACCATCAAGAAAAAGAAGAAGACCAAGGCAAAGTAAAATCGAATATCGTGATTCAGACATTGCATTTTATTTTGATGAATTACGGAATGAATTGAAAATGAGTGAGATTGAAGCTCATAAGAAAATATCGAATGAATCATTAGATAGATATGGTGAATCACTGACAAAAGAAAATCTTCCTGGATGCATCAAGAGAGGAAGAAAATTTAACAAAAAATACATAGAAATGATTGCACAAAGCGCATTCAAAGATCCCATCCTTTTAGCGCACCTTGAAAAATTATCCGATTCAGCTACTGGAAAAACACCATAATAAATATCGACACATCCCACCTGCTATATCACTCCCTAATCCCACACTGCATTAAAATTAATTTAGGAACTCATAAGTAGCGACATATCAACCCGTGAATATTACACGCTATTGTTCTATCCTGCATTTGCCTGTACAAGCAAATCCCAAAAAAAGGACGGAACAATATCAATGAATAACACACTCCCGGCAATCGGTTATTTGCGCTTGTGTCAGATAATCGGGCGCAAAGCAACTCCTTCAGATCCTGATAGTAAAAGTAAAAATCTGCGGGAAGCAATTCCAGCTCTTATCCCAGTTTCAAAATCTACCTGGTACCAATGGATAAGAGATGGCAAGTGCCCTAAACCTTTGAGAATATCCGAACGCACTTCAGTTTGGCGTGTCGAAGATATACTCGAATTTATTGAAAAAATTAAAAATATTCAAAGGTAAGTAATTTGGTAGCAGTTCTTTAGTAAGCTTAATTATTGATATGACTAAGCCTTCCCGAGTCGTTGCTTTGGAAGGCTCTCAATCTCATCCACATAAGTAATAAGTGATTCGGAGGTATAAAAAATGGCAAAAGCAAAAAAAATGAGACTGATTGAATGCATCCGATTTATTGGTCAAAATGTCGCGCTGGTTCGACAAGAATTCGATTACATAGAGAAATCAGAGTATCCGGCTGAAATGGCATGGAGCGTATTCAGGATCTCATGGATTCTCTCTAATTTAAATCACTATATAAATGAAATTGGACAACCTGCACCATCTAAAGCAAAAACTGAAATTGTTGAAACGTC
>CAIOMN010000010.1 GCA_903859415.1 uncultured Methylococcaceae bacterium
CGAAAGCCGCGTTTAACTTGTTAGAGATTTGACACTTATTCCACTGAAAACTCTCTCATCATACCCATATCCTCATGCTCAAGGTTATGACAGTGATACATGAACAGACCTTTGAAGTCTTGAAAGGGCTTAATGATTTTTACTCGTTCACCGGGCATAACGAGAACCGTATCTTTAAAGCCCCCCTCTATAAAACCATCTTTTACAGTCGCATAATCTTCACTTTCGGCTGCACCAATAGATCGACTCAGAATCTGGAATGACTGACCATGCAAATGAATCGGATGCGCCATTGACATCATAGTGCCCATGCCCGCCATACCTTCGCCGCCCATCATCCCCATGCCGCCCATTTTATGACCGCCTCCTTCCGTGCTATCACTATTGCCATGATTCATTCCCCCCATCATACCCATACCCCCCATTTTATGGCCCTCTGCTTGCGGCTTTTCATTTCCATGTTGCATGCCCTGCCCTTGTTCTTTCGATTTATCATCTCCATGACCACCACTGCCGCCATGCGCATGGAAAATTTCCATCAGTTGTATGGTATTAACAGGAATACGTTCGCTGGGTAAAGCATCGTTATAGGCATAAGGCCGCCCATTCAATAACATGGACATCGGCCCTTCTGAGATGGCAATGGGTACCGGTTTATTGGGGTTCACTGTATCACTGATCTGATAATGATGATAAGTAGACAGGGAATTGGGTAATGCAGGACTATCGCTCACCTGCCGCGTCACTTTAACAGTCAAAAGCGGATAATCACTACCAACCGGCAAGCCCATTTGATGCATACGCCCCGCATGTCCCATCATCCGCTCGGCCATTTTTGGCAACACACCCGAAAAGGAACTGCTACGCAAGACCAGTTGAGACCCAACATTTCGGCCACTAAAATCAGCCCAGACATCCAGACGCTCACCGGGAGCCAACATCACATAAGGTTTATGAACCGGAGATTCCAGCAAACCACCATCAGTGCCAATGACAGTAATCGGTGAATTATCATCCCAGGCCAATTTATAGATACGGGCGTTCGAGCCGTTGAGTATTCTGAACCGATAAGCCCGACTGGCCACATCCAGATTAAAATCAGGACGACCGTTAATGAGTATTTTATCCCCGTAAAAGCCCATCATACGGTCACGCATATGACTCGCATAGATCAGCTGATTGTTATCATCAAACTGTCGATCCTGTATCACAATCGGAATTTCGTACTCGCCGTCTGGCAACCCCAATTTCTGTTCTTCTTGATCATTGACCAGAATGGCACCTGCTAGCCCATGGTAAACCTGACTGGCAGTTAAATTATGTGGATGTGGATGATAAATGTTCATACTGGCACGATTAAGCATTTCAAACTCATAAACATAGAGCTGGCCTTTATCGATTGCATACACTGGATGACCGTCCATTAATGCTGGCACATGCAATCCATGCCAATGAGCGATAGTCGGCTCATTCAGTTCACTGCGAAAATTAATTCGGATTTTTTGGCCTTTTTCAAAACGTAATATAGGGCCTAAATAAGAACCCGGTATCTCGGTCACTGTATTAGCAGGACCTTTAACTAGCTTTGCAACGTATTGGAAAACCTGTGTCGGTTGACCTGAAAGAATAGAAATTGTTGATGGTTTGCTCAGTAAATCGATTTCTACATCGGGATGAAAGTTAGGGGATGCTTTATTGGGTGCCTTTTTAGGCATTTCACTCATGCCTTCCATAGCCTGTAACCAGCTGGGTAATCCTGCCCCAACTAAAAGACCGGCGCCAGTTTTCGCAAAAAAGCGACGACGGGATAGATTAATTGATTTGTGCATTTCCTCTCCTCGACCTTGGTAGGTTCATTATTATAATTGTCGTGACTGAACGACTTGTTTGAAAGCTTGCTTTTGAACTTTATCAACAGGAAAACCGTTTCAACAATAAGAGATATTGTTTTTTCTTAATGATGCGCTTAATTTAAAGCGATATCAACCAAACAACGATATAAAAAAATTATTACGAAAATGTGTCAATAAATGACAAGGTATTTGGCACCATATTGATGATTTGCAATATTCCAACAAATCACCTGCATGATCTGGTAAACATGTTCAGTCCGCGCCATATAAATTAATATTAAGGAATTACGTGCGGCATTACTGAAATAGCGTATGGTATTGGAAAATTCCGTCTGGTATTGTCAAAATAACGTACGGTATTGGAAAATTCCGTGTGGTATTGTCAAAATAACGCACGGTATTGGAAAATTCCGTCTGGTTTTGTCAAAATAACGTACGGTATTGGAAAATTCCGTGTGGTTTTGTCAAAATAACGTACGGTTTTGGAAAATTCCGTGTGGTATTGTCAAAATAACGTACGGTATTGGAAAATTCCGTCTGGTATTGTCAAAATAACGCACGGTATTGGAAAATTCCGTATGGTATTGTCAAAATAACGCACGGTATTGTAAAATTCCGTATGGTATTGGGAAATAACGTGCGGTATTATCGATTCAGAGTAAAGTTAAAGCTGCCATGTTTGCCAAATATTTCACAATAACCCGTTTCAGAAAAGCGGTGTTTTCCTTTTCCACAGTTAAACATTTGTCGAACCACACGGTCATTCTTTGTTGTGTAGATGACGTCTTTGGTCATGTGGTTATCTAAAGATTGGTAGCAAGGGCAGTCGCGTCTTGGACAAAATAATTTAAAGTGGGGTGGGAGGTGATCCATGCCATGAGTGCTGTAGAAGATCACTATTCACTTTAACTTTGCTCAGTTTCTTACCCCCCATGGACTATCCAATACAGCATTATTTATTAATCCGTTGACTCATCTTTTGATATTGTCTCTACAAACCCGCTTTTGTAATTGCACTCGCCAAAAAACTGGCGACAGAAAAAAACGTATCATGCTCGTTAAATGTACTTTTAAATACTCATAATTAGCATGGCTGGTACGTTGAGCGTAATGAAAGACTCTCACTTGAGGATTAAATAAAACGTCATAGCCAAGCAGCCTCAACCTTGCACAAATATCCACATCCTCATAATACAGAAAATAGCGTTGATCAAAGCCATTCAACCCCTCAAACATATTTCGCTTAAATAACAAAAACATTCCGCCCACCCAATCAGGCTTAATAGGCTGCTCTGTAATTTCATAATCACTGCCTTTATAATAACCAAATGCTTTGGCTACTATCTTAAAAGGCGTTGGAAAATGTCGTGCACTATCCCCAATCTCATTATCTTCACCCAGAACCAACGGTGCAACCACACCCACTGAATCATCATTTAGACAATCAACTAATAATGGAAATGGATTACTCTTTAATCGGATATCGGGATTTAATATACAAAAAAATTGACCTTTAGACTGCATAAAGGCTTTATTATGATTTTCGCCAAAACCTTGTCGGGTTTTGTTATGAATCATTCTAATTGGAAACGAAAAATTATCTGGCGTAAAGGGCAACTCCTCTTCTAAGTTAAGAGTAAGAATTAATTCAATTGAATCTTCAGAGCAATGTAACTCGATGTCTGACAATAACAGACTCACTAAATCTGCTTGCTTATGACTCACTACAGAAATAGAAACTTTTGCTGATTGATCTCTAACTATTTCATCCATTTCAGATAGCCATTATTTTTGACATAGAATTTCAAAATAATTTAAATAATGACTAACCATTATTTCTTGCGTATATGAAGTTTCGACTCGCTCCCGCGCACGCTTTGAAAGTGCAACTCCATTATTTTCAAGGTATTTTATGGCCGTTACGAAATCCTCTATGTTATCCAATTGGAAAAAGCTGACTTCATGTTCCGAGAAAATCTCTCGAAAAACAGGTATATCAGAACATACCGCCGGAACTCCGGCACTCACAGCCTCTAACAATGCTAATCCCATGCCTTCAGAGCGTGAGGGCATAGCGTAAATATCTATATAGGGCATATAATCTCTGGCATTGTTTTTTTGACCCAAAGTGATGAAACGATTTGCTACCCCAAGAGAGTTTGCAAGGATTTGAAGATCTTGCAACGCGGGGCCATCACCAATTAATAAAAACGCATAATCAGTCAAAAAAGGCAGTGCTTTTATAACCTGCTCCAATCCTTTCCTGTGGGAGACAACCGCACAAGCGCCAATTAACTGCCAACGTTTTTTTGCGTCAGTAATAATTACGGCATCATCCACTTCAATACAGGACGCAATATGTGGATTACAACCATTATAAATTCTGAGAAATGAAAGCTTGGGTTGAGTCAAATTATAATAGTTAAGTTCGTGATCACTTATCACTACACGACCATCGAGGCCACTCCAAATCCTCCGCCAAATCCACGAAAAAATGACCGAAATGAACTTACCGTGACTATACGATAAATCTTCTTCAACGATATTGTGGATAGTGGTTACAAATTTACCAGACCTATTTCGGATTTTCTTACAATACCACCCGAATAAGTCTGGACGCAACATATGGGTATGCACAACATCAAAACCATCCAATTGCACGTAATCAAAGAGTTTTATCAGTTTAACTGGACAAGGAAATTGTACTTCATTACTTATATCAAAATAAAAAGCAGTAACTGAATGCCCTGCTAAAACAAAACCTTTAGCTAAATCACGCGCTACTAATACGGGGGCTTTATGTGCAAGAGAAGGCACAATTATCGCAATTTTCATTTATATAATATTCACATGTAATCATTTAAAAAATATAACTTAAACTATTTATTAAAATAGTTAGACAATCTAGATTTGATTTTAAAGATCCGATTTATAAGTGTTTCACAATGAATTTTATAGAGTCCTATTAGGATAATCTTCTTTAAGTAATCCAAATCAATCAATCTAAAGGGATATAGATCATGCTTTTTCCGCAGGAGATAAGTCTCATGCATCAACAACTCAAGTTTTGAAGGAGCCGTACTTAATCCACCCATGACATGAGCAACAATTGAAAAGGGATAAAATACTGTTTTACCATACTTTGAGACTAATCTATAGACCAAATCATAATCACCGACAATTTTAAAATGCGTATCATATAAACCAATTTCGGACATCATGACGCGATTATGAAAACAGCCTGGATGCCTAACGACCATTTTCTTCATTAAGGCTGCTTTAAGGTTTTCAAAAGTACTCCCCAAAACTTGAACAACTTCATTACTACGAATAATTAAGTTTTGTCCGTGAACAAGCGGGGCGTTCATTTTATGAGCCGCCTCAAGATAAGGTATCACACTAGTTAATGCGTTTTCATCAGTGAAATAATCATCACTGCCCAAAAATAAAAGCCAATCACCTGTTGAATATTTTATACATTCATTCCAGGCGTCATAAACACCCGAATCAGCTGATGATTTATAGAAAGAAAACTGGTTGGCATATTCATTTAAAAGGCTCACAGTGTTATCTGTACTTGCGCCATCCTTAATAAGCACTTCAACATCTTTACATGTCTGAGAAAATACTGACTCCAAACAACGTATTAATGTTTTTTCTGAATTGTAAGTTGCAATAATAATACTAAATCGCACGTCTATAGACTTCCAAATATTGTGGTACAACAACCTCATGTGACCACAAACTAACCGCCCGCTGCCTCGCTTGAATAGACAACCTTGCATTGCGATCTTTATCTTCTAAAACCCACATAATACCTTTAGCTAAATCATTACTGCTAAATGGCTCTGCCAAATAACCTGACTGCTCATGCTCTACAACATCATTTAATCCGGTTGTATTGAATGCAACTACAGGACATCCGCATGCTTGTGCTTCAGTTGCCGTTTGAGGTAAATTTTCTTGTCGTGAAGGCACTACAGTGACATCAACAGCGCTATACAATATTGAAAGCGTTACATCATCATTCAAATGCCCCATCCAATGCAGCGGCACCCCTAAATGAGGAGGATTTTCTGGCTCACTTTGACCGAAAATAACACACTGAATGTCGAAACTGTTATTCGCAATCTCCATTAAAGCCGACTGCAACAAATCCCAGCCTTTGCGTGGATCTTTGCCACCACCAATAGCACCAAATAATACCAACATGGCTGTTGGCGGTAGATTAAGTAATGCTCGCGACATCGGCTTAGGCCAAGGTTGATATTGTCGTGTATCTAGTGGATTAGGAATGACTGTGACCGGCCAGTCGTGCATTAATGCACTATTCTTAACGCATTTGGCCAACCATTGACTGGGGGTAACAATTTGCATAGGCGTTGTCCATGCATTCAACTTTCGCTTCCATACCCAACGATCAATATCTACTCCTCTATGATCTTCTGGACAATTATCAGGTGAATAACCCATCCTCCAACGCGCTTTTATACCGTCTGGTGCATAGTGCTCAGAACCACAAAATGCCCACATATCATGTAACGTTATGACGATGGGTTTTCGCAGATGCCCTATATCCTCAATAGATAAAAACTCGTCATTTATCCAATGCAAATTCAACACATCAGTATCCGAATTATTGATCTTACTCACTAGCCCTGAAGGTAAAATTGCTGGTGAGTGATGTATTGAATTGGATGATTTCTGACATCGCATCAACTGAACGCCAAGAATGAGTCTTAACATTCTTAATGCCTGACTAATGTTGCCTTGAGCAGTATCCACCGAAGAAAGACCCGACTTCTTAGCTGCTACAAGCATACGATTTTGAGCATTACTTTCCATTAATGCTTTATGTAACCTTGTAGCAGCGCGGGATGCACCACCCATAGTATCGGAAGAAGAAAGTATTAATGATTTCATTTCATTACAAGTCTAGACATTAAATACCCAACTGATAACGAGCCATATTAACGGATGGACCAACAAACTTTGCAATACTTTCAAGGAATTTGAACCTGGTTTTATTAACATTTCCTACGCGCCGAAAAATCATCGCATGATTCACGCCTGCGACTTGCCCTATAAACTCAAGTCCCGCCCCCCGCATAACCCATTTGAAAGTATGTCTAAGATAGAAAGTTGAAGGCAAGTGACACTTAATCACAGGATAAAAACAATTTGCAAAAATAAGATACCCACCTAATTTTGTTGCTGCCACCAACTGCTCAACCAATTCCAAAGGACGTTCTATATGCTCAAGAACATCCTGAGCAATAACACAGTCATACTGGTTTTCGAAGTCTTTTATAAATCTAATATGAGTACCCTGCTTAATTCTTTGTATTCCCAGCGTTGAAGGATAAGGTTCCACGATATCTATATGTATTTTAGAATCAACAGCACTCAACTTCTGCGCTAATTCACCAAAACCACCCCCATAATCAGCAATACGTTCAACACCTAACTGACTGACAAACAATGCAATAGCGTCTCTATGCTGAATTGAAACGGGATCAGTTGCTGTGAATACGCCGTTAACCACCCAAATGGGGTGTGAATAAAAATCGCCTATCGCTTGGCCTTGCAAAGCCACTCGGTTATCAAGACCTAGAGCATCCCAAATACGATCCATTTCTTGCCAAATCCATTCTACCGATGGACGTTCCATTCTTGAGACACCTTCTAAATAAGCAATATCGCCTAGTGACAAAATATTGAACGGCAAGGGAATCCCCCAAAGCCTGATATCCGTTGTAACGGTCTGATTATTGTCCACGGAAACTCCTAACCCTTCTTGCCACCTTATTTTTCAACCGCAAAGAAAATGGCCGGCAAAATATACGTCTGAAAGCACGATTATCTAACGTTTGATTACCGATCACACCGATTGGATGCACCAGAGGGAAACTCAGTGTTTCTACCGGTAAATTTGCTAATTCACATACGGTGGTCGTATGGGTAGCATCCACTCCAAAACCAATATTTGAAACGAGATTCTGATTTGGCAAAACTGTTAATCTACCTTGTAACCAGCAGGCGAATGTCCATTGATAATCCCAACAAGAATTAAGTTCTCCGCGATAAACACGTTCAAAAATAGCGGCCCAATAGTCAGCTTCCCTCTTATTTGGCAACATATCGTAAATCAAACCTTCATCTCTCACTTTTGGCCAATCCGCCAATTTAAGATCATGGATGTTTTGCCAACGATCACGCCATGAAGCCCAGCCCCAGATATGAGTGTACCGGGAATAGTAGTAGCTGTCATCATTGCGCCGATAACCAAACTGGAAGTTATCACCACTGATCATGGCGATGCGCTGATCGTAACGATAGCGCTCAAGTAACTCTTGGCAATATCTAAAAAATGTTGGATCAGGCAAGCAATCATCTTCAAGAATAATCGCTTCTTCAACTTGCTCAAACACCCAGTCGATGCCGGTGGCGGGTCGAATTTTACAGCCCAAATTTACGTCAGAGTAATGAGTTAGCACTTCGCAGTCCCAATCTACCTGATCAATAATAGCTCGGGTTGCAGCCACTTTTTCAACTTCACCTGCTTTATCAGTTCTCGGACCATCAGCCACAACCAGTAACTTAGCTGGCTTGGCTTTGGCAATCTCGGCAAAAACCCTGGCGGTGGTTTCAGGCCGATTGAAAATAATAAAGGCAACAGGTATATTTAATTGAAAATCAAGCATTCAACCATGCCCCAAGAAAGAGTTTGATCATTTATTCTTTTTATTACTTTAAGTTAAAAGAAAACAACTGAGCGGGTTAATCGAAAAAAATTCAAACGGGTTCGCTTGAACAAGATATTCATAAAATAAGAGGCTAAAGCCTGAGACATAACGGTTGCTATTGCAGCCCCGTATATTCCGTATTTTGGTATTAAGAATATATTTAATAAAATATTCATAATGGCTCCTGCTACCGTATTAATGGTCAAATGCCGTTGTAAGCCCTCACTGATAAACCATTTAGAACTAGCTACACCCATAAACACAAATACACCCGCCCAAATATGTATCATTAATATTTGCCCTGCTTCTCTATAAGCCTCGCCATATAAAAGCGTTACCAGCCAATTACTCAGAAATGTCATAGGTAATGCAATCATTATTGCTAGCCAAATCATGAAGGTATATAAACGTCGAAGCCTTGTATCATACAACTTATCACTTATTTTTTTTGCATTCACAATAGATGGAAAAAGTGATGTGGAAATAATCACCGGAATAAAATACCAGACTTCACTGAGCCTTACTGCTGCAGAAAAAAGCCCAACATCCCTTTCTCCCAACATTTCTTTGATCATGATCTGATCGATACGCATATAAATCATGATAACTAAGCCACTGAAAATGAGCGGCCAACTGTCTTTAAGAAGTTGTTTGGCGATGGCTTTATTAAAGTGCCCATAAAAACTGCCCAGCTCTTGGAAACGATAGGCAATATACAATGACAGCGCGAGTGTTACTTGATCAAGCAATGTAACAAGAACAAAGTAAATCAACTCTGCTCCTGTATAAATAAAGTACAGCTTAAGTAAAGATGAGATAAACAGTTGCGCCATTTTACAGATCGATACAAACTTGGAAAGCACTTTTGACTGAAAATAAAAATCAACCACTTCAAATGACTGAAAAATTGCCCCACTGGCAATAATCAGTATATATAAGTTTGTCAGGGGATCACTCGAGGTTAATTGCATGGCAATAGCAACAATGCCTAACATAAGTAAAGCGCCTAGCAGCTTTAACCAGAAAGCAGTGCCTAGATAAATATCTCTTTTCTCAGCTTCTTTAACTAAATCACGAACAACAATGCCATCCAAGCCTAATTTTGCGATACTATTAAATAAAGAAGTAAAAGCAATGGCATAGCTAAATATCCCAAATTGTTCAGGCCCTAAATAACGCGCGACCCAAATCCCCACCAATAAACCTGCAACCATGCGCAAGAGTTGTTCTGCAAACAGCCATGAAGTATTTGCAAAATAGCGGCGAAATCCCTGATGATTTTTAACTGTTTGGGCAAGATGTTTTAAGCGTTTAATCAAGGTAAAGAAAGTTTATTGATAAAGTTTCAGGGACACTACTACGTATAGCAGATTGTTGTTTAGTTATGCGCATAAATAGTCAATATACAGGCGCGTTGCCTGCACTATCTCGCATCTCAACATACCGTGTTTTTATAAGCTGATAAATACTTTCTAAAATCGGTTTTACTGCGTAAATAGCATTTAGCGCTTCTGATGCTTGCTTAGGTTCATCTTCATATTGATGAGCAATAGTATTTCTGATTTTTCTAAGTTCTAACCAGGTATTTTTATTTTCTAATAATCCAATCTGCTCTAGCCTGTTAAGCGTATCAATAAAAGGTTTTGATTTAGGATTTTCTTCTTGCAACAACTCTAACATCAATACAAATAATTTCTCACCCATTGCATCTTGCAATTTTGAAAACCGAAACAAAAATTGATCGATGTGCTCAACCTCATCATCAGAAAGCTGTTGATATCGACTTATATCTAAGGGCATAAATAATGCCATTTTTATATAGGCATAACTCATTCTTTGCACATGCTTATCGCATTCAGCGATGAGCTTGTCCATTCTTAGATTAATCATAAGCGAATTCCATGCAGTATGGCTTGTTGTTCAATCGGTCGACTTTGATCTTCAGCAAAGACAATATCTATTTTTTGCTCACCTAACTCTTGTTCAAGCAATACTAAAAATTTAATTTTATGAATTAAATCATTACCCACTTTAGTTTTGATATACAAATCGATGTCTCCACCTTTTTTAGTATCATCTACCCGACTACCAAACAAAAACACCTGAACGTCTGAGCCAAATATCTCATTGGCTGATTGTTTTATAACGTTAATTTCAAAATCGGTTAAGCGCATTGACTATTCAATGTAAAGCTTAAGGATAAGTAACGCTTTCGAAGTTCTGGTTAGTCTTTGCCAAATAAATCGCGAGTATAGACTTTATCGACGACATCTTGAATTTCATCGGTTATCCGGTTTGCCACAATCACTTCGGCTTCATTTTTAAATTGAACAAGATCATTGACAACTCTAGAGCCAAAAAAACTTGTTTCTTCAATCACTGGCTCGTAAACAATGACTTCAATTCCTTTTGCCTTGATACGTTTCATAATTCCCTGAATACTGGAAGCCCGGAAATTATCAGATCCTGCTTTCATGATGAGACGATGAATACCCACCACTCTTGGTTTTAACTTAAGGATGCTATCGGCAATAAAATCCTTACGAGTTGAATTGGCTTCAACAATCGCGTTCATTAAGTTCTGTGGTACGTTTCGATAATTAGCCAATAATTGTTTGGTATCTTTAGGTAGGCAATAGCCACCATAGCCAAATGATGGATTATTATAAAAATCACCGATACGTGGATCCAGGCTAACCCCTTGGATAATCTGCTTAGTATCTAATCCATGTGTTGCTGCATAAGTATCCAGTTCATTAAAATAGGCCACGCGCATCGCCAGGTAAGTATTTGCAAACAGCTTGATTGCTTCAGCTTCCGTTGAGCCGGTTAACAATACATCTATGTTTTGTTTGACTGCACCTTGTTGAAGTAGATTCGCAAACGCTTGTGCGCGTTCTGACCTTTCTCCTACTACAATACGTGATGGGTAAAGATTGTCATAGAGTGCCCGACCTTCACGAAGAAATTCGGGTGAAAAAATCAGATTATCACAGTTAAACTGTGCTCGCGCTTTAGCCGTATAACCTACAGGTACTGTTGACTTAACGATCATCACTGCCGCAGGATTAATGGCTAAAATATCCTTTATCACTGCTTCTATTGAGCTTGTATTGAAATAACTGGTCTCAGGATCGTAATCCGTTGGGGTTGCAATGACGATATAATCTGCATTCGTGTAGGCGTCATGTTTGTCCAGTGTCGCTCTTAAATTCAGAACCTTGTGACTCAGATATTCCTCAATTTCAAGGTCTTCAATGGGTGATTGCTTACGATTTAACATGGCCACTTTTTCTGGAACAATATCAAGGGCCACCACTTCATTGTGCTGAGACAGCAAAACTGCAATTGAAAGTCCCACGTAACCCGTGCCAGCAACAGCTATTTTCATGAATCCTCACTCGTGATATTTGAACAAGCTACTCTATCTTGCTTGATGATTTGATATAAAAGTCAGTTATTATCCTATAAACCTTCGGTAATAGAAAATCATTATGATTTGAGAACTATTTTTTAGCCTTTCATAGGGCATAAAAAACCCCCGCCTTTTGGGCGAGGGTTTTAATACGGCACAATCCACGATGCTCAGTGGATCAGACTGTTTTTAACTACACATGGACAGCCAAAGTACCATTAGCCGCTGCAAAATGAGCTGCGGTTGTTGTTGAAACACCCACTAATTCTACAACTGTTACACCAAAGTTATTATTTGATTCTACCAAATAAGTGTTGCCACCAAAACCGAATGCTTCAATTTGATGAACATTGGCCACTGCTAAAGTTTCAGCTGCTGCAAACCAGTCGTTAATATTGGTAAACGCACCGGCCAGAACATTAACTGAACCCGTTGCACCGCCCACACCATTATCAGCCGCAAAAACCAACTGATCATTCGATGTTGATGTAGTATTAAACCCAGACGAGATACCATCTGTGTTCTCAATAACGGAATAACCTACTGTTACTCCGGTGGTTGTATTATAAGACTGTGTTGCACCTACACCCACTACGTCTGTAGCTGACACATCATGAGTACCCAATTGAATGGTGTCATTTCCTGATGTATAAACGTCATTTGAAGGATTACCGCCACCATAGATAAAGTTATAAGCCCAAACATGGTTTGAACCAGAACCTAAAGTAATGTTGACTGTTCCCAGACCACCGTCAGCAATATTATTGTTACCATTACCTAAAGTAATGTTATCAACCGCAGTTGGGTTGAGTCCATCAGCATTTGCACCGCCATTATTGGCTGTCCAGAACCAGACAGCTGCATTATCTGTGGCACCTGAGACAGTAATACCCGTCGTGACAGTGTCAAATCCCCATGCAGAACCCATTGATCCAAATACATAACCATTAACATTACCTAACACGCTGTCATAAATAACTTTACCACTTAAGGTTAAGCTACTTAGATTATTATCCTGTACTGCAATAACTTCCAATAATCCTTTTGGACTAGTGTTGATCAAAGTTAAGCTGGTTAAATAATCTTGAAGAACGACAGGTGTTTCAGCAGTCGGATCAACTGTATGGGTCGCAGTTGTCCATAGGCCGTTAATATACGCATCCCCAGCAAAACTGTCATTCACCGTCAACGTAGTCGTGCCTAATGCTAGATTATCAATTTGTGAAGACCCACCAACTTTAATAAGTGAGTTTACATTGCTACCTGCAAAGTTTATGGTAGTCAAATTCTGAGCAGTTAGCCCATCGATATAAATACCCCATTGGCTAGTACCATCATCTGTCAAAGTCAGCGTTGGTGATGACAGTGCAAAATTATTTGTTGAAAATCCACCCGTACCCGTCAGATGTAAAGAAGCCAATCCAGCATCATCTAATGTATTAATCGAGTTATATCCACCTGCGTTAACCGTACTATAGGTACCATGATTACCTAAGGCAATTGTATTAGAATTGATCGTTAAGTTAGCAATGCCTACGTGTGTACTATCAGATAATGTCAAGATATTTGCGGCTTGAAAACCTGAATCTGTAGCAGAAACCAGACTGGTACCCAAAGAAGCAGCGTAAGCAACACTAATACCTAAATTGATAGTTAGAGAATCTGTAGCCCCTGTTGTGTCTGCTGTTTGGAACACTACGTTGTAATAGTTTGATCCATTATAACCGTCAAAAGTCAAGGTAGTTGCCTGACTTGCACCTGTAAATGTTACATCACCGGCTGTTTGAGTAATTACATCAACTGCATTGATACCCGAAAACAAAGCCGTTAAACCACTTAGAGCAAAGGTACCTGATGAACCATTCGCCACACCCAACGTGGTGAAGCCCTGCACATTTGCACCGGTATAAGTTTGTGAGAAGGCCGAAACGTTATTATTCAAAACGATTTCATTACCTCTTGCAGACCCTGCTTTAATAAGTTTAGTAGCATCATTGCTTATCAGAACCGCATCTTGACCCGCACTACCTGTAAAGCTTGTTTTTTGTGCATTAAGAGCAACGCCTACCAAACCAGTAGAAGTAGAATCAGCAGTCACTGATGTCAATTTTGAAAGTCCTGATAAGTCACTAATAAAGCCTGCACCACCACTTACAGTGATTGTTTTTAGAGAATCAAGACCTAATGTTGAATCTTGTGTCAGCACGCTAGAACCACTAACAGTTTCAGAAGTTACCGAGGTAAAATTACTAAAACCAACAGTTGAGCCTTTTGCCCCAGTGGTAACATTCAACGTTTGATAGTTATTCCATGAATCTTCGATGGTAAATCCCACATCTTTACTGACTGTCAAATTCAATACAGTTGTTGAATTTGTGTTGTGAAGTTTATTATCCAAATAGAGATAACCTTGGCTATTGGTAACAGTCAAATTCGATAAAACGTCACTGTTTATAACGTTTGTTAAAAACGGTAGAGCTGCAGTAGCGTATGGTCCAACTGAAGGAGCACCACCTGCTAAACCATCTAATTTAACGGTAGTAATAGTACCCGCCTTATCCACTTTACCCTCAGTTAAATCATTGATCACTACACTTTGTGAACTCGATCCCTTAGTTTCTGTCTGACTCACTGTCACACTGGTTGTACCTGTACCACCATTTACAGTGATAATTCCGCCATTAGCAAATTTACCATTTGACTCGTTAATAACAACAGTAGATCCACCATTAACAGTCAAGCCACCCCCTGCAGAAAAACCAGATACAACAACATCATTTAAGTTAACTGCGGTTGTAGCTGCTGCAGTAATTAAGTCGGCATTTGCATAGTAACTACCACCATAATAGTAAGTACCAGCTCCAGATTGGCTGTTAACGTTCAACTGGGTTAAACCAGAAAAACCTAAGCTGCTATTTAAAGTATCGGCGACAACAACTTCAGTCGAATTAAAAGTTACTGTTTGAACATTTGATACTGTCGCACCAGGAAGGTCTGTAGCGAACCACACGCCAGGAGTATACAGTAAGGGTTGGTTATCATTGACTGTCAAGGTATTTCCAGTACCTACTGGAGTAATTTGATCGCCTGAGTTATAAGTACCTTGAACACCGAAGGCAGTGGTATAACCCGTCACTGCAACATTGCTTCCAGTAACCACGTCAGTGTTTTGGGTCAATAAAAAAGAAGATTGTGGCGCTGGGAAAGCCGGTGCATTTGTGTTGACATATGAAATTGGACTTCCACTTGCCTTTGCAGCATTAAGCAGGTTAATTGCAGCAGTCACTGAACCAGGATCGCTAGTAACTGATTTAAGCACCGCTTGAGATGCAACAAAAGCAGGATCAGAATTTAAACCTGCAATAGTTGAAACGTTTGTGTGTGGATCCATATTAGTACTGGACCCTAAAAGACTAGCAAACTGCAAACCTACAGATACTTTGTTTAGCAGTAAATTTTGACGGCCAATTGCAGTAGTCCATTCAGCATCTGTTAAACCTGGTGGCTTTGTAGTCAGGTCAATTGTTAATGAGTCATAAACAAATTTTCCCAGCAATGCAGTTCTTGTCAAGCCAGCACCACCAAAGGAGGTAGGCGTTAACTCTTGAATCCAATAAGCAACCCCTTTCGCATCACCAGGAGCACCCAGTATGTTTTGGTAAAGAGCATTTACAAACTGTGAATCATTCAAGGAACCGTAAGTTTGTGCAAATATAGGGTTTGCAGCAAAGCCCGCCGCTAAAGAAGATGAAACCTGAAATGAGGTTTGACCAGCGGGAATTTGACCAACCCAATAGGCTAAACCATTATTGTCAGGAGCTCTATCATAAGTTGCAACATACAATGCTGCAATTATTTGTTGATTATTAATTGTAGGCATAATTCTATTCCTCTAGGAGTATTTAAAATATAAAAAGAAATTCAATAGTACAATCGACCGACCGGGCCACTTATTAAGTGGTATCAGACTACACTCAATACCGACAGTGTGCAGTTGGTTTTAAGTTTAGGGCATTAGATCGACAAATGTCAATATTTACGCTATTAATCTATTAATCTATTAATTGATATAATTATTTCATGGAAAATTATAGCTTTAAATTCAGCTATCTAAATCTTTTCCACAATGGGCGTTCAATGCACCAATGCCCAAAGGCTGAAACACTTACCGTCAGTATTGCTACAATAATCATCTCAGTGGAAACAATCCCTGATTGCTCCCACTTTAAAGACCACATTACCGGAAAATGATATAAAAAAACGCCGTAGGAAAGCGCTCCAAGGTTTTTATCTAATGATCGTCCTAATACAGGTAACGAAGTTATCTTATGCGTACTTAAGCCTAAAAGTAAGGGCATCGCTAACATTAACCCTAATGAAACTTCCTTTCTAAAAGGGACATAGGAAGCATCTGCCATCAAAATCCCAAAAAAATAATATACATTAAGCAACCATAATGCAACTAAAGCTTCTGTTAAGTTTTTGTATTTTAGTCTTTGTTCCTGCAAAACACCGATTAAAAAAATAAACAAAATACCCGGCAACAAACGATAACCAAAATAGTCAGCACTTAAACATTGAGCTTGGGCAAGCGTAAATATGAGTATACTCAGCCCAAAGCATATTTTTAACATCAAACGCGTTTTAGACATCAATAACAAAGGTGCCAGAAGATAAAATTGAACTTCCGTAGCTAATGACCAGGCGGGGGGAATGAGTGTAAAGCCATCCTGTCCGGTGTACATATAATAATTTAAAGGTATTATGAATATGTTGGACATCCAATCTAATATTGTTGGTTTAACTGATATAAAAGGCGATGATGCACCATTAAGCCATAAAAGAGCCGATAACATCATGGCCATAGCATATTGAGGCGCTATTCTAAAGAATCTATCCTTATAAAAATGCACCAATGCATTGGGCTGATGACACCATTTACCCCATAAACCGGCAACAACATGGCCCGCGAGCAAATAGAAAATTACAACAGCTGTTACACCTGGATTAAGACCATAAACTCTAACGCCTAAATGACTAAGCAGCACTACACAAGCCAATAAAAAACGGAGACTACCCATCTATTTATAGTAACTCATTTGATTGACCAAACTTTCCAGCATTATTGCTAATCCATAGACTGTAGTGTCACCTTATAATCCACATGGACAAAGCCCCACAAATCAAGTTGCACCGAACTATCTGGAAACCTCACAGTAAATAATGTTCCACTTGGACAATAATCAATCACTTGATCTATAAGCGTCTGCCCATGATTTTTTGGATTATTAATTAAAGTAGCCACCCCAGCATTGATGTAAAACTCACCTGGACATAAGGGATTCTTAAATCTAATTTCCATCATTTGTAGAATATGAAGCGGGGCATCTGAAGCGAAAATACCTGAAAACATTGGATTAAAGTGCAGTAACTGTCTGCCTGAACTATCTGTGATTCCAACATTAAGCACTGCCTTCTGTGGGGGCAATGATTCCACATGATAAAAAACCCGAATTCGGATTTCTTCGTCAATCCCTACTGAATCGGTATCTGAGCCAGATTCATCAATAATGGCAATATCATCAATGAGGATTTCTCCGCTGCCAGTTCTTAACTGACTCACTTTTTCGGTAAAAGCTTTTAGCCTTGAGCTATCTAGCTTAGAAATAACGAGTGCAGATTGCTCTGCGGGTGACTCAGGTATTAGGTCTGTTTCTTGGGTAAAGCCTGCACCTATCATTCGACTAAAAACCTCACTCTGATAGGCTCCTCCAACAGCAGCAGACGTTCCAGCCAATCGTATCTTCCCCTTCTCTAGCCATATTCCTTCATTGCAAAGGGAACGAATAGCATCTGCTGCGTGAGTCACATATATAAATGTTATACCCTGATCCAGCATAGATCTAATTTTATGCAGACATTTATTCTGAAAATAAGCATCGCCCACACTCAATGCCTCATCCACGATAAGAATATCTGGTTGCACATAGACCGCACAAGCAAAGCCCAGACGAACTCCCATTCCACTACTGTATGTTTTAACCGGATGTGTTATGGCATCACCCAACTCACTGAACTTAATAATTTCTGGGAGAGCCGCTTCGATTTCGTCACGATGTAACCCATGTAACATACAAAACTGACTTATATTCTCGTATCCAGACAACTCCATGTTAAAACCTGCACCTAACTCAAGCAGCGCTGACACACGACCAGTTACTTTTACTGTTCCTTGTGTCGGTGTAAGTACGCCCGCTAATATTTTAAGCAGAGTACTTTTACCGCTGCCATTTTCACCAACGACACCAAAACGACAGCCTTTTTGTAATGAAAAGGAAACATTATCCAGAGCCCTTGTTTCACGAGCATAACTTTTGCGCCCACCTGTCATAATCTCAAACATGCGATGATGAGGCGCAGTGTAGGTGTGATAAATTTTACTGACATTTAGCAGCTCTATAATCGGCTGACTTTCTTTATCCATCATATTTTCTGCTCTCAATCCTTCATATTACATCAGCAAAGCCCGGCTGAAGCTTACGAAATATTAAAGCACCTACAGTCAATATCGAAATAGCCACGAGACTCATCAACCCTAAGACTACCCAAGAAATTGCGGAACTGCCAAATACCGCATCTCGTGATAACTCAACCAGGTAATAAAATGGATTGTAATCCATAATGATTTTTCTTATCCACAATGCCCCATGTTCTTCTACTAAACCAGCTGGATAAAGTATCGGAGTCAACCAAAACAATATAGTTATGCAAACGGGTACAACCTGAACTAAATCTGGAACATAGACCGATACCGCTGCAACCCCATAGGTAATGCCAAGTGTAATGACCAATGAAATTAACCAAATAAGTAAAAATATACCCACTGTATTAGCGGGATAAACATGCAGCCTTAACATTAGCACCAAAGTAATCAGTATTATTATAAACTGGCTTAATAATGCAGATGCTAGAGGCACTAATGGTAGCACCCAAGAAGGAAAAGCTATTTTATTAATTAGATAACTATACTCTTTCAATATGCAAGGGCTACGCCCTACCACTTCAGAAAATACAGTCCACAATGAAAAAGGTACGAAATAAAATAATACGAAGGGAACCTCACTATAACGCAGCCCCATTCGTCCAGTCATCATGATTGAAAAAACAACAACATTAATACTCGCATACAGCAACGGCACACCGATGTTCCATGCCACGCCTGCGTATGAACTGGCATAGCGGTTTTTAAGATCCCTCTTGGCAAGCATCCAGGCTAACCTTATATCGTTACTTATGCTTTTAATGTTTGACATACAAAACTACTCTCTTAATTGCACTCATTTTTCTGTTTCATAAGGCATAAATAAATGTCAAAAATTGTCTTTTTACCTGTTCAGGATAATATTGCTTTACATACTCGCCTACTTTCTGCGAATAATCTAAATAACTTCCCACTTCTTGAGTTTTCCATAGCTGTGTAGTTACTTCAAAAATTGTGTCCTTTATTGCTGTGGTTAACGCCTCTACATCACCTGTTGGTGTCAATTTAGCAAACCCACCAGAAATAGCCGGCGTATTGGAGTTCTTATAGGCTATTACTTTGCAGCCACTACCTAATGCTTCTATGATTGGCACACAAAAGCCTTCATGATAAGTTGGAAGTACGAATATATCTGCATCACGCAATAGTTTCTGCTTCATTTCTTCCGTTGCATTCCCTTGGATAGTTATTTTCACTCGACCTTGGAATGATAATTGCGTTTCCTGCGCCATCATTCGAACTTTTTCTAGCAACGCAACATCGGAAAATGACAAATTCCCAATCATGTCAAGCTCTACGTGTACAAATGGATTTTGTGTTAGTATTTTATGCAGCGATTCTATAAGCTCTCCCGGGCCTTTAGAGCTAACAAATCGCCCTACAAAAACAATACGAATCAGGCCATCTATAAAGCTTAATTTAGTGTTGGGCATCTGGAAAGTAGTTCCATGAACGGCAAGAGGTAAAACCTTAGTGGGCACATTGATCCCCGCCGATTGCAATACTTCAAGATTAGTTTCACTAACACAAATAACTTGATCAGCAAAAATAATATTAGACATCTGTTGAAAAGATTTTTCTATCAATGAATGGCTTTCTATAGCGACATATTCTTTAGGCGTTATATTGTGAAAAACTACTAAACGCTTGGCTGATTTTTGAACTACCAGTAGCAAATTAAATAATTCGGAATACACCCCAAAATGGAAAACAACAAGATCGCTAGATTTAAAATGAGGGTCAGTGATGATATCCATCACATTATTTACTTTGGTAAAAGGTAGCTCTTCGTGCTCGCATTTGTATGCATAAAGACGAACTTCATTGTTTGGCTGACTCATTAGCCAAGATACTTCGTCCCTGATAGAATTAGAGATAGCGTCATTTTTGACACATATCCCATTTACATACGAAATTATCATGCCCAAGCTACGTTGAAGTTTTCTTTGGCCAAATCGTAAACTTGTCCGCTGACTTTAGCCATTATTTCGGAAGTAAATTTCTCCAAAAACAGTTCTCTACCTGCTGCCCCCATTGATAGACGTAATTCTTCAGACGTTACCAGGCGCAAAATCGCGGTAACCAACGCATCAACACTACCTGGCTCTATCAACAAACCATTAACATCTTTCGAAACGACTTCTGGCATACCACCGGCTAGACAACCGATGACAGGCTTACCTTCTCGCATTGCCTCAAGAAATACTAAACCGAAAGACTCAAATCGGCTTGGCGCTACAAATAAATCACAGGTTTTATAAGCGATACGCAAAACATCATTGTCAATTCGACCTTCGAACTTGACTTCTTTGTTCCAGCGACGACCCATTGAAGATGAAAGGTATTCATCTTTATATGTTTTATTTTCGCCTGGCTTTAATAAAGTATCATCGCCTATTATACGAAACCTGACGTTAGGATTAATCTCAAGCACTTGAGGGATTGCTGCAAGCAGTATATCGATACCTTTTCGATATTCGAGTCTACCAACAAATAAAACAGTAACGGTTTCAGCGGGTATTAATTCTTTAATCTCTAACTCTTGATTAATCATGCCCAGTGGTGCAATACAAATTTTTTTATCATCAAACCTGAAACCGTAGGCAAGTTCAATCTCATGACGTATTGCTGAACTGATAGATCGTATAGCATTTGATTGGACCATAAGGGATTGTTCTAACTCCAACATAGGAGAACCAAAAGTATCCATCCACCCCACATCAGCCTTTAATTCTGGATGAGACTCTAACCAAAATTGCAACGTTGTTTGTAAACTTGTCACTAACGGCCACTGTCCGTTAAGCAAAAAAGCCGCGCCTTCACAATCCCATATTGGCGCTTCAACAACATTAATAGTTCGATGGGTAGCAATACGTTTCGTTTCTTCGAGAGCAGTCGCACTCCAATTCCAAATTTGCTGAGGGATTTTACGTTTGATTGCGACTGGTGATCGATCTAATTTATGGATAACCCTACGATGCACCCAAACCCCATTCTCAAAATCTACGCTATTGATATCTTTACTTTGCGTTATAACATGGACTATATTTCCCTCTGCAGCAAGTGCTTCAGAAAGATCTTTATTAAAAGTAGCAATCCCACCACCATGGTTAGGTGGAAAATCACGGGAAATAAGAACAATAACCCGATAAGTATCGTTTTTGAGAGTATTAAAAGCAAAAAAATGCCCCGCGTACTTTTGAAGCTTTTTATTATCAATCATAGATCCGTCAGCGACCCCCTCAATCCCACGCTTTATACCAACTTCAATTGCACGCTCTATATCCTTATGAAAACTTCTAACATCAACATCTGAAATTAATTTTTGACTGGTGGCCCAGCTAACCTCATTACGTTGAGTCTGAATGAAGTTTTGTTGCTCTTGCATAATTCTATCCAGTGGGTAAAACTCACGGGCATGCTTAAGCATGAAATAGATTTTATTTTTTATAATCGGGTAGCGGTAACGAACCACTTTATTATGTCCCCGAATATTGCTCGGCGCATACTTATGATGAACATAAGCACATGGCAGTTGCGCGATAAGATAACCTTCATCTACAATTCTTAAGCACACATCGGTTTCATCAAGAAAATATTCAAACTCCTCATCAAATCCATTAATTTCCAATAATGCTGCTCTTCGAAAAGAGGCATTGCATCCCAATAAATGTGGAAAACGATAGCTTTTAGGAAAAGACAAATGTGGAGTAGGTTGAATTTGTGAGGTATCAGCATTACCGAATCGATCAACTACACAGTATTTAGATTGAAACTCATATCCTGTGTGGTTGTACACCAATCCGCCAGCACCTCCTACTATCGGATCTTTATATACTTCAGATAATTGGGTTAACCATTCAGGCTCAGGAATTGCATCATCGTCAATAAATGCCACAATATCGCCCTGAGCCATACAGATACCGATATTTCTGGAAACTGAAAGATTAGCAACTTCGCATTTTCCAACTCTGATCAGAGGCAACCAAGAAGCTATAATATCTTCTGTATGATCACTTGATGGGCCATTCACAACAATAATCTCAAATTCGCCTGGATATTTCAGCCATTTAAAACTCTCCAGTGTTTTTTGTAGTTCACTTGCACGATTAAGCGTGTTAATAACTACTGAAAAAGTTGGGTACATGAATACAGTCCTTAATTAACGGCAGAGTTTTGATTTGGCTTTTTAGCCAATACTTCAAACTCATAGCATTTTCCATTTTTACGCCCCTGATCTAAAACTGTAACATTTATAAAACCTGCTTCTACGAGCAAATCATTTAATTCAAGTGGGGTAAACATATTAAAATGAAAGTCTCCATCATAGTCTTGTGCACCGTACAGTACCTCGCGCATATCATCGTAGGAATAGTGTCCACTTGAATATTCACGAATCATGGCTTCCGCGTCTGGAACTACCGCATGAAATTCGCCCCCTTCTTTTAGAAGATTAAAAAAATAGGGCAACAATTCTCTGCGCAATTGCTCTTTGGGAAAATGCTCCAAAAGATGCGCAGAAAATATTTTATCGACTTCTTCCAATTCAAAAGGTAGCTCGTCAACCTCGGCAACAATGTCCACTCCAGGTAAAGAACGGCGGTCAACATTCAAATAACCAGCCAACGGTATATTTCCACATCCCAAATTTAATCGCAACCGATCACTCTTAAATGCTATCAACTTTTCTGGTGAAAGAATCTCTGCTTTAACTTTAAGCTGTTTACTATCATCTAACACTTTTGAAGCACCGTAGCGCATCTCGAACATTAATTCGCGACGAACAAATTCCACTCGCCCCAAAAGGTAGCTTACAGATTCAGTAAGATTAACCAGTTGTTCTTTTGTATCAGACAATTGTTCTTTTGTATCAGACAATTGCTCTTTTGTATCAGACAATTGCTCTTTTGTATCAGACAATTGTCGGTTTATATCTGAAATATCTCGGGTGATCTTTCTCAATGCTATAGGCACAGATTTAACTAGATTTTCCTTGTCAGTATCACTAGAAAGCTGCCTATGATTTATTTCTGATACTGTTTGTAGCAAGGCGGGTACTTGTCGCACTATACTTTGATAGTTTAGGATCTCCTTTCCAATCACGCGAATATAACGACCTATTATTGGCCAACTGGACATACTAAGAGCAATTCTTTTAAGTCGTTCAATCATCATTTATTTCCACATTCGCCCTAGATACCTAATGGCATTATTAAATTTTCAACACAAATCATTACACACACTGGTCTAACTTTTGTTCCTTCTTTAAACCGCCGCTCATTACACCAACCTTAAGCTTGAATGTAAGTGAATTAACATGTCGATTTATCCAAGTTTTAGTTTTCGAATCTTTGAAAAAAGGAAAAATTGGGTTAAATTATTGTTTTAGGGCTGCTTTGAAGGAACAGCTTGCAGCCATTCATTTACCTCAACCATATTAGCATCGCTTATTAAGCCGGTAGATTGTAGAAAACGTATTTTATTTTTTATATACGCATATTTCGCAGCAGATAAATCTCGCTTCGCCTTAAATTCATTTTGCTGGGCAATGATGACATCCCCGATAGTTTGATCGCCATAGCGAAAACCTGTTTCTAATGACTCCCTTGCTTTAGTAGTAGACTCTAATGCCTTTTGAGTCGCATTAATTCGCTTAACACTCGCATTAGAACTTAAAAATGCATCACTGGTGTCCTTAATTAGCGCCCGGACTTTAGAATCATTTTCATATTGACTGATAGATAATCTATATTGAGCTTCATGCATCCGATTAGTCGTTGTACCACCGGTAAAAATAGGCACAGTCACATTGATTGCAGCAACTTGCGTATCGTAGTTTGTTCCTAGAGAAATACTTTGATAACCTGTATTAGTTGAGTTGTAGCTTAATTGCATATCGACAACTGGCAAATATCTTGATTTTTGTACAGCTACATTATCACTGGCTGCTGCTATGGCTCTAATTTGTGCTGCTATAAGTGGATTTTCACTTTTAGCTACTGCAATCCAATCTTCAAGCTTTCCATCCAGCGGCTTGAAATTAATATTATTACGTAATTTAAAAAGCCCCTCTGGCTCACTATTAGTCAACTCTTTTAAACTTTCCTTAGCAATAACAAGCTGAGTCTCCGCTTCAATAGCTGAAGCTTTTATTTGGTCTAGCCTGGCCTCTACTTCATAAACATCGGTGATTAAAATAAGTTGTTTAGCATATTGCTTTTGAACTTGATCCAATTGTTTCGTAGTGGCCTCCTTTTCAGACTCAGTAAAATTCACCTGGTCTTCGGCCTCCAACACATTAAAATATTTTTCAACTACATTAAACATCAGTTCATGTTGCGCACCAATATTTTCTAATGCATATTGATTTTCGACTTCTTGTGCACGCCGCCAATCCCAAAACTTTGCAAAATCAAGCACTGTCTGTGTTAAAGAAACGGTATAGCGAGTACCTTGGTAATTCGGATTCGCTGTGGAGGGTTTTCCTGAATTTTGATGATTTAAGGACCAGTTAGCATTCCCACTAATTTGCGGCAACATAGATCCCAAGGATTGACCTTTTTGAGCAGTACCGATCTGGACTTTCATTGCTGCAGTTTTTAGCTTCGGATCAGCTTCTAAAGCTTGTTGATAAATTGTCAATAAATCTTCTGTATGACCTATACTCATTTTCATGAGTATAATACATAAAACTAACCATTTTATTTTATTCATAGATCTTTTAGTCTTCAATAAAGGCGCGAGCAAAAGCATTACTAATTGGCTGCATCAAGTATTCGAAAACCGTTCGCTCCCCGGTATTAATAAGTACTTCTGCCGGCATTCCAGGAACTAACTCTAAATTTCCAAGCTTTACATAACTCTCAGGCGTTAATTCAACTTGTGCCTGATAATAGGGTGCTCCCGTTTTTTCATCCGTTAACCTGTCAGCAGATAAATTAATAACCTTCCCTTGCATTTTTGGTGTTATAGCTTGTTTAAAAGCACTAAACCTAATATCCGCCAACAGTCCAACACTCACTCTATCGATATCTAAAGGTGATACTTGGGCATCAATTATCAGTTCTTCTTTTTGTGGAACGATATCAAGAATAGGCTTGCCGGGTGTAATAACCCCACCTATGTTATGAACAGATAAACCTAAGACCCGTCCCCCGGCGGGTGATCTAATGACGGTTCTTAGTACTTTATCATTAGTAGCTACTAAACGCTGAGCTACATCATAAAGCTGAGACTGGGCTTCACCAAGTTTTGCTGCAACTTCCTCCTGAAATTTCTTTTGTAATTGCAGAATTTGTAGTTTTGTCTCACCGATTTGAATCTCACTACTTGCAATCTCAGCTGTTAAAGCAGCCACCTCTCCTGTAGCGTTTTCATAATTGCGTTCAATATCTCGGAGCCGTTGCTTATTTGCATAACCCTCAGCTAATAATTCTTTTAAATCATGAGCTTCTTCCCCATAGGATTTTATTAATTCCTGTTTACTGCGACGCTGACCTTCTAACCCTTTAATTTTTGAAATCAGCTGATTGGCCCTTTGATTTAAAACGGATATTTCACCTTGATAGGCATTTTTTCTCGCATTAAATATTTGGGTTTCGCCCTGTCTTGCTTCAAATATATGAGGGTCTGAAACATTCTGCAAATCATTAGGAAATTTAATTTGATTATGCTGATCTCGTTCCGCGATAAGCCTAGCCAATTGCGCCTCTAATGTTATATGCTGTCCGCGAAGAATCTCTAATTGAGCTTTAACTTCAGTACCATCCAATATGAGTAAAACGTCTCCTTCATTAACAATATCACCATCCTTAGCGAGCAATTTGCTAACGATACCTCCATCTAAATGTTGTATTGTTTTTCTATGTGATTTGACGGTAACAAAACCCGGCGCTAAGGCGGCGCTATCAATCGGCGCCAGATAACCCCAGCCCCCTAGAATACCAATGGTGACAACCATGATAATAATACCGATGGCACGTATTGAACTATCATCAGTAACAATCATTGTGCCATTTTCTGTAGTTAGTTGTGCAAGCCTTTTATTCATAGGTACATTAAACAGGTGATTTTAAAGGAGTAGCAGGTGACTCTGAGGGTGGATTCTCTTGCGTAGCAACAACTTGCTGTTTTTGCAAATGAGCAATGACTTGATCCTTAGGCCCATAGATAGATAAAAGCCCATCATTCAATATAAGTAATTTATCTACGTTAACCAACACGTTATTACGATGGGTAATGACAATGACTGTGGCATTTTTTTGCTTTAATTTACTGATAGCATTACCTAAGGCCACCTCACCTTGTTCATCTAAATTTGAGTTCGGCTCATCCAATACAACAATAACCGGATCTCCATACAAAGCCCTAGCCAAACCAATTCGTTGACGCTGTCCCCCCGAAAGATTACCCCCACCAGCTCCTATATGCGTATCATATCCTTGCGGTAAACGTAAAATCATACTATGGACATCAGCCATTTTGGCCGCATTAACCACTTTTTCTGGATCTATATCACCAAATCTGGCTATGTTTTCACTAATAGTGCCTTCAAAAAGCTCTATATCTTGAGGCAAATAACCAATAAAGGGACCTAATTCTTTACGATTCCATGCAAAAACATCAGCGCCATCTAAACGAACCTTGCCATTCGATGTTGGCCAGATCCCAAGTAACGCCCGAGCAAAAGTTGATTTTCCTGAGCCACTTGGTCCAATAACGCCTACCACATCGCCCTTAGCTATCGTCAAAGTAATGCCTTTTAATGCCGGCACTTTTGCTCCAGGGGGAACGACTACTGCACCTTCAATCTGAAACAAACCTTCAGGATCAGGCAAAGTCATTTTATCAATGTCGGATGGAACCTGACGTAATAGCTCATTAAGTCTACTGTATTGACCACGAGCTCCGATAAATCCTTTCCATGAGCCAATCATCATATCTATCGGAGCAAGTGCACGGCCTAATAATATAGAACCGGCGATCATCAACCCGCCTGTTATTTCATTCTCTATAACTAAATACGCACCTAAAGCTAAAATCAAAGATTGTGAAGACATTCGAATAACTTTTGATAGACCACTCACTAACCCAGCTCGTGAGCTTGCTGTTGCCTGTAAAACAAGTACCTGTCTGGTGCCTTCTACCCAACGCCGCTGGATATTCTGCAACATACCCATTGATTCAATAACTTCAGCGTTTCTCAAATTTTTATTTACCAATCCCCGTCCTACATTTGCCAAGGCATTGGCTTCATCCAGTATTTTTGCCGTAGATCTCTCTTGGATTATCGCAACAATAATTAGAATAATAGCAACGCCTATAGCCGCCCATCCATAATAGGGATGAAAAACAAACATAACAGCTATATAAACAGGTAACCATGGCACATCAAAAAAAGCAAAAAGGCCATTTCCGGTCAAAAATTGTCTTAACGAAGTTAAATCATCCAACGCTTGAGATGAAGCCTGTTGCCCACCTGAATAAAGCGCTTGTTTATAACAAATATTAAATAATCTTTCATTAAGCAATGTTTCCAATCGGGAACTAACTCTTACCAAAATTTGAGAGCGTACCCATTCCAAAGCGCCCAAAGTTAAAAACAATACTAACATTATTAATGTTAGCATAAGTAATGTTGAACGATTGCCTGTTGGAACGACTCGATCATATAATTGCAACATATAAATTGTTGGGACAAGTTGCAATATATTAATGACCATACTAAAAACTGCAGCCCATATAAAGGCGCCTTTACATAAGTTTAAAGCCTTTTCCAAATCAGATTTATTTGTTTTTGTCATTTGCTCACAATTGAAAACCACTTAAATTAGTGGCCTATTATTACATAATTTACAATCAAAAAATATTCAGCTTTTAACTTTAACTATCTATCAGATTGTTTAGATCCTCTGGATTTAATACTCTCGTCCATTAACTCCTTATATAAATCCACATACGAATTAACCATTCGCTCAGCAGTAAAAAGACGCCAATAGCGCTCTTGGGCTTTTTTACCCATAATGGCCGCTTGTTCTGGATGTTGCCATAAATATTGCATGGCTTCACGTAATGCTATGGGATCACTGGGCGGCACAACCAGCCCCGTTTCATTTGCAATGTTAATAAAAGTTGTACCCGTACCAATCTCACTAGAGATCAACGGCTTACCATACATTGCCCCTTCTAAAAGGGAAATACCAAAAGCCTCTGAACGTAAATGTGATGGAAAAACAACACTATAACAGAGCGTTAAAAGCGCAACTTTATCTTCATCAGGTAAAAAACCCAAAAAATGTACTCTCTCCAGCCCAAGTCTTGTCACCTCGATTTTTAATTGCTGTTCAATTGGCCCAGCACCCACTATAACGATTGGATAATCAGTTCCTTTCGACGCACTTAATAAAATGTGCAGACCTTTGTAATAACGAATAACACCAATAAATAAGAAAAACTTTCCACCTAACCTCTCACTCCAATATTTCATCCGATCTTGGGAGGGTTTTGGATAGGTTGCCTTATCCAAACCAATAGGAATAACGCTAGTTTTATCGGAATACCTCACCATCACTTGACTTGTTGCCCTATAGTTTGGGGATGTCGCAACGATACGATCAACACTCCCAAGGAATCTATTCATTAGTGGTCGATATATAAATAGCAGTTCTTTTTGTCTGATAATATCAGAATGATAAGTCACTATAGTGGGCTTCTTTACACCCGTAACAAAATGCACTACATCCATAAAAGGCCAGGGAAAATGATAATGAATTACATCAGCCTTTTTAGCCAATCGAGAAAATTGTCTAATGACCGACAAGGAAAACCCCGTTGACGCCAATTGAAAGTCTAAGTGAGCACGATGAGTCCAATAACCATTAAACTCAATAGACTTTATTTGTTTATCTGAGCTAAGCGAAAGTACATCAACCTCAATCCCTGATTGGCTCGCCCCTAAAGCAAGTTGATGAATAACTTGCTCAATACCTCCCATGGTGTCTGGAAATGCTGTACGGTAAAAATGTAATATTCGCATTAAACTCAGTTTATCTAATTCACTACCCTGAATAATTATTGATTCTTTTAAGTTTTAATCATTTGACATCTAAGTTGCTATCAACGATTCTGTTCTCACGTATAAATTAAGTTCGACCTAAAACATGTTTATATACACCAAGCGTAGTTGATACTGTGGAATCCCAAGAATAGAGCTTTGCTCTCATATTACCTTTTTTTATGAGAACGTCTGCCAAGCCTGACTGCTCAACCAAACTCAGCATAGCCTCGGCAATGCTTACCGTATCAAATGGATCAACTAACAACGCAGCATCACCCGCCACTTCGGGTAAAGACGTACAATTAGAAGTAATAACAGCAGTACCCGCTGCAAACGCTTCCAGAACTGGTAACCCAAACCCCTCAGACAATGAAGGAAATACTAATGCCGTTGCGGCCTTAACGATAGTTAATAAATCTGAATCGGGCAAATGCTTTAACCAAACAATAGATTTTCCATAACTACCTGACGAAAGTGAAGCAACAATTTCGTCACACTGCCAACCCGCTCGCCCCACAATTACCAATGGAATTTCATTAGAAATGTAACATGGCAAAGAACGGTGAGCATCTATTACCCTAGCGATATTTTTTCGTGGTTGCAAGGTTCCAACAAATAAGAAAAATCTTTTTGGCAAACCATAAAACCTTAATGTCTTTTCAAACACATCCCCTCCGACTGGATGAAACCATCGCTCATCAACACCCAGTGGAATAACACTAATTTTTTCTGCTGATAAATCAAAATGACTTATTATTTCCTGTTTAGAATATTCAGAAATTGTTATGACATGATCAGCCCATTGTGCTGATCTTTTCCATAATACGTTTTTCATTACCCTATAATTTAACTTCACCCATTCAGGATGCGATAAAGGAATAGCATCCATTATGGTAGCAACTACAGGAACCTTTCTTAATTTCGGAATCAAGTGATCAGTAGAATGCATCAAATCAATTTTTCTACTTAACTTATGCGTCTTTGAAAAAGATAAGCCTGTCAGAGCAGAAAATACAGCAGACGAGGGGAAGTGCCCACATTGCAAGATATTATATGAAACACCATTAATTGGTGGTAGCGTATACCCAAAAGACATGGGAGTAAGATGGACCTCATCCTTGTCTTTTAGTCTTTTCATTAACTCCAAAGTATAACTTCCTATACCGTCTACTCCGTGAGTGTCAAGACAACGAGCTAATACTGTAACACCAAATCCTACTCTAATCATGTTTAGTTGAAAGCTTGATAAAAAATATAATGTTTCTATTTTAACCACAAATAAACTTAGCAATATTGTATTTTCTCTAAGCTCAAAAACATGCTACATATTTGTTGTTTAAATTATTTCATAAAAATGATATTTCAAAGCTATTCACTGCAAATTTTCCAGGAATATAGATTAGGGCATAATGCACTATTTATATATTAACTTTAAAACTAATTATTAATCGTTTTACAATTTTTTAAGGTCATTGGACTCCAATGTTCTATAGCCCAATCCAGCAACTCTGTTACTGTAGCTTGTTGAAATTCCTTTGGTGGATTTTGCTTTAATAAGCTCAATACATAAAAAATAACTTCACTGGGCCTTTTAAAATCAACAGCTAAAGCCTTCGTTTGTTTACTGAGCTTGAAGCCTTCTTCATCAATAATAATGGGGACGTGCATATAAACTGGCGTTTTATATCCCAACAACTTTTGCAGGTATATTTGTTTGGGGGTCGAATCTAACAAATCACAACCTCTCACCACATGATTAACAGCTTGTAGTTGATCATCAACTACTACTGCAAATTGGTAAGCAATAATTTGATCTTTTCTTTTTAAAATAAAATCGCCCTGTTCATCAATTGGATAAGTCATAAGCCCCTGTAACTCATCATTGAATGAAATAACAGTGTCATCAGTCTTAACACGATAAGCATGTGGAATTTCAAGATTAATATGATTATGACGGCAAAATCCATCATAGCGAGCTGTTTGACCTTTTCGACTGCATCGACAAGGATAGATTTGTTCTTCTTTGTTTAATTTATCAAGCACTTCTTGATAAGAATCAAGCGATTGACTTTGAAAAGAAACGCTCTCATCCCAATTTAGACCTAGGGTATCCAAGGCTCGTAAGATATTATCAACCGAACCTTTGATATTTCTTGGCGTATCAAGATCATCAATACGCAACAACCACTTTCCGTTGCACGATCGAGCCTGTAAATAACTCGCCAAGGCGGTAAAAATTGATCCTAAGTGTAAAGGACCGGTAGGCGAAGGCGCGAACCGGCCGATATAAATTTGTTGATCAGGCACAATAAACTTAATTTAACCCATTTGTTTTTCCCGAATTTCATCGAGAGTTTTACAATCAATACATAAACTAGCCGTAGGTCTTGCTTCAAGGCGGCGTATACCTATTTCTATGCCACAGGACTCACAAAAGCCATAATCGCCCGATTCAATCTCTTTAAGAGAGTCATCAATTTTCTTAATCAATTTCCTTTCACGGTCACGGGTTCTCAACTCAAGACTAAATTCTGATTCTTGCGTCGCTCGATCATTAGGATCTGGGAAATTAGCAGCATCATCTTGCATGTGATGCACAGTACGATCTACTTCATGCATTAATTCTGCTTTCCAATTTTTAAGAATACCCTCAAAATGTTTCAATTGAAGTTCATTCATATATTCTTCGCCTTCGGTTTCTTTATAAGGCTTAAAACTGAAAGGTGAGGCAGTCGCTTTAGTACTATCGGTCATCCATTAACTCCTATAGACAGGATAAATAAAAACTGGGCATTTTTAGCAGAATAATACCCAGTTAGCAAGTATTATTGGTATCATTTAATTTTATCTATGGATACTATACCCTTATGCGCGAACGTCTAGCACAGCGAAACTCTGAAATATCTTCGTTTCATGTTATGGAATTATTACGCCGCGCTAAAGAATTAGAGGCTCAAGGCAAAGATGTTATTCACCTAGAAATCGGTGAACCTGACTTTCCTACCCCACAAGCAGTCATCAATGCTGGCATTGCACACCTAAAAACCGGTCACGTTAAATATACCCCTGCCGCTGGATTACCTGAGTTACGTCAAAAAATTGCAGCCTTTTACCAAGCATATTACAAAGTAACTATAGACTGGCAACAAATATTTATAACTCCTGGCGCTTCTGGTGCATTCTTATTAGCTTTTGGTACCAGTCTTAACCCAAATGAAGAATTATTGATATCAGACCCTTGCTACCCTTGTAACAATAATTTTGCCGCTTTATTTGGCGCCAAGTGCAAAAATATTCCAGTCAATGCAGACACCCGGTTTCAACTCAATGCAAATCTGATTAAAAGCCATTGGAACTCGAATACTAAAGGGGCGCTAATAGCCTCCCCTTCTAACCCTACAGGTACATTAATAAGTGCGGAAGAATTAGAGCAGGCCATTAAAACGGTTAATAGTTTAGGCGGCTGCTTTTTTTCAGATGAAATATATCACGGCTTGGTTTATGATCAAACTGCAACAACAGCCCTTGCATTCAGTGACAATGTATTTGTAATTAATAGTTTTTCGAAATATTTTGGCATGACGGGGTGGCGCATCGGTTGGTTAATAGTGCCTGATGAGTTTATTGAAGCCACTGAAAAATTAGCCCAAAACATTTATATTGCGACATCTACCCAATCACAATATGCGGCTTTAGCTTCTTTTGATATTGATACACTCACAGAACTTGAATTTCGACGCACCGAATTTGCTGCTCGAAGGGATTTTCTATATGATGCATTAATTAAATTAGGCTTTGAAATCAACATTAAACCGGAAGGTGCGTTTTACATTTACGCTAATTGTGAAAAATTTACTCATAATAGCTATCAATTCGCAGTGGACTTTTTAGAATCTGAAGCAGTTGCTATTACACCTGGAATTGACTTTGGTCATCACAAAGCCCATCTAATGCTACGTTTTGCCTATACTACATCTATAGATAAATTGACCATTGCCATTCAGCGACTAAAACGATTCATTAATCAATAAGGATTCCTATGTTTGTAAAACAACTATCTGCAATAGAGCTAAAAAATAAAATTCAGCAAAAAGAAAACTTATTCTTACTTGATGTAAGAGAACCTCATGAATTTCAATACGCTAACATCACCAATAGCATTCTGATTCCGCTTAACCAAATTCCTAACCGCTTAAATGAGCTAGATAAAGACCGTGAAATTATCGTCATCTGCCACCATGGGATGCGTAGCCAACAGGCAGCTAATTATTTAATTCAATCTGGATTTAAAAATATTGCAAATTTATCGGGTGGAATCGACGCATGGTCATGCAGTTCTGATAGCTCTGTACGCCGATATTGACATTAAAAGGTCATTTATTCTCAATATCGCCGAAATCAAAAAAATACTTTCTTTTATCTCAATACCTTATCGTTAATCACTGTAAACATCCCATGAAAAAGTTACTCGTTAGATTGAAATAGCATTATGATAGCGGATTAAAATGACACATTGTAAGGATTCATTATGCCCTATACTCAAGACCTTGTAGACGAAATAAATATTCTAGTTCGCTATAACCTAAGTACTACACAGGAAGGTATTAAAGTACATAAAACCGCAGCCCCAGAATCAATCGCAGCAACAAAACGCTTATACAACAAGGGACTGGTAACACAAGAAGATGGTGGTTATTTAACCAGCTTGGGACACGAGGCAGCAGAGCAGGCACAAGCTGTATTAAACTTATTAAATCCGGCTTAATATAATAAATTAGAATCCTTAATAAACATTTCAGGATTCTAAATAATATAAACATCTAGCCAGATAATAAATAAGGCTCTACTTTACTTTCGAAGAGCCTTATTTAAACGATTGTTCTATTGGTATTTAAAACTATATTAAGCGTCAACAGAGAGTGATGTTCTGATTTTTTTCATTGCATTTTGCTCAAGCTGTCGAATTCTCTCTGCAGAAACATTATAGCGCTCAGCTAACTCATGCAAAGTCGCCTTTTTATCGGCTAACCAGCGACTGGAAAGTATATCAAAACTTCGCTCATCCAGTTCAGCCATTGCATCTGACAACAAATCTTGGCCATGCCCTTCCCAATCAGCGTTTTCAAGTATTACGGAAGGATCAGCTCCATATTGCTGAAGATAATTTGATGGATATGCAGCGCCGTCTTCTGCAGACTCATCTACTGGCATATCAAACGACATATCGTGACTACCTAAGCGTTTCTCCATCTCATAGACATCACTCAAATCAACATTTAAATCTTCTGCAATTGCCATAGCCTCGGTATTAGACAACCATCCTAAATCTTGTTTTGATTTACGTAGGTTAAAAAATAACTTACGTTGCGCCTTGGTCGTTGCAATCTTTACAATGCCCCAGTTTTTAATCACATACTCATGAATTTCCGCTTTAATCCAATGCACAGCGAAAGAAACTAACCGCACACCAACATCAGGATCAAAACGTTTTACCGCTTTCATTAACCCAATATTACCTTCTTGAATAATATCAGGCATTGATAATCCATAACCACTATAACCTCTAGCAACATGCACTACAAAGCGTAAATTAGTCATGACTAATTCACGAGCAGCATCTAAATCGCCTTGATCTCTGAATCTTAACGTTAAATCGCGCTCCTGTTCAGATGTCAATCTAGGCATCTGACGAACTAAATTTAAATACGCATCAAATGTTCCAACAGATAAATTAATAGGTAAAGCTAATGCATTACTCATGACAACTCCCAAAAAATAACTTTATATGAATTTTAGCACTCTCTAAGCAAGTGTGCTAATAATTTTTTACAAGGTATTTTTAACTGGCTTTAGTGTACTGAAGCTGAAAAAAAAGGACAGCCCAAGAACCTAATACGCCCAGAAACGAAGACAAAAAGATTAACACAATAGTTTCTGTAAAATTTAAAAATAGTAAATGGAAGTTCCCACCATAAAGACCTGACAATTCTTCAACAGAATTATTTAATATCAACATCAATATCGCCACAATGAACCATGCTAATACACCTGAAATAAAACCAATCCAAAAGCCAGTGTATAAAAATGGCCGCCGTATAAAGGCATCAGTAGCGCCTACTAATTTTGAAATAACCACTTCATCACGTCGATTGTGTAATTCTAAACGCACAGAATTACCGACTATGAATAAGACGGCCGCTCCTAATAACACACTAAGCAAATTAGCAAAAAGACGTGCTAATGAAATAATCGATTGAAGACGCTCAACCCATTGTAAATCCATCTGGGCAAAATCCACCTCCGGTGATTGCTGAAAACTTTTCAATAATGCACTTAATGCTTCCTTATCATTTAATGCATTTTTAGGTAAAACTTGGAGCACAATGGGTAGTGGATTTGTTGCCAAGGCATTAATAGCGACACCAAAACCACTATAGGTTTTAAACTCTTCTAAAGCCTGTTCTTTGGTTATTAACTTTACCGATTTAACATTATTATCCAACTTAATGCTATCAACTAATTTTTTAGCATGCGCATCTGAAACATCATCGCGCAAAAACAACGATATTTGATTACTCGTTTCTAAATTAGTCGTCAACTGCTGGAGATTGGATACCAAGATATAAAATCCACTAGCCAATGCAATAGCAATCGCTAAAACAGCGATAGTCATTATTGAAATAAATGGAGTAGCGACAAGTCGGCCCAAACTCGAAAACAAAGCATGAGCATGTTGATCACGATATGCATTTACTTTATCTGCAAAGTTACCACCCGCCAAAGCAGTCTGACGAATTTCCTGTTTTATTACTCTAACCGGTGGATCTTTCTTAATACGATTTTTGTTACCCCGTTTCATATTTTAACTCGAAACCAATTGACCATGATCTAATTTTAAAACACGGTGATTAAGTTGTGTAATTAATGAAATATCATGTGACGCAATTAAAATAGTCACTCCTACACGCTGAAACTGACCAAATAAAAACATAATTTCTTCTGACAAATCAGGGTCTAGATTACCCGTGGGTTCATCTGCAATGATAATAGGCGGCTTGTTAACCACTGCGCGAGCAATTCCTACCCGCTGTTGCTCTCCTCCGGAAAGAGCTAAAGGATATTTTTTTTCTTTACCTGTCAAACTGACCTTATCTAAGGCAGCCCTAACCCGCCGCGTCACTTCATGATGGCCATAACCCGCTATAACTAAAGGCAAAGCAACATTATCAAAAACTGTTCTATCGTGCAGCAACTTATAATCCTGATAGATAAACCCCATTTTTCTTCGTATATAAGGCAATTGGCTTTCTTTAGCGAGACTTAAATCTTGCCCATCTAATAATATCTGGCCTCGACTAGACCGCTCCATCACTGCAATAAGTCTCAACAAAGTAGTTTTACCTGCACCAGAATGTCCCGTTAGGAACGCCATTTCACCACGCTGCAAATGAAAACTGATATTACGTAGTACATCGCCCGTCTCTGCATAACGCTTGCTAACATTGACAAAATTTATCATTACGTCCTAATCTTTAACAAATAAGGCATTAACAAATAATTCAGCATCAAAATCTTGTAAATCATCAATACCCTCTCCTATACCAATAAATCGAATAGGAATGCCGGTATGTTTTGCCAATGCAAAAATGACCCCTCCTTTTGCAGTCCCATCTAATTTTGTTAAAACTAAACCTGTTAAAGCAACCGTTTCATTAAAAAGCTTTGCCTGGGACAAGGCATTTTGTCCAGTCCCAGCATCTAAAACCAACAAAACCTCATGAGGAGCCGATTCATCCAGCTTACCCATAATGCGTTTAACCTTCTTCAACTCTTCCATTAAATTTGATTTAGTATGCAAACGCCCTGCGGTATCGGCAATTAACACATCGATACCTTTAGCTTTTGCAGATTGCAGACCATCATAAATAACCGAAGCAGAATCCGCCCCCGTATGTTGTGCAACAACAGGGATACCGTTACGCTCACCCCAGACCTGTAACTGTTCAACCGCTGCGGCTCTAAACGTATCACCTGCGGCTAACATCACACTATGACCCTGCACCTGTAAACGCTTTGCCAATTTTCCAATAGTTGTAGTCTTTCCAGCCCCATTAACACCTACTACCAAGATAACAAAAGGTGTATCTTGCTTGGGAATTTCGAGTGGTAAGCTACAGGGCGCCAGAACTCTAAGCAACTCCTGCTTTAATGCCGTTAACAAGGCATCACTATCCGTTAACTGGTGCTTCTCAAGACTTTTTGTTAAACGCCTGATAATTTCAGTAGTGGCATCAATCCCCACATCGGCCATCAGCAGGTTAGCTTCGATTTCTTCTAATAATTCATCATTAATTTCTTTTGAACCCAGTGGCAAACTTGATAATAAGCCACTCAAGCCAGAACGAGTTCTTTTTAATTGTGATTTAAGACGTAAATACAAAGATTCAGGTAAAGCTTCTTCATTGGCTGGCTCAAGCTCAGCGGCAAATGAAGTTCGCCGTTCTTGCAGTGGCTCACTCTGAGGAGGAACAACATGGACCGTTTCGACCCTACCATATCGACTATAAAAACTAATCGCCAACAACGGTAACATCAGTATAGCTGCAAGGCATTGATGAAGAGGAACGAACCATAAGGGTAAGGAAAGTTTTGCGCTAATTACAGTTAAACCAATCAACGTAAACAACAGACTGCCTAACCACAAACCCGCTGTTCTAACTGGCTTTAAAGAATTGATTGCTGTTGCACCAAACATCACGGCGCTTAGCAATACAAATACGAATAACGTACTAACTCTATGGAGCTCATTGGCCGCGACCTGTGCCTCATAAGAAATAACGCCAGAATAACCTGTAAATAAGCCTCTCGTTAAATCCAGGGCGCTTAAATAATCGCCTTGAGGCCACCATTGACCGTTACATTGTGGAAAACCAAGGCAGGCTAAGGCCGCATGATTAGCACTGACCCACACGCCCAGAATAACTTGTAGCCCTAACACAAACATGGCAAGGCGAGCTAAAAATATAAGCCCTTGACGTCTACCTTGATGGACCTTGATCGGCTCTACTGTTAATGGATTAGTCCGTAAATACAATCCAAAAAGCAACCAAAAAGTTAGCATGCCTAATAAAACATGACCCGTCACGACAACCGGCATATTAATAACCGCTTTTGCCAAAGACCCAAGTACAGCCTGAAAAATAATTAACAGCACTATCAGTAAAGAAGCTAAAATTGAAAACCGCTTATGATATTGCCGCCGCCAGGCTGTTAAAACCAAAATCAAAACAGACAAACCTAGGGTTGCTGTTAGATAATGGTGAACAGCGCCTGTTAATAGTGCAATTAAATCCAACTTAAACAAGTCAGGAGCAATATCCGCTACTCTAACCAATGAACCTGATACAACAATTATTAACATTAAAATAATGCTAAAGAGTGTTAACTTTCTAAACATTCTGTTTCCCATTAACCAATTTGTGAAATTCTAAGTAGATGCATAAGATCATCTTTTACCTTATAGGTATTAAAGCCTGGCTCATATTGCATCATTAAATTCCCCAAAGGATCGATTAAAAATAACATCCCATCTGGAATATTTCCCCTCCTGATATCCAGCAATTTTTTTGTCAAATCGACACTTGGCTTAACTCTAATCAAGTCGGAATTAAGTGCAACGTCGCGGTTATCATTAACAATTAATTTTTCTTTCAACGCCTCATCCAGATTATTTTCTTCATGCAATAAACTCGAATAAAGAGATTTACTCTCTTGATCTTCCAGACGATTTAACCTCCATAGCAAAGTATCTTTAAGCCACCATTGCTGAGCAACCTCTTGAGAAGGTTCTTTAAAGATAATGACCACACGCCGTGTGCGCGGTAACTCTTTATTCAACATAAGTCTTAGTTGTTTTGTTTTAAGCAACGCCTCTAAACAGACTTCATTACAACCACTATTTGGAATTACATTAACTATTAACCAATGACCTGGTAATTCTCCAATATTGCTTGTTGAGAATGAATCAAACCCCGAAAAGTCAGAATGACTAATTGCCACGGAAGGAATAATTAGCTGCCCAGTATTGGTAGTCCCTTTTACTAAACTAGGATGTTCTTTCAATCCCCAAGCAATTAAAAATGGAATAATAGTCATTCCAAAAATAATAATAATTAAGCGCTGATTTTTCTTTTGTTGATTATTCATCTTTACTTCTTTTTATACTATACCAAAAAAATAGTGCGGTTAGAGTGGCTGCCAAGGCGAACCATTGAACAGCATAGGCTATATGTTGTTCTGGCGGCATAATCGTTGTAACCTGCCATTCTCTTTTAAACCCTTCAGGCGACTCTTTATCCAACTCAATCTGAAATGCAGCTACTGGATAGCCGAGTTTTTCAGACAACACGCGAGCATCAATTACTTGTAAAACTGAAGGCCAACCTGATGTAGGTATTTCTGCCCCAGCTAACTTAATACCTACACCAGGAAAATTATTAATCCGTCCTTTTAAAGTAACTTTCCCATTTATAATGTTTATATCAGGCAATTGCGATCTATCCTGATTTAATGGTACCCAACCTCTATTAACTAATACTGCTGCTTTTGATGGTCTATCCATAATAAAAGGCGTCATAACTAAATATCCGACCTTTCCACTAGTGATCTGATTATCCAGCAAAAACTGATGTGCTTTATCATAATGCCCAACAGTTTGTACCTTTTTATATCTAAGCGAATTGATGTTATCTTCAATACTGTTCGATAGATCTAAAACCTCAGTTGATGCCAACCCCTGTTTTTGTTGCTCAAAAAAGTTTCTTTTCTGTTCGGCTCGACCTAATTGCCACATACCTAATGCTATCAATAGTGACAGGGTACATAGATAAAGAAATATAGGGAGTTTTTTTAGTTTCATTTGACTATTATATCCCTGCATAAAATCTAGCTTTTATATTTAACCTATTGGCACAAATGCGTTAATAAACGAAAATATGCAAATCCTTAATTATTAATAACTCTACCATGATTCTTCAAAGCTTAGTCATAATTGCCTTTATCCTAATAATTATTAGCCTCGGCAAAGCACTTTTTCATCTTGTAAACCATAAAACTGAAGAACAATCCCAAAAAACTGTCAAATCACTGACCTTTCGCATTACACTTTCAATTATTTTATTTATTTTTCTCTTTATTGCTGTTGCAACAGGCTTATTCAAACCCCATGGCCTCGGTTCAAAAATACATCTACAAAAACCAGTTCAAGTTGAAACAACTCAGTAAATCAACAATCTTTCGACAAAAAAAAAGCGCCGCCTGTTCTTAGGCAGCGCTTTTTGTATTTTCGTTTAGAAACTTACAATAAATAAACGAATATAAACAGACCTAACCATACCACATCAACAAAGTGCCAATACCAAGCCGCCGCTTCAAATGCAAAATGGTTTTCTGGTTTGAAATGTCCTTTCACACTACGAAATAAAACTACACTTAATATAATAGCACCCACGCAGACATGGAAACCATGGAATCCAGTTAACATAAAAAATGTCGATCCATAAACACCAGAACCTAAAGTTAACCCCATTTCGGTATAGGCTTCGTGATATTCGAATGCTTGAAACGCAACAAATAAAAAGCCTAAAGCGACTGTTGCAATCAAACCTTTAATTAACTGATCCCTATTTTTTGCCAACAAACCATGATGTGCCCAAGTACAAGTTACACCACTTGTTAATAAGATTAAAGTATTCAAAAAGGGTAAGCCCCATGCTCCCATCGGTTCAAAATTACCACCCACTTTACCAGGACCATTAGTTGGCCATGCCGCTTCAAATGAAGGCCAAAGTAATTCTTTAGTAGCACCTTCACTTAACCAATGCACCGATAAATTACGTGTATACCAGAGTGTTCCAAAGAATACAGCAAAAAATACGATTTCTGAAAAAATAAACCACATCATGCCATGACGATAAGATATGCCTACCTCATGGTTATACATTCCAGTTTCACTTTCAGTTGCTTGCAAAGTAAACCAACCAATCAGCATGGTAATGAAAATAAGTAAACCTATCACCATTAGAGCTGGACCAATTGAAGAACCATTTAAATAATTTGCAAATCCAGCCAGCATAGTCACCAGACCTGCAGTGCCTATCACTGGCCAATTTGCTTTATGCGGAATGTAATAAGCAGTATTCGTAGACATAAGATTCCCCTTTTATTTTTTTACTGATTTTTCAGTATTGTCGAAAAACGTGTATGAGAGTGTAATGGTTTTGTATTGCTCTGGTATTTCAGGATTAATAACAAAACGCATCGGGAGAGTTTTTGCTTCTCGGGGTTTAAAAGTTTGTTCCGAAAAACAGAAACACTCGATTTTTTCAAAATAACTACTTATGACAGCTGGAGAAAAACTGGCGATTGCTCTAGCTTGCATCTCTTTATCAGATTTATTTTCAGCATAAAAATTCACCGTATAATATTGCCCTGGATGAACCTTTAATTGTCTTTTTTCTGCACGAAACTCCATCGGAGTTGACTCGTTCAATATTGTCATGAACTCCACTGAAATCTCCCTTTCCATGTCAACTTTATAAGCAACCTCTGGTACCTTTTTAATGTCATCGGGTCTATTTCGCTCAATCCATTTCCATTCACATAAAACATCGTAAAGAGGGACTAAAGCGTAACCAAAACCGAACATCGCTACCGCGACTAAAAGCAAGGTTCGCGCTAATTTAAGGTTCTTTTTACCTACAAAATCATTCATTGAGATACTGCTTGTGCGACAGCAAACAGATAAACAATTAAGGTGATAGCCACCAAAATAACAGCTGTTAACAGATTTTTATTTTTAGTTGTCATATTTCTTAAGTGGTACATTACCCAGTCATTCATATAACCAGGCAATGTATCCTTTTATGCCTTAATGTGAATCCAAAACGTGTTCAGTCGGCACAACACTTGGAGGTGTAGTCCAAGTATGGTAAGGAAGTGGTGATGGTAAAGTCCACTCTAAGCTATGCTTAGCCGCATCTTCCCAAACTTCGTCAGATACTTTTTCGCCAGTACCGCCTCTTATAGTGTCGATCACTATATACAAAAATAGCAATTGGCTTGCTCCAAATATAAAACCGCCCACGCTTGAAATCATATTCCAATCTGCAAATTGCACTGCATAATCAGGAATTCTGCGAGGCATTCCCGCTAATCCCAAGAAATGCTGAGGGAAAAACAATACGTTCACAGAAACCACTGAAATCCAAAAATGCAATTGGCCAATTTTCTCGTTATACATGTGACCCGTCCATTTAGGTAACCAGAAGTATCCCGCAGCCATCAGAATAAAAACCGAGGCGGGTACTAAGGTGTAGTGGAAATGGGCAACAATGAAATAGGTATCATGGTATTGAAAATCAGCGGGGGCAATAGACATCATCAAACCAGTAAAACCACCCATGGTAAACAACACCACAAAAGCAATAGAAAACAACATAGGGGTTTCAAAGGTCATAGCCCCTTTCCACATAGTGGCTGTCCAGTTAAATACTTTAACACCTGTTGGAACCGCAATAATCATTGTCGCATACATGAAATACAATTCACCGGCTAAAGGCAAACCGACAGTGAACATGTGATGCGCCCAAACGATAAAGGATAAAAAAGCAATAGAACCGGTTGCCCAAACCATTGAAGCATAGCCAAACAAAGGCTTACGAGCAAATACTGGGATAATAGTAGATGCAACGCCGAAAGTTGGCAGAATCATAATATAAACTTCTGGGTGACCAAAGAACCAGAAAATATGTTCATAAAGTACTGGGTCACCACCCCCTGCCGCATTAAAGAAGCTGGTATGGAAAAACTTATCAGTCAATAACATGGTCACTGCACCTGCAAAAACAGGCATAACAGCAATTAACAAAAATGCGGTAATCAACCAAGTCCATACAAACAATGGCATATCCATCATTTTCATAGAAGGCGCACGCATATTGAAAATAGTCGCGATAATATTAATCGCGCCCATGATCGAAGAAATACCCAATAAATGTACAGAGAAAATAGCAAAAGGTAGCGCTTTACCCACTGTAATTGGTTGCAGTACTAATGGTGGATATAAAGTCCAGCCACCATTCGGAGCACCACCTTCCATGAATAGAGTACTGGCTAATAACAACACACCTGCAACCAACATCCAAAAACTCATGTTGTTCATACGAGGTAATGCCATATCAGCAGCACCAATCATTAATGGAATTTGCCAGTTAGCCAACCCCACAAAAGCAGGCATAACTGCACCAAATACCATGACTAACGCGTGCATAGTGGTCATGGAATTAAAAAATGCAGGATCTACAAACTGTAAACCTGGCTCAAATAATTCAGCCCGAATCACCATGGCCATTGCGCCACCGACAAAAAACATTGCTAAGGCAAACAATAAATACAATGTACCAATATCTTTATGGTTAGTAGTAATAACCCATCTTAACAACCCCTTAGCGGGACCGTGATCGTGATGATCATCAGCATGATGATCATGTTCATCTACGACAGCAGACATACTTTATACCTCGAAAATAATTAAAAAAGAGTGATTCGATAACAGCATCTGAGGCTTATTCATCATCATCGGGAAGTGCTGTTTGCTTAGGCTGTAATTCATCACCTACTTTATTACCCAAATTGTTACGCACGTAGGTCAACAGCTCAGCAACTTCTTTACCATTCAGCTTATCGAATTTTGGCATTTTTGAAGTACCAGCACGTAAGAAGCCATCCAAAGACTCCCATTTTCCTGTTGCAATTGCGCTACCTGTTAAAGCAGGAATTAAACCAGGGACGCCTGCACCATTAATTTGATGGCAGCCCACACAATTTTTTAAATAAACCGATTCACCATGTGTCAATAATTGCTGGGTAGTTTGATCACTTAAATCCGGCTTTTGCTTTTGTTGCTCTGAAGTCTTCTTAACCCAAGCATCATAGTCAACTTGTTCCATAGCAATAACCACGATAGGCATAAAACCATGATCTCGGCCACACAACTCAGTACATTGACCGCGATAAGTGCCCGGTTTTTCTACATAAGTCGAAGCCTCATTTATAAAACCAGGATTAGCATCTTTTTTCCAACCAAAATCTGGCACCCACCATGAGTGAATAACATCAGTAGAAGTCAAAACAAAGCGTACTTTTTTCTTGACTGGAATAACTAATGGCTTATCAACATTCAATAAGTAGTGAGGAACCGAACGTGGGTCAGCACCCGGTGTTCTATGTACCTTTTCACTGGCTTCATCTAAATGACTTTCAAAGTGAATGTCGTTATCCAGATATTTATAATCCCAATACCATTGATGTCCAGTCACCTGAATAGTCATGTCTGATTTATCAATATCACTCAACTCAAGCATTGTTTTGGTAGCAGGAATTGCCATACCAATTAAAATCAGAGTGGGTATAATGGTCCAGATAATTTCAACAGTGGTATTCTCATGAAATTGAGCTGCTACATGTCCTTTTGATTTACGATGATGGTAAATCGAATAAAACATGGCACCAAATACACCAATGCCTATAAATACACAGATCCACAGAATCAGCATATGCAGGTCATAAATGTCATTACTGACTTTTGTGACCCCTTTCATTAAATTGAGCGTATAGTCCGCATGCGCTGCCCCTAGCCCTAAAGCCATTAGGATCAGACCTGCGAATAGTTGCTTTGCTTTGTTCACGGAGCAGCCTCTTCGATAGTAGTTATAAATTCTTGCAAATGCTATATCGCCTGATTATTTCAAGACACTATAAACATCTTGATTATTGCTTGCGACATAAATCACAAAAAACGTGTAGATTTTAACTCATGAAGCTTATCTATACCAGATGTCGTTTTTATGATTTTAACTTGATGCAAAAAAAAAGCTTGTGACAAACAGAAGTCACAAGCTTCTTTTAAGTTAATAGACGATTTATGTCAACTGTTTAATGCTTCCGCATACGCTTTATCGAAAGTAGGAATGTGGTGTTCTAACCAACCTTTTACTAATTGGCCCACTTCTTCGGTTACTTCAGCCTCACCTGCATGAAATTTGGTCTGTAAACCACCACAGATTCCAACTAAAGCAACATGCTCTGCTTTGTGAGCATCATATGCAGAGTAGTTTTTAGCTATCATTTCTTTCTCTTCATGTTCGAAATGACCAACCACATAAGCAATCAAATCATCCAATTGCACGCCAACTGCTGATCGTTCGGCACCACCGACGGCCAAGTCATATAATTTATTCAGCTTATCAAATAAAACTTTATGTTCTTCGTCAGCAAAACCAACATTAGTACCGAATTGATCAGCTGTCCACGTAATTAAAGCCATAATATATTCTCCTGTTGTTATTATCGATGCAGTTTTAATTTAAACCGCAAAAAAAGTATGGATTAATTACAGCCAATAGTCAAACTTAATGTAACTTACTTATAAAAGATGGATCAATTTGACAATCACCACTCACCGGATGATCAAGTACTCCTTGCTCAAAATCCCTGTACGTAGGCAACTGAAAAGCAATTCTATTTATTTTTCCAGCTGAGAATTCAAACTCAATGGCCCCACCTTTTGCTCTTGGGCTATTTGGTTTCGTGGTAAACAGTACAAATCCAACGCTAGCAACCGACTGCCCCTGTTGATCAGGCATTAAACGTGCGCAACTAAACTCATTAAACGCTAGACCTGTAATAACTTGCACTAACTGACGTGCCGTCACAATAAGCCCTTCTCCAGGAATAGTAATGGGTACAGAAGACGCAGGGACTATTGCAGGTACTGACGAGGGTGCGGCAACTGGAATGGTTCCAGAGGCTGAACCTGCTACAGTTGATGAATTGATTACGGGGGTGGTAGTCACTTGCTCAATACCGGGCGCCGCCAATAATTTCTCTAAACCAAAATCCCCTAAATGATTTTGCAGCAACACAGTCCCATCTCCATTTTTAGTCGTCGCCAACAACGGATACAACTGCTGCTCCATTTCAACCTTGTTAGGATTATTAAGAACTAAAATCAACTGCCGCTCAATCGATTTAAGCGGAGATAAAAACTGTTCCTTTTTCTGACTAGTCGATTCCATTTGCTGCCAATCAACTGGAGAGTTAACAGATAAGCCCATTGATTTCATTACCGCATAATCTTCTGTTGCCAAGCACGAGCCAAAGTTTTTAGCCTGATAACCCGCCATTACTTTCGTAGAAATTTCACTACCCTGAACTTTCTGAGGTGAAATATTATAATTTTTCCAATCAGTACTATTCATTAAGAAGTAATAAAGAAAGGCATTACGATCAAACTTATTAAAACCCAAATCTTTCAACACCAATTTTATTTTTCGGCAATTATTATCTACCTCATTATAATTAACCCAATCAGGTTTTAAATTAGGTTTTGCTGGATGCTTTGAATCCTCAATCAGTTGCAACAATTTAACTTCACCCGCTGCTGATTTAATGGGCGAATAACTAATCTCGTCAAACGTTAAATCTCTTGCATCAGGAACCCCATTCGCCAAACTCTTTAACAACAATGAAGAAATAAGTTCCGGAAAAATCTTTAACTCCCCAAGCGGTTGAGTATCTGCACCAAAAATATTAACCCCACCTTCAGCAACCGCATACACTTTAAACAAGGTTTGATTAAGAACACCTGTTTTTCCAGAGAAATCAACCAGTGGCGGCAAAGAATGAGACTCGGAACTATTCTTGACAGTTGTTTTAGTCGCTGTAGATAAGGGTGTCGTTTTTGCCAACTGACCTGCAAACTGTCCAACGACAGCAACCCCCGCACCTACGCCAGTCAATGCCAATAAATTACTCGCTGCCGTGACATCATTTGTCAAACCTGAGACATCCACATCACTATTAGCAGTGGATATAAAACTGTAATCAACATCCGTAGCTTTTCCAGAGTCCAATCGTATCCAAGGCGTCAAAATTGTTTTCTTAGCATCAAATTTAAAATTACATTTCCCAGAAGATGCCTTATACACAAATCCTGGCACCTCATTATTAAACTTAAGAACCTCATTACGAATAGAAAAAACTAAAGAAGAGGACAAATCTCCCTTCTCATAAGAAGGAGTCATATTATTACAACCCGCCTTTAATACGTTATCGCCTTTAAAATTGAATTCAGAAATTAACCGCACATAATAATCATCACCATCAATCACCTCAAAACCAGACAAAGGTTGAAATTGATGCAACTGGGTTGATTGAACAGTCTGTGGATCATTATTATTCTGACTAGATGGGTAATCAATAGCAATTTGCCGGGTCGATGTACATCCTACCAACATTACACTCGCAATTAAATTAACTACATAACGATTAGACATACATTAAACCTTATGCCGCAGACTTTGCGACGAACCAAACTTAAAAATTTAGAGAACATGATAGAGCTTACAATACAAACTTGTCATGCTATATTACCAGTTTAGCATTCTACACATACAACAATAAGACCAACTATTCTAAGAGGTTTAATTTTATGCGATTACTGCTTGTTGAAGATGATCTTAATTTATCTCGCTCCCTTAAGATTGAGTTTGAGCATGCAGGTTATGCAGTAGACACCGCCATGGATGGTCAAGAGGCAGAATTTTTAGGCACTACTGAGAATTACGATATTGTTATTCTTGACTTGGGCTTACCCAAACTGTCTGGATTAGAAGTGTTGAGGCTGTGGCGTCAAAACCAAAATAATGTACCTGTTATTATACTTACTGCACGTGATGCATGGCATGAAAAAGTAGATGGCTTTAAAGTCGGGGCTGATGATTATTTGGGCAAACCCTTCCATACTGAAGAACTCTTAGCACGTGTTGAAGCGTTACTAAAAAGACAACATGGCGTTAATAAATCAGGACTTAGCGCACCTGGTATAGAATTAAATGAAGAGCAACAAACACTTTTGATTAATGGCCAGCAACCAATTGAACTAACGGCAGTTGAATTTCGATTATTACGCTATTTAATGATGAACAGTGGCAAAGTCTTAAGTAAAGCCCAATTACGTGAGCACCTCTACGACAATGAAAATGAACATGATAGCAATGTAATCGAAGTTTATATAAACCGATTGCGGAGTAAACTGGGTAAGGATTTGATAACAACTCGCCGTGGCCAAGGCTATGTCTTTGGTAAAAAAATGTAATGACTTTACGGAAAAAACTAAATCGCGGTTTAGCTTTAATTCTTTGTTCAATCTTTCTTATAAACTGGGATGCCGTTGACTGGGTGATTCGAACAGTCATTGAAAAGCAAATGGCCACCCGGTTGCAGCATGATAGTGATTCTTTAAAAGATACTTTAACAATTGATATCCAGGGTCAACTACACTTTGATAGTTACCATATTGGGTCAGTTTATAATCAAGCTTATTCGGGACATTATTATGTAATAAAGATTGATGACGTAAACTATTATTCGGCTTCATTACAAAATGAAACGTTGGAACTTGCACCTCAAACATCCAAACAACCTCTTCTCTATCATGAATCAAATGGCCCAAAACAACAAACCTTACTTGTCCTTGAAAGTAGTTTTGAAGAATCCGGGCATCAAATCAGGATCTATGTCACCGAAGATTTAACCGTTATTGATCATGACATTATATCGATTAGTCTTGGCTATTTGTTAATAAATATATGCTTACTGATCTGTGCGATTGCACTTCAAAGCAGAATAGTTTTACAGGCCTTACGACCTTTTAAGGATGCCCGTAGACAACTAACGGATGTTCTGAACGGTGAACAAGACCAAATACAAGTAAATGTCCCCGCCGAAATCAAGCCATTAGTCGATGAGTTTAATCGTTTATTACTATTAGTCATGCGTCGATTGCTGCAATCACGTACCGCTATCGGTAACCTTGCTCACGCATTAAAAACACCTCTCGCCATCTTATTTAGAATTGCAGAAAATCCTGTCCTTTCCGCCCACCCCGAATTACAACAACAACTAAAAGTACAAACAACCGCTATACGTCAGACGATTGACCGCGAACTTAAACGTGCCCGAATTGCCGGCAATCATAAAACTAAAATAGTGTTTAACCCTTATCAGGAATTATTGGCTTTATCACAGGTACTGAAAAATGTTTATAGCGAAAAACAACTGCAAATAAAAATTACTGCACCGGATATACTCATTCATTATGACAGGGAAGATTTGTTAGAAATGATCGGTAATTTGCTCGACAACGCCTGTAAATGGGCAAAACAGACAATCAGTGTCACCGTTGCCTTTTCAAATAAGCTGGTGATAACCATTGAGGATGACGGACCAGGAATAAATGACCAGAACGCCCAATTACTGACCGAACGCGGTTTACGTCTGGATGAGACTGTTGAGGGACACGGACTTGGTTTGGCAATTGTCCGTGATATCACAGAGTTTTATGGTGGCAGCTTAAGCTTTGATCGTAGTGAAAGACTGGGGGGATTCCTTGCGAAAGTTCGTTTGCCTCTAAATTAAAGTTATTTGATATTAACTGTATCGCGCATTTTTATCCACCCTTTCAACACTGGGTGAACGCTTAAACACAATGGTTATGACATACCAAATCACTTTTAGAAATATTGTGATACCAAAAGCAACCAATATCCCCCACTGATATATTCCACCCCATGAAGATCCTTCTTTAAACTGCGGATAATAGGGCGTAATACTCGCCAAATATCGAAAACAGAAGACTGCGGCGATCAACATCCCAATGCTTACATAAAACTTCTTACCGCTGAAAAACAACGGCAAAAACGCCAACAATGGACAAACCACCATCATTAGGATAAACGTTTTATTAATTAAAGTGGTGACTAGCGGATTCTGTATCTGTGCCAACCTTTCCTCTGTAGCAGCACGGACATCAATTACTTTATCGTCTAAAAGCGGAACAATAGTATGGATGGCCTCCGTTCCCTGTAAATCTAACAGCGCATTCATTGTCCCAATCCGTATCTTAGGATCACCATTCTTTATAAAAAACACCAGATTTGGAATTGCTTCCTTAACCTGTAACTTTGCCAAGGCCGCTATTACCGCGAGACGCACAGTAACCTCTTTATCTTGTAACAGAGACCTAATTTTAGGCGTCGCTTCTTTTGCCTGCAATACAGTTAATGTATTGACTGCCGTAGTACGAATATTTTTATTAGGATCTTTTAAAAGAGGCAAGACACTAGAAATGACTTCATTTTTATTGAATAACAAATTATCCTCTTGCAGTTTCGTCAATATCTCCATTGCCCGGGTTCTTACCTGGATATCATTATCATTTAACAAAACAATAACTTGAGAGGTCAAGGCTTTTTCTTGCAAGCGAAATAACGAGTTTATCGCCTGAATTCGCACGCTGGCAAAGACATCCTTTAACAAAGGGGTGATACTGGGAATTGATTTTTCACCCTGAAGCTCTTCTAATGCACCTATTGCATTACTACGCACCTCAGGATTGGAGTCTTTCAACAGCGGCGTAATTTTGGGAGCCGCTTCTCTTGCCTGTACTTTGCGTAACAGTTCAATTGCAGATGCACGCAGTTTTACATTTTTATCATTCAAAAGAAGAATAATGCTCGGCACTGCTTTTTTTGCATCTAAATCCTGTAATGCTTTTATCGCTGCTAAACGTACATTATCGTCCTTATCTTTTAATAGAGAAAGAATCCCAGGTAGTGCATCTTTTCCTTGTAACAACTCCAATACGGCCATCGTTCGAATACGAATTGCGCTTTCATTATCTTTCAAAAGTTCTGTAATACTTGGCACAGCCTCATTTGCCCGAAATTCCGATAACGTGTTTATAGCCGCCAAACGTACACTGCTTTCATCATCTTTTAATTGCGGAATAATAGCGGGAATCGCTTCTCTTGCTTCTAAATGCAATAAGACTTCCATTGCTTTAATTCGAACATTACTGTCTTTTTCTTCTAGCAGAGCAACAATGCTTGGAATCGCTTCTTTTGCACGGAATTGCACTAAAACATTAATTGCTTTATTCCGTACAGCGCTGTCCGAATCTTGCAAACGGGGAATAATACTGGGAATAGCTTCTTTTGCACCTAATTGCCCTAATACTTCAATGGCTGCCTCTCGAACATAGGCTTCACTATCTTTTAAGAAAGGCGTAATACTGGGAATTGATTTTTGTTCCGCTAAACTTTGCAATAGTTTCAATACATAGGTTTTGCTACTACCCAGGTTCTCCGGCACACACCCCTTTTCAGCCCCAGATGGATGATTTGTACAGTTTTTAGTTTTTTCAGCCAATGCAGTATGATTAACTAGAATCAAGATCATGGAAAAAATAAAGCGGGGGATTATTTTCATAGTGATTGAGCTGAAATAATAGGAAACTAGAGTATATATGTTTTCCTCATTTCTTGCACGACAGGCAAAACCAGCTAAATCAAAAATACATCTCGAACTGTTCAATGGGCACTGGCTTGCTAAACAAATAACCCTGATAATTGGAGCAGCCATTCAGCTCAAGAAACTCCCTATGTTGTTCCGTCTCCATACCTTCGGCAATGACCTCAATATAAAGATTCTTGGCATTACCAATAATGGTTTGCACGATGACCGCATCGGAGGCTTTTATACCTATATTGAACACGAAAGACTGATCGATCTTTAATTGATCCATCGAAAAGTAGACACTCAGCTCATGGCGCATATTCATCTTTTCTATAGCACCATCTAAGTCATCGAGCACCACCGATTGCTGACGTAAATCTAATTCCTGATGGGTATCATCAAGACTATTCCACGACTATTCATTGATATTCTCCAAAGCGTTATCGCCTAATTCGCTCACCCGTTCTGTTGTAGCCACTGCATACATCTGTCCAGCTTCATTGACTAAAGCGGTGGCGGTAATCCAAACATCCTTAACCGCCCCACTTTTGGTCATCCGTTGGGTTCGGTAGGGCTCTATAATGTTAGCATGGCTCAGGTTAATCACTTTGTCCAAGGCCTTCTTGCGCTGGTTTTCGGGGATTCTGTTGCTGACGTTCATCAGTAAAGCCTCTTCTTCACTCCACCCGTACAGCCTTTCTGCGCCCGGGTTCCAGGCTATAATACGGCCATTCAAATCCTGTACGGTAATGGCATCACGCGCATCACGCACCACGACGGCTAAGCGAAGCAGTCTGTTGGCTTTTTCCAGGGCCTCTTCAATCTGAATAGTTCCAGTGATATCCACAAAGGTAATGACCGCCCCCTCAATCGCATTGTGCAACGTGCGGTAAGGCAAGATTCGCAGGGTATAGCATTTGTCGTCCTTGGCCTGCACACGCTTCTCGATAGGGATCAAAGTTTTAAGGACTGTCCTTATATCTTCTCCCAAGGTAGGGTAGTTCACGAGATTGGAAACGATGTCGCTGACAGGTCGCTTAATATCGTGCGGAATCAGGTTGATAATCTGGCTAACCAGAGGGTTAAAGCGCAAGATACGCAGGTTATTATCTACAAAGAGTGTGGCGATGCCGGAACCATCCAGCAAATTGTTCATATCACTGTAGAGTTGCGAGGCAATTTCAATCTTGGCTTGCAACTCGGCGTTAACCGTGTTCAGTTCTTCGTTGACTGATTGCAACTCCTCTTTTGAGGTTTCAAGTTCCTCATTGGTGGATTGTAATTCTTCGTTAACCGACTGCATTTCCTCGTTAGTGGATTTAAGCTCTTCGTTGGACGACTCCAACTCCTCATGGCTCGACAGAATGTAGCTTTCCTTGTCTGACAGTTCCTGTTTAAGCTCTGCAACAATCCGCTCATTATCGTCCACCAAGTGATCCTGTGCAGGATGGTCGGCAAACGTCTGCAGCATCTGTTCTGAGTCGATACCCGGTGCCTCTTCCAGGACAACCAAATACAAAGGTGGCTCAAGTGTATCAAAATATTTAGAGACCACTGGACAGATACTTAAGTTTACCAAGCTAAAATGGCCGTTGGTTTTAACGCGCAACAACTTGTCTTCCGTTATCTCACCGGTGGTCACCACCTTATGTAAGGCAATCGTTAACCGGGACCTTAACCCCGTTCTGGCCATCTTTAGAATATTGTTGATCCCTACCTCACCCGACGTAGGTTCCAGGTAAATGCCAGTGCGTCCGTGCAGATAAAAAATGTCGCCTTTACTATTGACCAGTGCCGCTGAAACTGGAATATGCTGTAACAGCGTTTGTTCGGCCAATTCACGTAAGGGGGGTTTCATTTGAAATTTTGTACTGATACTGATTTGGGTCAACGCCTTGAGCGTGTTTATGGGAGGCATAAATACGCTTCTGGCTCCATGAGGACTACTGTAACTATTTCCTTGGCGCAGATAAAGCTTGGATTTTCGATCCAGCACAGAAAAAAGGTCGTCACATTCGCCAATACCTTCAGAAGTCCCTAGAAACAGCAGGCCCTCTGGGTTAAGTGAGTAGTGGAATAGAGGAATTATATTCTTTTGTAAAGTGGTGTCCAGATAGATGAGCAGATTACGACAACTAATGAGGTCAAGTCTTGAGAAAGCCGGATCTTTAATTAAGTCATGCAAGGAAAAAACCACCATCTCACGTATGCTTCTGTGGATACGGTAATTACTAGTGCCCGGTTCAGCAGTAAAAAACCGCGTCAGCCGTTCTGGCGATAGGTATTCACTGATATTGGCTGGGTAAACACCGCTTCTGGCTGACGTTATCGCAAGGCTGTTAATATCGGTAGCAAATATCTGTACCGAATAATTAAGCTTCAGCGCCTCCATGGCTTCCACCAAGAGTATAGCGATAGAGTAGGCTTCTTCGCCAGTAGAGCACCCCGGCACCCATACTCGAATGATCGAACCTACTGGCTTGTTGGCTAAAAGCTGGACCTTGATCTGTTCAGCAAGCGCCAAAAACGCGGGAGGATCACGGAAGAAATTGGTCACGCCAATCAGCATATCGAGAAACAGTGCCTCCACCTCGGCAGGGGTTTGCTGTAAATACCTGATGTAATCGCCAATAAACTCAATCTGGTTGACGGCCAAGCGCCGTTCAATACGGCGATTGATCGTATTAGGTTTATAGTGGGAAAAATCATGCCCCGTCTGGTTTTGCAACAGGATGAAAATCTTCTTCATCGCGTTTTGGTCATTAACCGTAAGACCGGTACCGGACGGACTCAGCTTGCCGAAGGCATGGGTGACGTAGTCGATGAGTTTGCCTGGCATATCAGCCACCGGAAGCACATAGTCGACAAGTCCAGTGGCTATAGCGCTGCTCGGCATGCTGTCAAATTCAATTGTTTCTGGAGATTGGGCCATCACCATGCCAGATTCCCCTTTGATGAGCCGTACCCCTTGGGTGCCGTCGCTGCCAGCCCCAGACAGGATGATGCCAATGGCTCGTTCCTGCTGCTCTTGCGCCAATGAACGAAAGAAGAAATCAATGGGTAAACGTACTTTATCCGTACTGGAAAGGTTAAATAACTGCAAGGTGTTGCCCTGAAGCGCCATAGTGCAATTAGGTGGGATAACGTAAATGCAGTTAGGCTGCACTATCATGCCATCTTTAACTTCAAAAACCGCCATGGAGGTGTAACGTTGGATAATTTCAGCGAGAAGACTTTTGTGCTCAGGCGCCAAATGCTGCACCAGCACAAAAGCCATACCCAGATCCGTATTAACTGGGATGCTGGAGAAAAACGCCTCGAAAGCTGACAATCCTCCCGCCGAAGCCCCAATGCCAACGATAGGGAATCGAGTAAGGGACGCTTGAGGTGCCGCCACGAGCTTTGTTGTTGTCATGATGCCTGAAAAGATTTGCAGTGATTTAACTTGCCTATAGATTATCAGACCTTGAGCATGATCATCATTTAAATTACCCTGGCAAGAACGGCTTTGTTGAGATGGTTGATTTGCTTCCTGGTTCAGGGGCTCCACAGCATAACGGTCATCGGCTTTTAGTAAGTGGCTAATAGGTTACCGTATCGCTATATTATACTAACAATGCGCAATAATGGCTGTTACGTTTATTAGCCGCCAGCGCTTTTTAAAGTCTGAGATCAGCGTTATTCTTTAACATTTCAATTCCCTGGATTGTAACATCAATAATGATTAATCTCGTTTGTATGAGATAGAGTCATCATAGCAAGTTTTTCATGCTTGTGTCCTAACATAAAACCGAATCAAATTACGCCCTGCATCTTTGGCCTCATACATGGCTGCATCAGCCCACTTCAGAATATCATCCTGACTACCTTCACTACCATTAAAAATCATTACACCAATACTGGCTGTACAGTGATGTTCTATGGTTTTATCTGGATGTCCTTCATCGGAAATAGTGAATACATAAGGCTCGGATAAGGCGGTGCGTATTTTTTCTGCCACAATATCTGCTTGTAATGTGGCTACTGATGGATCTTCATCTAATTTAGCAAGTATCACTATAAACTCGTCACCACCAAAACGTGCAACGCTGTCCATCTTACGAATACAGCTGACCAATCGACGTGCTGCCTCAACTAAAAGCAAATCACCTACCACATGACCATGCTTGTCATTGAGGGGCTTGAAATTATCTAAATCCAGGAACATCAGTGCACCATAACCCCCATCACGTTTTTTGGTTGCCAAAACGAATTGCAGACGGTCATTGAGCAGGCGTCTGTTCGGTAGATTAGTCAGTGAGTCATAGAACGCCAATTGATGAACTTCTTCTTCCATTTGCTTGCGTTCGGTAACGTCCCTAGCAGTTGCTAACACGCCAAGAACCTCACCTTTAGCATTACGGTATAAGGTAGCGTTATACAGGACGTCGGTGACTTTACCAGATGCATGACGAATTGCTAGTGGATAATCTGTGACTACGCCTTGTGAGAATACCTGCCGATAGCTTTCGTGTGCTCTTTCGGGTTCTGTAAAATAATCTGCAAAGTCACTGCCAATCAGTTTATCACGCTTGATGCACGTCACTTTTTCAGATGCAGCATTGGCATCAGTGATTTTACCTTCAACACTGATCGTTACTAAGGGGTCTAAACTCGCTTCAATCAGACTGCGAGAATATAAAGCCGCTGCCTGTAGGGCTTCCTCTGCATTTTTACGCTCAGTAATATCAATAAAAGTAGTTATTGCCCCACTTGTCACACCCTCTATTACGATGGGACGAGTCCAGTATTCAACGGGTATTGCTGTGCCATCTTTATGCCAAAAAACTTCATCTGTGCAATGAATCTCTACATTGTGCATGAAAGCAGCATACATTTTGCATTCTGAGACGGGATAGCGGCTACCATCGACATGTGAATGATGGATAAGTTCATGAATCTGCCTACCGATAATTTCGTCGGCTTGATCATAACCCAGAATTTTCAAGAATGACTTATTTACAAAGGTGCACTGTCCATTGGCGTCAACCCCATAAGCGCCTTCAGCCATCGACTGTAGAAGGGACTGCATTTTTTCATGTGATTTACGCACCGCAATTTCTATTTCTTTACGCTGGGTAATGTCGCGAGTGACGCCCAATAAAACCGTCTCGTTCTTGTGATACATCGGCACTGCACGAGTTTTCAGCCAACGATGCCCGCCTTTTAATCCCTTTATTTCAAACTCCAACTCCATTATTTCTCCAGCAAGCACGTGTCTATGCACCTGAAGAAAAGCATCTCGATATTCTGGCAAGACCACATCAAGTAAAGAGCAACCAACGACTTGTGCTAAAGAGTCGGCTTCGATCATTGCCAAGCCAGCCGGGTTCATTTGTAACAAACATCCCTGTTTATCCATTATTTTGACACACTCCGGTTCGTTTTCAATGATGGCGTTCAGGTGGGCTTCGCTTTCCTGTAGCTGTTGCTTTTGCACTAGTAAAACACGATGGTCCGCTTCCAGTTTACGACTCGTAAAAAACAAACGCACGCCCAACAATAAGATGAGACTAATGGCAACTAAACCGCCTATCATTTGCCAGAGATACCGTTCCCATATATCCTTTAAAGTAAATTGCGGTTTATCATCGAAGGGAGGTAAACGCAACTCCTTAAGCAAATTGGCTACCACTGTATAATCAGAGGGCACAACAAAACCGTGTATGCCCATGTCGTGCAGGGCGGTAGTATTTTCTTCAAGCATGAAAATCGCAGCAGCAATATGCCTGGCAAGATTTTCGCCAACGTGAGGTAGTGCTGCAAACGGCCACTCCGGATAGAGCTGAGTGGAAAGTTGCCAAGGGAAACTGGACAAATGCTGGTCATTAATAACCTTAATCTGCTTCATATCTAGCAATCCTTCGTGAGCCATACCTTCTAACACACCGGTGCGCACGAAACCGACATCAGCATGACCTGCCAGAACCGCTTGAACGACGTTATCATGAGGCATACCGGTAGAAATTAACTTGACCTCTTGAGGCAAATGAATCCCTACTCGATTGAGCTCATAAGCCTGTGTTTGATAGCCACCCAGGGAGTCAGTGCTGGTCACTGCGACAGTTTTGCCTTTAATATCGCTGAGTGAAGTGATATTAGGGTCCCCTGCTCTACAGAAAATGACACCACCAAACACCGTAAAATTCTGTCCATTGTCATAAGTCGACAAGGTAGCGAGAGGAGCTGACATACCAATGCGTTTTGTCAGCAGAATATAATGTCCTGGGTTAGTTAACACGAAGTCCACTTTTCGACTAGCGATAGCGGCTTCCATTTCAGGAAAGGTGAGCGCCTCTATTACAAAATCATGATCCGGTATGGACTGTTTCAACGCGACAGACAACGGTTGCCATTGCACCAGAGTTTGTGGTTTGGGGCGAAAGGCCAGCACGCCAATCCTTATCGTTTCAGCACCGTAGGCTGGATTAACCTGCAGTACTGTGCCTGTTATGCATGTGAACAGCATTAACACGCGAAAAAAGGAAGCTATACGGCTTTTTCTTATATTCAAAATTTATAAAATTCTATTTCAGTGGCTTGAATAAGACACCTATCATACCTAAAAACACGCCAGCATAATATTCAAGATCAATAAAACTATCTTTATAAACCACTTAGCAATCATAAAAACGCATAGACAATCACAACCGAGCAATCGAATAACCCTTTTGAGCGCTAGCCCAAGCCATTCCAGCGCTGGAAAGCCTCAACCAATGCCCTTAAACACCTAATCAGACATCACGCTTGTCCTTTGAGAAGGTGGCCCATTCTTTTGGAGTGGTCCAAATACTTGGCGGACTGCTAGATAATGCCTAAAAAAATTAGGCCACCCTAGTTGAGCGCTCAAACAGTATTTTTCAGCGCTGTAAAAGGTTGGGCTAGCGCTCATGCAAGTGTTGCCAGTGTCTCTCAGGATAAGCCAGACATCTGTTCAGTTACTTTAGATAATTTTATGGGTTGCTCCAACAGTCTAACGAGTCGCTCTACCGCTGGCTTATGACTGTTAAAATTATTGTATGATTCTCTTACCACTCAATCATTATTGATCAGCGCTACAAACGATTAGGCGATACGCTCGGGTTCAGTGCTAACAATGATAAATATCCAGCCCCACACGGTCGATATGTTCAATTAAGGCCCGATTTTTAATGTCGCTATAATTTTGCAAATCGACAGCATAAGGCAAATCTGAATCAGCTAAATCCAGCAGTATATCTGCGACTAAAAAGCGGTCTATCCCTGTTCCTATCAGGACTAAATCAACATCACTACGATCATGAAAGTTGCCTTTTGCGCGTGACCCATACAGTTTTACGCTTGCAACTTCGGGATGCATTTTAAACACCTGTTGTAAAATCAGCAGATGTTCAGGTGTTAAGCCAGTTATACTCATGGCTCGTTAATTTCCGTTAGCAATTGCAAGTACCATTCTTGCAGCATCGGTAAATAGTCATCAGCTATTGATTGAATAACAGCTTCAAATTTAACAAAGTCATAGGTATGGCTCATTAAGTTTCTGTCACCGATCATTTTTAACCAGGTTTCAGGATCATCAATGAATTTTGCAATGTAGGCTTGTCTGATAACAGCTTTTGGAGAAATTTGATCTAATACAATGCCGTCATTTTCCATTTTGTCTTTTAACACCTTCCAGGCAAGCTCAAAAGTATATTCAAAGCGCTGGATAATACCTTCTTTTTCTAACTGGCTGAGTGTTGCCAGATCATTTTCCATCGCTTCGCGCAGCAATAAAAAAGCCCGGTTAAAGTTATTAAAGCGCTGTTTCCACCGAATATCCTGCATAGTCTTTTTTCCTGTTAAAGTTAATCCCATTCAAATCCCTGCAAAATGCCCTTCGACTTACCCCCTGTGACTGTTTTTCAAGTTACCTGAAACGGCTATTTGTTGAGTTAGTCATCAAGGTGCTTTAGACTCACTAACTTTAAAGTAAAATAAGATTTTAACAAAACAGTATTTAGCCTTTATTAAAATCGTTGAAATCCAATTAGATGTGGCAAATAATAATATCGCTACAACAAAGGCAGGAATAAAAGGAAAACTTATGTTAATACAATTACAGCCAGAATTTGACGAAGTTTTACAACCCCTTGGTAGTCATGCGGTCGAGTTTTTCTTGGCGGCAAGTTTATACCACGCACGGAAAATAAGTTTTGCAAGTGCCGCTTATATTGCAGGATTAAGTTTCGATGCGTTTCGATACCGATTAGAAGAGCATTTTGACCAAGGTTATATTATTTCCGATGAATGCGTATTGGAAGACTTGCAAACGGTAGAACATATCGCGTCATGAGAATTGTCCTGAATACCAGTCCAATTATTTTTCTAGGCAAAATCAACCGCCTGAATTTATTAGAGCATTGCGCAAGTCATATTGTCACCCCCAAAAATGTCGCTCTAGAATTAGGCGATTATGAGTTACCAGATTTTATTCACGTTGAAAGCTTATCGATGGTTGGGTTACGTAAAAGGCGCTATGGGGCGCTTGCATGAAGGCGAGCTTTCAGCAATTGTTATAGCACAAGAATTAGCTGCAGATTTTGTTATCTTGGATGATTTATTGGCCCGACAAAAAGCTCAACATTTAAAGATTAACGTGATTGGAACACTGGGATTGTTATTACTCATGGCAAAACGTGAATTACTCAGCCCCCAACAAGTATGGCTGAATATTACCGAATTAACCTAAAAAAATCAGTTGAGTCTAACCCTGCCAAAAAAATTCACAGCAATTCAGAGCATTCTAGTTCCATCTACAAATCAATCAGTTGCTGAGTATTGAAATTTAATTTTTCCGGTTGTTTTAGTGAATAATAAGCAATTTTCTATTAACTTCACCTTTAAAAACCATACTCCCGATGAAAAA
>CAIOMN010000011.1 GCA_903859415.1 uncultured Methylococcaceae bacterium
AGGTTTACTCGATGAAATACTTAAAAAAAATATTATTTGGTGGTTTTTTGGTAATAGGGTTCAATTATTTCTTAATGGGTAACGCCTGCGGTGAAGAGGATTTATACTCAGAAAAAGAAGCATTGGAAGCGTATAAAAGAGAAGAAGGCGTTACCTCTGCTGATTTACGTAGGAACGGAATGCGAGCTGATGCATTTTTTAGTTGCCTACGTGTTACTGATGCTGAATTGAAATTAAATCGAACCCTCAATCAATTCATTGCTCAATGTGCCAACGGTATTCAAAGCTTGGATGGTTGCCAGCTTAATATTGAAAGTGCTTGCATAAATGGACGAGAAGTTCCGATCGCTACTGATAGCGACTTGGCAGAGGCATTTAAAAATACTGGTTTTGTTTTAAGAAAAAGCCAAGGATTTACGACAAGTGACTTCACTGATGGTGGTAATAGAATGTACGATCCGGTGAGGCTTAAGAACGGAAAAACAACAAGACTCTGCAATGAAATTAAAGATTATGATTATAATAAAACACCGGACTACTCTAGCAAAGTGCAAGTTGGAGTGCCCATCGAATCAAACTCCGCTTTACTCAAAGCACAATCAGGAATTGGTGGCCTTAGCCTTCATACTACAGTTAGTTTTGTAAATGATCCCAGTGTCCCTGGCGGCATAAGTCGCAGTGTTGAGGTAGAGCTTAGGGAAACTTATCAAGCGAATGTATTAAATGTTTTTGGTAATACCGCACCTTACAAAGCGCAAAGCCATAGCGTTGCCGATGCTATACGTATAATAATCGAAGACAATATGGTGAAATGCAAAAAGCAAGAAAATATTATCTTTCCCAAAACTTACGATCCCGTCACAGGAAAAGAAATTCCTTTCGTTTACAGTAAGTCCGGAATCGATCAGAGCCTGAGTGATGAAGTAAAAAATGAGTACTTAAATGGGTTAGAGGACCTTTATGGGCCTGGAAATCCTGCAGGATTAGATATAGCAAAATCCAAAAAAGCGTTAGCATCAGTTTTGGGAGTCCAGTATCCAAGTCTTATGTTAACCACTGATCCGAATTCTGAAACATCAATATCAAAAGTTAAATCTGAAAAAGCAAAAGCATCTCGTTAAAATTACAGCTTATTTGATAAGAAAAGATATACGAATATCAGGCCTTTTTATCTAATCTTCCGTATCCGTGCATAAATATTATTAAGTGCATAAGGATTTGGAAGTATCCAAATAGATTTTGATGTTTTACTAATAATTTGTAATGGGAGAAATTTAAGATAGACATCATTAGTGCCTTTCTTCATGATTTCATAATAGGCTTATATTCTGATAATAAGTAGGTAAATTTAAATTATATTTATTGAGGTTTACTAAGGTTGTATTTCAACCCAAATATAGCTCAGCCATAATCGTCTTTGCTATCACTGCAAACACATCTTATCCAAGAAGAAACGTAACGACCACAATTGATTACGTAACGAAAGCAGTTAAAAACGTAACGATCACTATTATTTACGTAACGTAAGTAATTAGAAACGTAACGATCACAATTGATTACGTAACGTAAGCGGTTAGAAACGTAACGATCACAATTGATTACGTAACGTAAGCAATAAGAAAAAGGCATAAAATAGTATGTTGCTGGTAAAATGACGCATCATTCAATAAACACGATTAAGTATAACAATGACCACACAACCCACTAAAGACCTCGAAACATTCCCCAACCCACAACCCGAACGAGATTACACGATACGTATCGATATCCCAGAGTTTACCTGTTTGTGCCCCAAAACCGGACAACCCGACTTTGCAACCATTCAAATAGAATACGTGCCGAACGAACTGTGTGTGGAATTAAAAGGCCTCAAATTATATATGTGGTCATTCCGTGATCAAGGTGCGTTTCATGAAGCAGTGACCAATGAAATGCTTAATGATATTGTTAAAGCCATACAACCTAATTTTATGCGAATCCGCGCAGAATTTAATGTCCGTGGCGGTATCTATACGACGGTTGTCGTAGAACATAGAAATAGTGCTTGGCAAGCACCTGAATTAGTGACTTTACCTTAAGTTTTTTGTAAAGACCTACCGCCCATGACAATTAAAGACGCATTAACAACACTACCCCAATACCTTTTGCCTCATCATGCCTTATCGACGTTGATGAGTAAACTGACTCATTGCGAAAATAAGGCCTGGAAGAATCTGTTTATCAAACAGATTATTGCTCATTATGGGGTCAACATGTCTGAAGCGCTTGAGCAAGATATCAATGCCTTTACCAGCTTTAATCACTTTTTTACCCGTGAACTCAGAGCAGGAGTCCGGCCTTTAACAACCGAACCCCAAGCTATCGCCAGTCCTGCGGATGGAGCAGTAAGCCAAGCCGGTGCTATTACTGAAGGTTCTATTTTTCAGGCCAAAGGTAAAAGCTTTACGGTAACAGATTTATTGGGGGGTAGTGCAGAACGAGCAGCTCCGTTTAATCATGGCGTGTTTACGACTATTTATCTTTCTCCTAAAGATTATCATCGCTTACACATGCCGTTGACAGGCACCCTAAGAGAAATGGTGCATGTGCCGGGTCGCTTATTCAGTGTTAATAGTGCTACCACGCGTTCTGTTCCCGGTTTATTTGCCAGAAATGAACGTGTTGTGGCTATTTTTGACACTGAGATAGGCCCAATGGCTTTAGTGTTGGTCGGTGCTATCTTTGTATC
>CAIOMN010000012.1 GCA_903859415.1 uncultured Methylococcaceae bacterium
AAATCACCTTCATAAGTGCGCCAGTCTTCACGAATATTTTCAAACATATGATTTACCAAGGCTGTTTTGGTGAATTGAGTCCACCGTGCGTATCTTGCCAAGCTTGCTGCCAAAGCTGTACTATGCGATCCGATTCTGCTGCTTTATCAGGTGAACTTTTTCTGTTTAGCCTGGCCCGCAAACTATGCCACCCTTGTTCTAGTGCTTTCACAAACCAACTATATACCAAGCCATGCCATTTTCGATAGTATAACAATTGGCTGCGCATACGCCACAAGGTCAATTGCTTGCCAGAGCTTGAAAAAGCCAACTCGTCTACTGTTTCTGATGAAGCCCCACCAATATGAGTTATAACCAGTTCTGGCCAATAATAAACTTTAAAACCAGCTTGATAAATGCGTCGACATAAATCAACTTCTTCGTAGTACAGAAAAAAACGGGGATCAAAAAGACTGATTTTCTCTACTAAACTGCGAGGTATGATTGCGAATGCACCTGGCACCCAATCAACTGCTGCAGCAGTTGATGGATCAGCCCATGAACGATCAAAACGACCAAAAAATCGAGAATTTGAAAAATGGTAAGCTAACCCAGATATCGTCAACCCATCATTCAATAGAGAAGGGAATAGCCTGGCGGAAGGCTGCCAATTCCCTTGAGGATCTTGTAAAAGACCACCGCCCATTCCAGCGTCAACATTATCTTCCATAAGACTTACAGCGCTGACTAAAGTATCTGCAGGTAACACAGCATCTGGATTAAGTAATACAATATATCGCCCTGTTGCTATCTCTAATGCTTTATTATTGGCATTTCCAAAGCCTAGATTTACATCACTGGCAATCAAGCGCACCTCTGGATATTCTGTTTGAATAATAGCCACGGATTCATCTCGAGAAGCGTTATCCACCACAATAACTTCAAAATTATCCACTAAGGTTTGTGCCCGTAAACTGTCAAGACAAAAACGCAGTAATGGAGCACTGTTATAGGTCACTATAAAAACTGATAATAATTTCATGAATCCTCTCTATCCGTACGTTGCCATTGAGCATTTACACGCGTATTACGCCACAACTTGGTCAACAAAGTAAGTTTCCAAAGTATATAAAAAGGCACTGTTAGCAGTGTTTTAACATCCTTTAACCCACCACCACCCAACAAAATAGCGATCAAGACATGCAGGCAGACGAGTAAAAGTCCAACAATTGCGTAATATTGAAGAAGTGTGATGGGGATAAGCAAAGTCATCAAAAGCAGCACTACATGAAAGGCTAAAGGTAACAATAATAGCTCAGCCAAAGGCTCAAACAAGTTTAACTTGCCTCGAAGCACACCCATAAATAAAGCGGGAACATGGTCAATAATCAGCCTAAATCTACCCCCTTCCCAACGTGTCCGCTGCACAGCAGCATTTGCGTCCTGGTTTGGGGTGTCAGCATAAACAGTCACAGTATCAAGAAAATGTACTTGATAACCGGCATCAACTAATCGTAAATGGTATTCCATATCTTCTGCAATAGTTCCCGCTTTGTAGGGCACTGCTTCGAGAACCTTTCGGCTTAATGCAAACCCATTACCCAAAAGACCCACTGAAACATTCAACTTCTCGCGACCCAATAAGCGTAATTCATTAAATGCTAACCAGGCAATATATTGGAGTCTGGTTTTAAGAGAATCATCGGGGTTTGAGATACGATAACGACATTGAAGAGCATCCTGACCTTGTGCAAAAGCAAATTGGAAATCACTGATTAATGGTTCATCTACACGACTATCCGCATCAATCACTAAAAAACCATCATAATCTTCTGCCAACAAAACTGTAAAAGCATAATCCAGTGCGTAACCTTTGCCCCGATTAACATCGTCTTGGCGAATTAAAACCCGAGCGCCCGCGCTTTTAGCCCGATCTGCAGTCTCATCCTGACAATTGTCAGCAATAACAACCAAATCACAATTTGAAGCCTGGTTCAAACTAGCTTGCAGGTTTTTAATACAGGCGGCTATGCCATTGACTTCGTTATGTGCAGGTATAACAACAGCTAATTTAGGTAAAGCTATTTTACTGATTGAATAATCTAAGACCAAACATTTCTTTGGTACTAATGCCGCAAGGGTTAGGACTAGTAACTCCAACGTGCCCGGTAGTGTTAAACAAAGTATCAATGTCTTTGCCAACAACAGGATAAGAAAAACCAAAGTCGTGATCATGTAAATCCACACCTCTATATCAAACTAGTCATTCAAAACATACATTCACACCCTAAAGGTGATTTCTAATTTCTAACTTATAACTCTAATTTCTCAAGACGTAAAGATAACCTTTCAAAGAGATAATGCACGTTTTTATACAAATCATAATCAGCCAGGACTGTTTGTCTTCCTGCCTTACCCAATTGTTGACGTAAAACTGGATCACCCTCTAATAGCCTAATGGCGTTGGTTAATCCATCAGTATCGGATGCAGGAACTAGCAACCCATTCTGCCCACTTAAAATAAGCTCTGGAACACCTGTTATAGCAGTTGTTATACACGGTATTTCCATTGCCATTGCCTCCATTAAAACCACTGGCAAACCTTCCGCAAAGCTGGGTAAAACAAAAATATCGGCAACTTTATAATAATCGAGAATATGGTCCTGATCGACTGCACCAGTAAAAGTTACCTGTAAACCAATACCTAATAATTCAGCATATTCACGTAAGCTTTGCTCGTCCGGCCCCATTCCTACAAATGTTAGGGTGCAAAAAACACCTTCATTTTTTAATTTAGTTAATGATTCCAGCAAAATGGCTTGTCCTTTGGCTGAAGTCAATCGACCGACACAGAGTAAATTACATATCTCATCTTCTTTAGCCTTAGTTGATGGCTTAAATCTCTCTGGATCTACACCCAAACGACAGATATCAAACTTTGGCCAAGCCTGTACAGGAGACAACTTCATCACTTGGCTACGCGCATAATGACTAATACAAAAAACAAAATCAGCCGTTAATATTTTTTCAGGTAAATTATAGCCAGGCGCATCATAAAACTCGTCTGGTCCATGCACTGTAAATGAAAAACTGTAACCAAACACAGTTTTAACCAGCATACCAACCGATGCAGCTGGCGTCGCAAAATGTACATGCAAATGGGTTATGTTTTGTGACCGCATCCAATGACCTAAAAGCATCGCTTCTACTAAATAAAAAACATGGTATAGCAAACGCTTAATATCCCAACCACCTAACTTAACGACATGCTTTAAACCTTTTATGAATCCAACCGGATTCAGAAACAATGTCTTCCCTAAAGCAATTAGAGCTTTTAAAAGACCTTGTGACTTAACATAAAACGTGTGTTCAGCCTCATTTCTTTCGGTATCGGTTAGCTTCTCAAATGATCGATCAGGTAAATTGATTGAAGCAACAACAATTGAAACGCCAAATTGACGAAGTTGCTGGACTTCACGCAAAATAAAGGTATGAGAGTAAGCTGGATATTGGCTTACTAAATATGCGATGCTTTGAGTCATGATTTTGACCCGATTAATTCACCATAAAACTCGATAGCTCTAGCAATCTTAGCATCCCAGCTATAATTATTTTCAACCCGCAGGCGACCTTCTTCTCCGCGAACTTTCCAGACTTCCGGCTGTTGTCGCACACTTTCAAATTGTTTAATCAACCCTTGTACAACATCGGCTTTGCCCGTTGCCGGTAACTTAACACCTACACCTTCGTCCACAATTTCAGCCGGACCGCCAAAATCAATTGCGATAACTGGACGACCGACTGCCATTGCTTCCAGTAATACTGCACCACCCGATTCACGTACTGACGGGAGACAAAACACATGCGCTTGTTGCATAATTTTACCGATCTCATTTAGCGGCAAATTACCCGTAAACTCAACCTTTTCACTTATCCCGAATTCAGCCGTCAATGTTTCTAAATTAACTCGCTCTGGCCCTTCACCAACGATTGTTAGTTGGACCGGAAAATTTACTGCTTTTAATGCTTCCAATAACATCGAAACGCCTTTGAAGGGCAGTAAACGCCCAACAAATACAATATGTAAAGGATTACTATCCGAAGGAGCAGATGGCCATTCCTGAAATTTAAATAAATTTAAATCAACACCATTCTCAAGTAAAAATCGGCACTTCGACCGATTGCCTGCCGATATTCCCGCCAAAGTAGATCTTGTTGCCGTTAGAATTAAAGCGGCATTTCGTGTAGATCCAATCAAAAAATCAATGACTCGACCAAAATTGCGAAGGGGGTATAACCATTTTGACTCAGCCTTCATAATTTCGGGAAATGTTGTAGGAGAAGCCATTGCGCCATTCCAAGGACCAAGCACTAATGGTATTCCCAATTTATATAACCTTGTAGCAGCCATGGGTGATACAGGCGTTACCTCATGCACGACATCCCAATCTTGCCCACTCTTTATCAACTGACTAGCTTTTCGAACGGCAAGCCAGTCATAAACAAAAAAATCAAGTGAGGCAACAAGGAACCGTGGGTGCTCACTCCGAGGAAAACAAAAAGAGGCAAAACGATATAATGGCCCAGCAAACCACTCAGTATCAATAAAAATGACAGACGAGTCCTCTACAGGAATACCTGACGCTTCCAATGCTTCTCGATTACGAATATGAGTCAATAACGTAATTTGACAAACCTTACTTAATCGCTGATACCACTCCCAACCAATTTGAGATACTGAACCCATCCCTGAACCACATTGATAAGCGGATAACAATACACGAATGTTTTTAGTTTTTTTCATGATATACCCAATTAGCTACTATGAACAGGAACGCCGTTTGATTGCAGACCGTCGCAAAGTTTAAAAGCAGCCACTCTTTTTCTTTCTTTTTCCCATATATAGAGAAACCTACGTAATTTTACGATTGGGTTCGAGGTACTTAATGCAGCTATTTGATATCGAGTCTCGGGTATATATTCAATGATATAGACACATTTTATGTTTTCTGTTTTACATAACCTGCTAAGATGAAGTTGATTATCAGAGTCGCCAGACGCAAGCACAATAGAAACGCCCTGCAAATGAGTTGCTGTTATTAATTCCTTTTCAATTAAAGTAATACACTTAAACGGGAGTTCAATATAACTTATAGTTATGACGCCAAATTCAGGAAGTGGTTCGGTGCTTAATGAGATAATGCAAGACACGTCACCAGGCCATTTTTCAACATACAATAACATCCCATTATAAAATTTGAGATCGAAGATTAATAAGTTACCCGATTTCCATACAGGTACAGAGGGTGTAATTGCTAAATGAAATGACCGCATATAGTGTGGGTCCTTAATTAAGGTTATCAAACCGAATATACAAATACTTTCAAACGCGTCTATAATTTTACCTGAGTTACTTAATTAGTTAGCCATTTAAAATAGTTTTCAGACACGTCTATATTGGTTAAATGTATCACGGAGTTTTTGGGTTTACAAGAAAGTATAGATTTACTTTGCTGAACTTTTAATAATGCTCTGAATAGCTTACCAAGGTATGGCTATTTTATATTCTTTGTGAAACAATTAACTAACAAAAATTATAATTAATAACCCCACAAAGATCTGTACTCACCCAGTGGAGATCTACAGTAATAAGGAGAGCTTGATGAATCTATACAGTGAAATATCACCTCGTCGTAAGTTGTATTGCATCCTCGGAGCCAACTCTCTGCCTTATGCCGAGAAGGCGTTCGAGAGCTTGGCTGCGCGCTGCCTTGATAACTTCGATCTGACTTTAATCACTGATACAGCAGCCGATAAATCCATACTGACCGAGGCTATGGAAAAGCTGCAAATTCCATCACAAAACAGTTGGCGGGTATGCTCACAGGCCGAAGCCGATGAACGTGCGTTGACTTTGCTGGCACCTTATCCGCATCTAGCTTCTTTTCGCTTCGGTCATCCATGCTGGCGCAAGATCACTGATCCGATTTTATTCGCACAGCCCGATGAGGAAATGGTCATCCTCGACCCAGACCTCTATTTCCCGAATCATTTCCGTTTTGAACCCACACCTGCCAGTGGCCTGCTGTTAATGCACCAGCCTCCTAGTTGCTTGCTGCCGCACGAAGTGGTTGTTCGAGCTTACGACAATGGAATTCGTTTGGCTCATCATACCGATATCGGCGTGGCACAATCATGCAACAACCTCGATCTTGAATGGTTAGACTGGTTAGTGGGTCAACTTGGCGGTACAAGTTTGCCACGCTCTATGCACGTTGAATCCATCGTTTGGGCTGCCTTGGCGATGCGTGTCGGTGGTGGTTATCTGAATCCTGAACATTGGCATTGCTGGCGCAATTCGCAGAGGAATCGTTTGCTTGTTCGCTTTGGTGTATCTGGCCGCACGATATTGCGAACCGAACGGTTTAACACAATGAAATGCTTCCACGGCGGGGGAATTGCCAAATGGTGGATACCTGAAGCTGTTAATGCAGGTGATTTTCCGGAACCGGTGGAAGTGTTAGCTTCGCAAGCACCCATCCCGTTCGAGGAACTTACACGTAAAACATACGAAAAATCCCAACTCATTAAAAACCTAGCACAGCGTATCGGTTACTATAAGCTTGTTAAGCCTTAAAGCTAAGCTCATAATTATTGCATTTTTTCAGATATTGTTCATTTCTTCTTATTACTGTCATGTCTGAGTATTTCTATAATAATATATTGCGCAACCAAAAATATGTAACTTCTCATTAATTGCAGGTAAACACTAAAAATCAGGTTAAAATAGCCTAATGGATACTATCAATCCGCAATTACCGAAAATCAGTAGCGAAGAGCGCACACCTTTAGTCAATGTGCTATTGGAAATTATTGCGTGGCAACAAATACGGATTGACAAGCTGGAACAGGAAATACTTAAGCTCAAGGTTGAAACCACAAAGCCCAACATAAAACCCAGCAAAATGGATCAGGACCACCCTGTCAAAGGCGGTGCAAAAAATAGCGATGACAGTGACAAGTCCAAAAAGAATAAAGGACCGAAACGCAATAAAACGGAGCACATTAAGATTGATGTCACGCTCAACATCTACCCTGATATTATTCCAGAAGGTTCAATTCATAAGGGATTTCGGGATGTGATTATTCAAGATATTAAGCTTGAAACCTTTCATACCTGCTATCGCTTAGCCCAATACGAGACATTCGATGGCAGCTATGTGTCAGGACAACTGTCCGATAGCCTCAACGGTTGCCACTTTGGCAGTGACCTGATTAGTTTTATCCTCTATCAATATCATCATCAACATGTCACCCAGCCGCCGCTGCTGTTGAAACAACTGCTGGATTTGGGTATTGATATCTCCAGCAGTGGGTTGAGCCAGTTTATCACCGATGATTTGGATATGTTCCATGATGAAAAGAATAAATTACTTCAAGTCGGATTGTCTGTATCAGCCTATGTGCAAACCGATGACACCGGGGCGCGTCATGATGGTAAGAACTGCTATTGCACCCTTATCGGCAATGAATTGTTTGCCTGGTTTAGTAGCACGAAAAGCAAAAGTCGCATTAACTTCCTGAGTTGTCCAGGCCAAGGTAGCTACTATTTTTATGTGCTGAATGCCGGTGCCTTCGCATATATGGAAGAACAAAAACTGGCCGTTGCATTGTTAGCACGTCTTGAGCTTGAGGGTGGCGTTGTGAGTAACCTACCGCTGGCAGAACCTGCCGATAAAGCTGTACGGATCGAAACCTCTCTTGTTTGGAATAAATGGCTGAATCAGCAGGGCATCAAAGCCAAGCGGTACCGGAGAACACTCACCGAAGGCGCTTTAATGGGTGGCCTATTAGCTCAAGGCACTCCCACTACCCTGAGTATTATCAGCGATGATGCCGGACAGTTTAACGTCTTTGACCATGCCTTGTGCTGGATTCATGCCGAACGCATTATTAATCGGCTCATTCCTTTAAATCCAGAACATGTTAAAGCCGTTGACGACACCTGCGAACAACCCTGGCAGATTTACCGCGAACTAAAAACCTACAAACTCGATCCAACGGCAATCCAGGCTGAAGACATCAAATCTCGCTTCAAGACGATGGGCAACAATCAGCACGAACTGCTTCGAGTACTCGATAAACCTTATTTACCGCTCCACAACAACCTGAGCGAACGCGATCTTCGGGATTACGTTAAAAAACAAAAAATAAGCAGCAGCATACGAAGTGAGGCCGGACGAAGGTACCGCTATACCTTTGCCAACTTAAAGAAGACTTGCCTAGAACACAAGATTTCGTTTTGGCATTATCTTAAGGACAGGCTAAGTGGCACAAACAACATTCAACCTCTACCCAATTTGAAACCTGATGAATTTGATATGCGGTACAAATTTGGCAATATTTCAAGACTGGGAGTTTAAGGAAACGAATATATGAATATTACCCGATTAGAAAAAATATTTTATATTACGCTAATTATTTGCATCCAATTTTTAGTAATTTCACCTATTTTCTCAAATGATAAAATAATTTTTTATTCATCATTTACAGATGATTTTTTCTACTATATTAAAATTGCAAAAAACATCGCGCTGGGTGAAGGATCAACTTTTAATGGTATAGTTCAAACAAATGGTTATCATCCATTATGGCTTATAATTCTTACTATTTTTGTAAAGCTGGCAACCCTCCTAAACATAGAGATTCTACTCTTCATTAAGAAAATAATTGCTTTAATTATCTTTTTATCTTTTTATCTTTTTTATAAATATTCAACTGAATATTTAACAAATGTTTTTTGGCGTGTATTTTTTGTTTTATTTATATACATCTGGTACGGAGTTTCTTCAAGTTTCGGCATGGAAACAATAATAACCATTCCGTTGTTTTTAATATTTATACTTTCGTATTTAAAAAATGTTAACCCTTACTATATTGGTTTGTTAGTATCTTTAACTACATTATCAAGATTAGATTCATTTGTTATTTTTTTAGTTTTTTTTGGTGTTGAAAGTTTATATACGAAGTTTGATTTTAAACGCATAGCAAAAATAGGCTTGGGCTTTTTGCCTGTTGCAGCATATTTACTATCAAATATTTATTATTTTGATAGTTTAATGCCTGTTAGTGGAATGGCTAAAAGTGTTTTAAAAATTACAGCATTACATGCTGCAACATTTATAACTCTTTTCGAATTCTATTTTAAATTCAATTATGTTTATTTTGGCATATTTATCTATTCAATATTCAACTTATATAAATTCAAACAATTTGAAAATACAATTAAAATTTTTTATATTACTGCTTTAGCTAGTGTACCTGTTTATTATTTACAAAACAGTTTACGAAGTGACTGGGCGCTTTGGTTTTGGTACCTTTACCCATTAATACTTTCCACGATAATGCTTGCAATCCCTTTAAATACAATCTTTACCTCTTATAAATACTTCGATTTAAAAAATAAACACCTACAGATTTTGCAGCAATCATTTCTCATATTTGCATTAAGCATCATCTCTTTATACACATTCAAAAAACTGAAAAATGTAAGTTATGATCCTATTATGGTTGCAGGGATAAAAATTCTAGACTTTGAAAAAAACAACCCTGGAATATATGCTATGGGAGATAGAGCTGGTTTTGTTGGATATTTATTAAGTAGTCCTTTAATCCAACTTGAAGGTCTGGTTATGGATAGTAACTACCTTAACTTGCTTGAAAAAAATAGAAATATAGAAGAGATTTTAAATTATTATAATACAACATACTATATTGGCACTGGACTAAGAAAAGATGAAAATAACTGTTTTATTGTAATTGAACCAACTCAATCTAATGGTTTTTCTAGAAGAATAGAATCTCGGCTATGTTGGGAAGAGGTTTTACATTTTACTGTCAGAGACAAGATCCAAGGCGATACAACAACACATATTCTGAAGCGTAGAAATCTAATAACTTCGCCAAGCAATCCGCCAATCAATGGGTGGTAAAGTAAGCCATACTGAAGTATTTATCAATCTGCGCAGTGGACGACAAGCTGAAGATGGCATCAACATGGGGCTTACGCTGATTGAAGAGTTAAATCACATGCAGACGCGCAAAGCGGTAACTCAGGTAAGACATGCTTTACCAGATTTGTTCCATTATTTCGATATCGCCAATCAGGTCGTCACCGAGTTTGGCGAGTTAGGCATCGATGAGTTCAGTTTGAAGGCTTGCAGTGCGTGGCAATGGGGAAAAGCGGCGAGGAAAGCTAAAAAGAGCGAACGGAAAAAGATCGCCCAGGACCAAGAGCAAGAGCAAGAGCAAGAGCAATTCTGCCTGGACATCGCCATAGGCTTGCAACAAGAAACTGAGGAAGAAGACCTGATGACTCAGCACGCAGTTTATTCCAGGTTGGACAAAATCGTTCAGAGTTCGGCTTTGGTAGAATGTATCAATTCAATTCTACGACCCTACTTGAATACCTGCAAAAACCAGATCACCCAGGAAATGCTCAATCTGATTATGCATTATCATAACCATCGGCGTTATCGGGATGGTGTTAGAAAAGGTAAGACGCCCATGGAAATTCTGACGGGAACAGAGCAAATCCAGGATTGGCTTGAGATTCGGCTGGATATCATCAGAGAGAAAAAGCCAGAACTACTACTGATTTCTGAGCGCTAAGAAACAGCTAAGCCGTCTAGCTTTAAAGTCACTGGCCGTTTTTTATGGCTACGGTAGCTTGTTGTTAATTTTTTTTGGCATCAAAAGTGTCAACTACTTTTAGGCTGCTATGAAGGATGCCGGAATATCAGTGAGAAAATACTTTGTTTGATTTTAACGGGAATATACTCAAAGGATCGTTAAATTCAAGAACAGCGACTAAACTGGTACGCGAATGGATTGATTTGCGTGTTGCTAAACTTGAAGAAGATTGGCAACTAACACAAGAAGGTAAAGACATTTCGAAAATAAAGTCTTTATAGCGTTAAAGGTCAGAACACCTATCATCCCAAACTCATCGTTTTCGATTCTGATATTTGCTTACAGCCAAGGTGTTTTCAGCTCGCCGAAAATAGAAAACGCTGCAATGAAGATTTATCCTTTATTTAGTACCTTTTTCAAGAAAACCTCCCTGTCTTTATGCATCTGCAAATGAGTTTTCCCCTGTGAGGTGTAGAAACCATTTAGCCCCATTCTAAAACATTCTTGAGGATGATTTACGAGATATGAAATGGCCTGTGCCAGGCCTAAAGCAGTGTTAGATTCGCAAATAAGAGCATTTTCACCGGGTGTAATGCAATCACGTATTCCTGAAGTGTTAAACCCAAGAATACCTAAGCCTTGGCTAAATGCATCAAATATAATTCTGGGTTGCTCCTCTTTCAGATTTAATACCAAAACCACATCATAATTGTTTAGCAAGTAAAAAAAATCCTCTCCATACTTTACAGGACTCAAATACATCAGCTTTACACTGCCATAATTTTGCTTGGCATAGCTTTGACATTTCTCAGCCAAAGGGCCTAATCCAATAATAGTAATATTGACGTACACACCTTGTTCTTGCAATAAATGCGTTGCTGTAAGTAATTGATTGACACCTTTATCTGTGATTAAGCGTGCAGGAAAAAGCAATTCAAGTACTTTACCTTTTCGTTGTTCGTAACGTCGCTTGATAGCTTCCACTGATGTAAACGAGTTCTCATCAATCCAAGTGGCTGGATTGATTAAAGTTCTGTCAGTTTCAGTTTTTAAGAGAACCTCCCGGTAATAGGATTGTGTAAATATCCTGGCATCAGCGAGTTTTAGGCATTTTGTTAAAATTAATTTATACACCCAATGTTCGAAAAATGTCCGGTAACTAAAAACTTGATCTTTGTGTAGCATCCAGAAGGAAGATTCCATAACAATAACCCATTGAAATGAAAAAAAAGGTCTTAAAAATAATATATAAAACGATAATGGAAAAGCCCAGCCACTACAATCGGAATGGACTATATCTGCCTCTTTAACCGCACGGATAACCACTAGGAAGTTTGGTATTATATTTTTTAAGACGCTAAGGACATTTCCATCCGGTTTTAACTCATAAATATTTTTAATGTTGTAGTCAGATATATCAACCAATTCCTCGGTTTTTTCATGGCAAATAATTGGACAGCATAAACTGAATTTGGAAAGATAGTCTAAATGAAGCAATAAATCTTTAGCCCATAATTCGTCTGTAAAAAAATTACCAGCCTTGGTTTTGACTAGTGGTATCCGAATAAAGCTCACATAATGTTTATTTATCATGAATAATAATTGATGCTGGATGATGAATGATGAATATCACAATTTTATATTTTTGTTCCTTGTAGCTAAAAAAAACAGCCATCTTCTATCAGCTATAGTTTTTCAGATAAATAATTCCCTAGCCCCTTGACGCGAGATGAATTAGCCAACGACACCAAAATCTTCACGCAATTTCTGCATAACCTGATCAATTTTACTCGGGTAGTCCGTTCAAATCAATCCATGTTTACTTTGAGACATTTGCGCTGCGAAGATTTTTTAAATTTCCACCCAGATTCTTGATCGAACAATAAAGCCAGCAAATCGCATTTCCAATCTTGCGCACAGTTTTCTGGTCGCATTGATGTAAAATCGCCTGATTGTTGATGTTTATGGCACTACTCAGACAATACTTTACCTTGGCCGGATTTTGCACCGACTCCATTTCAATGTTTTCTGTGAACTATGCGGCCTGTCGAATCGGCTGGACTAGTGAGCACATTTAATTAATCCGCCCAGCCTTCACATGGGTTTCAACTTTGCCAATGCTGCATCAAGATCAGTGACAAACGTTTTTATAAAGTGAGCGGGTTCGAACATCAACACGCTGCTGAAATACGTGGAAGTTTACACCATTTAGCTTAAAGGGTTTCAGGCTATCTTCCAATGCTTAAAAACATGAAGATCGAGTAATAGCGATTCAAATAGCATTAGCTGGCGAATTAGACTTATCAGGGGGGAGAGTAGTTACAACTTGAACATCGAGTTTAATAATATACGTGGAATTTTATTAACATGAGAAAGAAGATAGTCTTCGACACGATAAAACAACGTAGCACCTAATAGGCTAGCGAATATAGATATAATAGAAATTAAATAGATATGATAACTATCCAGTGAGGACGAAAACTTAATAATCAAAAAAGATGTTAATGATGCGATAACACTGAAGTGTACTAAATATAAGGGGAATGAAATTTTCCCTAAAACCCGTGAAATTCCGCACGAAAAAAAGGATAGACATAGGCTTGATGAATAGATGCAAAATACAAGTGCCGAAGAGATTACAATATTAACGTGCCCTTGTGATATAAAAAAACGCAACTGTGTGTCAATGATTATTAGAGCGAAGATAATGACGATGGTTGCTATTTGCCATATCTTATTTCCTAAAAACTTAGTGAAAACATCTAATGCTCTAAGATAGCCAAATAAAACGCCTACAAAGAACAAAGCGTACAATGATTTTGCAACGAATAAAAAAACGATTACCGAAATAAGAAGCTTAATTGGGGAAACTAATCTATTTGAAACATACAAAAACAGGAAAACCAGCATCGATCCAATAAACTCAATACTCATAGTCCATAAAAAAGGGTTGTATGAGTTAGCCAAAGAATGACCATCATACACCTGATAAAAAGAGTATCGTAACAGTGAAACAATACTGGGTTGAAAGGGTATAAATGAACCTAACCAGTCTTCTCGATGAACAATACCCGCTGCCTCCAAGTTAAACATTAACCCCGCCTTCATGAGCAAATACACTATAAGACAGGACAACGAAATAGGTACCGTTAACCGGAAATATCTTTTTAGTAGTAAGGAATCAATAGAACTTAGTTTTTGTTTCTTTAGGTAACCCGTAGATAACGCATCGCCTGATAAAACAAAAAAGACAGTGACAGCTAATGGACCGTTAAATATAAAATGAGTAAAAACGCTTCTAAATTCTGGCTTTAAAACACTAAAAGTTTCACAAAAAATATGGAATAGTAAAACAGAAAATGCCGCCCATCCTCTCACTCCATCAATCATATGTAAACGATTTTTATCCATTTGCACTCCAGAAAATGCCCAACGTGTCTTTTACTAATTTTAACAGGAGGGCTAGCCCAATTGTGCAAATTAGTTTTTACAGACGAACTATAACTAGAAATTTTAACCTACAAATTTCACTTAAGCCACTCAACATTATCATCAAGTAAAGACTAGAGTTAAAAGAATCAGTATATAGCAACAACTCCCAATTTAAAACTCCTGACTAATGCTCGATAAATAGCCCCTCTAAGCTACTTCAACACAAAATGATTGCAAAACCTTATTTGTACCTATATGATTAAAAAATTGTATCAAATAGCTTCCTGCCATAGACAAAACCATTTCGGTTACCAAATATTATTTAATTTTCCATTTATCATGTTATTCGTTCTTCACAAATGTACTTTATTGAGTTTTAAAGAGTTTAGCTTTAAAAATAACGCAGTACATAAAATATTGTCGATTAATAACAACTAGTTACATCCAATAGCGAAAAGTGAGCTTTATGGCAGAGAAAAGATTTATTTCATTAGATGGTTGGCGTGGTATCAGCATTTTGCTAGTGTTAGCAACTCATCTCTTGCCTCTTGGGCCCAAAATACTCCAAATTAACGCAATGACAGCAGCAATGGGAATGGCTTTGTTTTTTTCATTGTCCGGCTTCCTAATGACCACGTTTTTACTTCATCATACAAGCATAACTGACTTTTTAATCCGCCGTTTTTTCAGGATTATCCCTTTAGCTTGGTTATATATAGCAATTACATTATTTATTTCAAATTCAACTTCTGAAGTCTGGGTAGCGCACCTTTTGTTTTATGCTAACTGGCCACCCATGCGTTTATTAGATATAACTGCGCATTTCTGGAGCTTATGTGTGGAAATACAATTTTATGTAGGCATAGCCCTGTTAGTGAGTATTTTGTCCAAAAGGGGATTGCTTTTAATTCCTCTAATATGCATTGCGTTTACATCCTATCGTTATACAAATAACGTTTATATCGCAATAAATACCTACTATCGCATTGACGAGATACTCTCGGGCAGTTGTTTAGCACTACTTTACAATTATATTTATAACCATAAGCAGGGCGCTCTCAACATAAAACTATTTAAACAATCAAATCAGATCGTTATTTCTCTGATTCAGATGTTGATTTTTCTGTTATTTTTAAGTTCTTGCCATCCAGAAGGTCAATGGATGAATTATTTTAGACCCTATCTGGCTGCAATATTAGTTGGTACGACTTTAATGAACAGCAACTCTAAGTTGTCTAAAGTGCTTGATAATCGTTTTTTGGTTTATATTGCTACAGTATCTTATGCGCTTTACATTATTCATCCTATTCTTGGAGAAACTTGGCTAGGTGAAGGAGATAAAATTGTAAAGTATTCAAAACGTCCTTTATTTTTCATAGCACTATTTATATTGGCTCATATTTCAACATTCTATTTCGAAAAGAGATTTATCAAAATAGGTAAGAAATTATCCGCCTTAGTTACCCGTAAAATCTAAATTCAACTCCAGCCATAGGTACACCGAAACCCAGCAGCCAGCGCATATATATCAGTATCCCAAGTATCCCCAAAAACATTAAAGTTGTTTTTATATCCTGACTAATATTCGATAAGCCTTCACGAGAAACACCAAAAGTGATTGCAAAGTAAAATGGTACATCGTTCATAGCTACTATAATAATTGCTCCCAATACCCCAAAATAGTTAAACCCAAGCGGTATGCATATTACAGTAAAAAGAAATCGAAAAAAATTGCCAAAAGCTGCATAGTTAGGCTTTCCAATGGCAAAAAGAGCTTGCTCGCTGGTTTGAGAAAGCATATTTGGCCATATCCCAATCGCCAGCAAAGGTAACATCCAACTAGCCTGCTCATAACGTTTGTCATAAAGAAGCAAAATCAAAATATCACCAAAAGACACCAAGACCGCAAGCGCTAACGCCAGGATAATTAATATTTTTTTTCGACTATTAAGTAATTGTTTTCTAAATTCAAGGCGTGGCATATGCGCCAAACGGGATAAAGTCGGATATATGATTTTACCACTAAGACCTGAGACAATCTGTCTTGGCACATCTGACAGCGTTAAGGCAATAGAATAAACCCCCAGCATTTCAAGTGAGAATATTTTAGCCAGGATCACCCGATCAGCCTGACCCGCTAAAAAAGTGAGTATGGTTGAAATAAAGATCCACTTTCCAAAATGAATGAGCTCTTGAGCCGCTGTTTTATCCCAGTGGAAGCGGTTGAGTTGCCCAGGTATTAAGAAATGACTCCAAATCATACTTATCAAGGCACCCGACAGAACACCTGCAACCAAAGCCCAAATTGATGGGCTTATCCATGCCCAGGCAATCATGATTGTTAAGGACATTAATTGTGTAATTAACTCCTGTATCACTAACCTTTTTAATGCTAAATTTCGATAGCTTGTATACAACGCGGTAGAATTAAACCCGCTAATTATTATAGATATTGCAATCACTGGAATTAACCAGATTAATTGAGGATTTTGGTAAAGCATAGAGGCTGGATAGGCAAGAACTGCAGCAATTATCCAGATACCAAAACCTCTTATAACCTGGATAGTCCATGCGGAATTAAGAAAGTCTGGATCATTACCACGCTTGCTTCGAATAATACTGGTGCCAATTCCAATATCTGAAAACAAACATAATCCCAAAAGAATAACATTGACCAAGGATATCAATCCGAAAAGGTCAGGAAATAACAGACGGGTCAAAATAAGATTACTGCCAAACCGTAAGGCTTGGCTTAAGCCATAATTTGCTACAGTCCAATAAGCGCCTTGTGTGGCAGTCTTTTTCAGAGCTTTTAGGTCAGGTTCACCCTCGTCGTGGTTTAAAGACTGAGTGCTGTTAGTTAACTTTTTAGTCACCGTATTAGTACCTATGGCAGGTTAATGGATTGTGAACACAATTATTTAATTTTTCTTTATTTTATTTAAAACATCTGCATGTCGATATTAATATTATTAAAACACGCTCCCTGAAAAACTACCGCATGCCAATCAGGCACCAGAAAAAATAATGCAAATCCAAGTAGATGACATGTCGGTGCAAGTCTTTAAGCCAAAGTCATTTGTCCATTTGCTACCATCAACCCGGGACAAAAATCGAGTACTGTAGATAATGACACTAGATAAAGAAAACGTATGTCCCATACCCTATAAAAAGTATAGCCGGCAATCAGCAATACCCAATTTTGGTAACGTCCACCACATAGAGAGTAAAAGAGGAGAACAATGGGTAAAAAATGGCAAATGAAAGAGAATTAAAAATCATTTAATCAATAAATTCTTTTGAGTGCCTATTTTGCGTAGTTTATCCTTATAGAGTACAGATAACAAGATACTGAAGAAAACCCAATTATCTAAACTCGCAGAAGGCGTAGCTATACGAATAAAGCCCATGTCAGCATTGGCAATGGGCACCAGTCGAGATACCAGAGTGAGTTTGCGGGCGACTTTATTCGCCTTGGCGGGATATTCATTATTTCATGCACATTCCTTAAGCGATAGAAATCTCCCCTTTTCCTATCGCTTATGTTCCTTAAGCGACCGGAACCTCCCCTTTTCCTATCGCTTATGTTCCTTAAGCGACCGGAACATCTCCTTTTCCTATCGCTTATGTTCCTTAAGCGACCGGAACATCTCCTTTTCCTATCGCTTATGTTCCTTAAGCGACCGAAACATCTCCTTTTCCTATCGCTTATGTTCCTTAAGCGACCGAAACCTCCCTTTTTCCTATCGCTTATGCTCCTTAAGCAACAGGAACCTCCCTTTTTCCTATCGCTTATGTTCCTTAAGCGACCGGAACCTCCCTTTTTCTATGAGTAGCACCAAAAATAGAACCAACCAAATATTCGTAATTTAAATGCCCCACAAAAACAATTAATGCAGCAAATAGTCTAACGAAATCAAGATAAGCGGAAATAAATTTGTTCATATTTATTGAAATTTTTAGCCAACTAAAGGTTATTGGAAGCTATAATACTTTATTTTTGGCACACATTAATTAACTGAATCGATTTGACCTAAAGCACAGAAACCATTTAACGGAGCGGTAGCCGTTGAAGAGAATGTTTTTTTTCGATGCGGCCAAAGTCTTTTTTAAAATGTATTTAGTTAAAATATCTTAATTTGCTAATAATAGATAATAAACTAATAAAAATAAATAAAATAATGCATTATTGAAAACTCAAAATACAAAACATCAAGAACATATTGTTAATTTAAGCCAATCAAAACGGTACTTATTGTAATAATACTTGCATATCTTTCGATATATTTTTTACAGTTTTTTAAAAAGGTGTTACCTTATGAGCTTTAATGAAACAGACGTACCCCAAGAAAAAGTTTTTGATGCCTTTCATAGATACTACATCATAAACCTTCCAAGTCGTTCTGATCGCCGTCAGGCTGTATTATCAGATTTGGCAAGAGCAGGCATCCAGGCCAATGATCCTAAGCTTCGAATTTTCTCTGCCGTACGACCTAACGATAAGGGAGATTTTCCAAGTATTGGCGCTCGTGGATGTTATATGAGCCATTTGGGTGTCCTACAGGCGGCTCTTGCTGAAGGCATTGAAAATGTGCTCATCATAGAAGATGATCTTGCGTTAGAGCCAGCAGCTTTGCGTCCACAACCTCAATTAGTGGAAGTACTTCGTAGCGGAGACTGGGATTTTGCTTACCTCGGGCACGTGCAAAACAGCGATACTCCCAATGGACAACCTTGTTGGCAAACCACTGCTCAACCGCTGGTATGCGCACATTTATTAGCCTTCAACAAAAGAGTACTACCGGCTCTAGTAAACTATCTAGAAACCTGCCTAGAACGCCCAGAAGGTCATCCTGATGGAGGACCAATGCATGTAGATGGCGCCTACACCATGTTTCGGAAACGAAATCCAGAAACTAAAACAATCATTTGTATGCCGTCCTTGGGTAACCAGCGCAGTTCCCGTAGTGACATCTATAGCAATCGATGGTTCGACCGCCTACCTATATTTCGCCAAGCAGTTGGGATGACACGTAACATCATTAACCACATCCGACGGCTACGTCGATTTAGCAAACCATAAAATACACGGATAAAAACATAGAGATATCATAGATAAAATGACACCTTTCTGATTGAATCCCTTATTACTATATTACCCTCCTAAATTTAAATAGGCGAGTATCGACTGCCGTCTTAGTTTTGCTATTGCTGTTGCCTTGGTCACCGTCCCAGGTACTGGTTCTTAAATAGGCATCGGATAAACCTGTAATGATAAAAAATACCGTACCACTCTGATACATCATAGCAACCGTTGCTGTAGCAATGAAGTACATTAAATAAATTGCCGCCAAAGTAAAGGCGAATGAACTACCTCTTGGCTCAGCGAATGGTTGAGCCATTCCATGCCTAATCAGTCTTACCATCATAACAAAAAATATTCCTAACAATATAAAAATAGCAATGATGCCATGATTTAAATATACCAGTAAAAAATTATTGTCGATAGACTCTGCCCCTGGCACTTGGGGAAAATTCATCAACCCCCAACCAAACCACAGATGTTCAGTTGCAATATCCATATATAGCTCAATCAACTCATAACGATAACATGCTGTTTCTTGATTAGGGTCGAGGGCGTTTGCACGCCCAATTGATGCATAATCTAAGAAGGCCACTAAAGCGGGAATACCAACAACTATAATTCCTGCTAGAAAAATTGTCATAGCTAAGCGACGATTTTTAAATCGCCCAATAATAACAAAAGTAGCTCCTATAATGCCCGCCAGCCATTGACCCTTGCCTAGCGTTGTAAATACCCCGCCAAAAATTATTAAGGTAAAAAGTTCTGCAGGACTGAACCAAGGTACCCAATCTAGTTGTTTGATTTTAACTGGCCATGCCTCAGACCATTGTAACCACCGTTGAAATCGATAACCTGTAGCCATAATAATTCCGTCTACCAGGCAATGCGCATAAGGCCCACTTGCACGTGCCAAACCGAAACGATAAGTAGTAATCCATCCACTACCTTGCCCGGGGAAAAATTTAGCGAGTAACATCTGCCACAAATTAACACCCATTTTATTTTCATATAGGTTACATATAGAAACTACACATAAACACAACACAACGCTCTTGACAAAGTCATAACGTAAATTAAAGGGTTCAACCAAACTTTTTGTAAAAATATAAGGAAACAACACTGAGGTTAATTGATTAAACATTAAGTTTTGCGCATCCGAGTAACCAAGAGCCAAATACTGAGAGATACCCACTGAAAGCGCATAAACACCAACCACAACATCAGTATAACTAAATCGATAACCCGGCTTACCCTTCATTATAAATACTATAAACAATGCCAACGAGGAAGCTTGATTAAAAGTTGGATCTGGAATCCCTGGCGTTATAGCTTGATAATAGTCAGGTAACAACAGAACAATGGGGATATAAGCATTTATAAAGGCTTTCTGCACGGACTGGCTTTGTGCGACGTAAAAAGTCCATATCCCCGCTAAATATACAATGAACGATAACATCTGCTTAAGATCTAACTACTCGTGCAGGAATACCTACAGCTACCGCACCTGCGGGTATGTTTTTGGTAACAACAGCGTTGGCACCGATAACAGCACCTTCCCCAATAGAAACCCCACCTAAAATAGTGACTCCACGCCCAATCCATGCATTTCGACCAATATGAATTGGCCTGCCAAGATGACCACTATGCCGCACTGAACTACCGGGTATTACGCGATGATTAGCATCTCTCACACTGGAGTATTCACCCATCATTACCCCATCCTCCAGAATAATTTCAGCAAAAGCCACTAGATGCACGCCACGTGACAAAACCACATCATTGCCAATTTTAATGCGACCTTCCTCTTGTGTTTCCAAATAAAGATCACGGTATAAATACAGGTTTTCACCTAACCCTATTCGCCGCGTACCGTGCAGCTCCGGCATGCTTAATACGACTACGGAAGGATGCAATGATCCACCTAGTGCGTTATTCAATCTAGCATTTGCCCATAATCGACGGAGAGCATCCAGTCGATTGATCACTAGTGCAAATGGATTTAATGCTTTAACCAGGAACTTCTTAATGACATAGCTCATTTGTATTCAATTAAACCTTGTTGTTGATTTCTGACACGATGATACCAATAGCTTATCTGTCCACAGGCAATTGGGATCTGCTGAAAGTGGGAATGTAAACCATAAAGTATTAAAGTAAACACTGAAGCACTTTTCCAGCGAGCTTTATAAGCAGAGCGTAACACCAAAAATAGGTAAGTTAAAACCAAACCGAAGCAAGGTAAAACAGTGCCAGTCATTGCGCTTAATAAAATCACACCCAACAACATTGCTATCAATACAACCGCATGAATTGCATTTCGTTTGCATTCTTGAACCCAAAGAGGAAAGTCCGTTGCTTTCATGCGTTGAGACACTTCTGCATAAGCATGTCCAGCGCGTAACGCGCGTTTCCAATAAGCATTAAAATGAGTCATTGCCAAATCGTGACGCGTCATCGGTTCATCGATATGGAGAATAACATAGCCCTTGCTGCGAATTCGCTGACATAATTCAGGTTCTTCTCCAGCTATTAAATCTTCGCTAAAACCACCCACCTGCTCAAGAACACTTCGACGCATTAACGCATCACCACCACAAAACTCGGTAATTCCGGGCGGGTAAACCCAGTCCAAATCAAGTATGTGATTATAAAAAGAGTTTTCCGGATAAGCTTCACGCCTATGCCCCCACACTACAGCAACACTGGGATCATCGATTGCACGCAAGGCCTTTTGTAAAAAATCTGGATGCAGTAAGGTATCACCATCTAGAAAGAGTATGTTCGGCGCTGTAGCAGCACGCCACCCCGCATTTCGTCCAAAAGCTGCACAAGGTCTTAAAGGTTGTACTCGAATCACTTTCGTACAAAAAGACTCAGCTAATTCAGGACTGCCATCGTGTGAATTAGAATCAACATAAATCAATTCTATTTCACCACCTGGATCAACTGCTTCTTTTACTGACTTTAAACAAGCCATTAAACGTTGACCTTCATTACGTCCAATTACAACAACAGATACTAAAGGTTTATTCATAACTTAATCGCCTCTTAAAAATTCCATGATAGCACTGCAATAAAAATTTAAGCTCATTGCCAACCTAATTTTTAAGCTCATGGACATGACTAATTTTGAATCATCTACTTAAACAACTGGAATAAACAAAATCACTCTTTATTTGATGTCATTTTTTTTAAAATATTTTGCAAACAAATTAGTCTTCGATTGTTTTAGCTTAGAAGCGCCACCGTCAACCGTTGAATAATAACCCCCCCCTTTAAACACTTCTAAACGAGTTACTACAAACCCAATAGCTTCTGGATCTATACGTTCCAACAATTTTACAGCCCGTTTAATCTCACCTGGCTTATCTTGTTGGGCAGCAATCACTAATAACGTTATATCACTAATACTAGTCAAAAACTCCACATCGGCAGAAAATAAAATAGGGGGTGCATCTAAAATAACGACTGAATAAATCTCGGCAATTTTTTCTAACACTATTTGTAGACGTTTATAATCAAAAAATAACTCCTCCGAAGATAACCCAATGGAGATACGATCTGGATATTTATTATCCTCAGGGCTAACAACCTTTAAAACGTCAAAACCCGGATCAAGAAGCAAATTCATAAAACCAGAATCAGTGTGTTCACTGACATAACGCTTATCGGGTTTTAGCAGATTAACTTCAACAGCAACGGCACGCACACCTATCTTGTAATAATCCGACACCAAATCCAAAACGAGTGACGTTACCGCGCTATTCGGATTAACTGAAGTTAATACTATCAAATGACTCGATTTACCAGATCGTTTGTGCTCACGCTCTAAAGCTAAAGCTAATCTTCTCATCCTGTCAGCCATAGAAACTGGAGTCACGCCGCTTTTTTGATCAGAATCCAATAACGCGGCTAATGGCTTATATCCCAGCAATTTTTCTACTTGACCCGCAGTTCTAATACGTTTATCCAACATATCAATAACAATCGGGACGACCAAACCTAAAGCAAAGCCCAGTCCCACCATTATAATAAGCAATTTCTTTTTACCGCCTTTAATCGGATACTCGGGCGACATAGCCGGTGTTTCCATACGAATGGTACTTGGCGCCTTAGATTCTAACTCAAAAAACCCAATCCGATTATCTATTGGCTCCAATTGGGCATAATAATACTTAATTTCCTGATTTAAGGTCACTGCTTCGTTATAATATTTGGAGAATTCCATAGCATCTTTTTTCTGCTGAACGATTTGATCGTATAAATCTTTTTCAATTTTTTTCGTTAACGTCACCTTAGATCGACGCTCCTCGATAAGCATGTGCCTTACGTCTTTATTTAGCTTTTCAGTGGCTTCTTCAACCTCTCTTTCAACATCTTGCAACTGCCCTTTTATTTGAGCATATCCTGGATGCTTAACATCCAACCCACTAATTAATTTGATCAATTCGCTCCGACGCATATTAGTATGGTCTTTTAAGCTACCTAGCCCGCCATCTTTATAAAGAATATCTGCAACAATTGCATCAAGCGCAGTGGTAGCACCAGGATCTTTTGGATTTTCAAACAAGAGCAAATTTGCTTCTGCCTCCATTCTATTGCGTTGCGCCACCGAATAAGCTTGTTGAGTATCAGCTATTAATTCATCATAAGAATTAGCACCCCCTTCAACAAATGTAGTAACACTGGTAATCTTCGAAATCTCTTCCAATCGTTTTTTTCTGGCGGAAATAAAGCCCTCAAGCTTTTCTTTTTGCTGATATAACAAGTTAGCGCGATCTTTGGATGCATAAATTGCACTATCATCACGTACACTTTCAATATAGCACTCCACCACAGTATTAACTATAGTTTCCAACCCTTTATCAAGGTCACTTTCCATAGTGACCGAAACCAGGTAAATATCCAAAACCCGTTTAATAACCAAAGCACCTTGCAACCTCTCCGCTGCATGTCGCTCAGACTCATTAGGCAATTGCCACGCAATATTTTTTTCACGCAGCGTTTTTAAAGCAATCAACATAATATCATATCGATTAATAGTAGCTATTTGCTGTGAAACAAACTCACCATATTGGATTGAAGAGCTAAAATCTCGCTCAAAATTCATTTGCAATATATTCGGAACATGAGGAGCGATATAAATTGTTGCTGTTGCAGAATAAGTGTACTTACCTTTAATAAAAGCTAATGGAACACCTAAAAGAGAAAATACGATAAAAAGACTGATGGCTACTTTAAAATGCTTCCGTAGACTAACCAGCGGCATAAGCGCGCCCGTCGCAACAGATTCATCGGCTAGTGGTGAAATATTCGATCCCGACATGGGTTATGGCATTGCTGCGCCAAGTTGACTAATTGACATTAGCGTACTAAATGGATTAATCTGCTGCATAATATAGGAAACTTTACTCACGGAATGACGAGGAACATAAATAATATCACCTTCATTGATGGCTACATTTAGTTCTTTCTGTGGAGCTAATATTTTCGCCATGTCAATGACCAAATGAACATTTTCACTGGGGCGAATCAAATGAACCTCTTCAGTATTACCGTCTCTAGTAATCCCGCCAGCCTGACCTATAGCATCGATAAAAGACATTTGCGGCGACATAGTTTTTACACCAGGCACATTGACTGCTCCGAGGACAAAAACAGCCGTATCTGATGAATCGGGAATATAAATTACGTCATTTCGTTGCAAAGGGATATTTAAACTGGTATCCCCAGTTAATAGATGCCCTAAATCAACCCACAATATAGTATCTTTGCGGATAATCGCACAACGCGTCAAGACCTGATCTTTCCGCATCAACGGCATCCCGCCTGCCTGAGCTATAATATCCATCAAATAGGGCGCCGAATTGAACAGTATTTCGCCAGGATGCTCAACACGACCTATAATAATGATCCGATTTGACTTGTATTGTTGCACTCGTACCGTGGTAAATACATTTGCATAATACGGGGATAATGCTTTGGTTACCGCTTCAGCAGCCTGTTCACGCGTCATGTTTCTGACCAATAGCGAACCCACTACTGACAACGAGATGCGCCCATCAGGTCCAATGGTCTGGACACCTGATAACTCAGGCCTTCCTATAACCTCTATATTAACATCATCACCGTCATACAATAGATAATCATCAACCTTTTTTGTTTCATCCACAAATTCTTTAATTGCAGTTGGCGTAGAATAACGTTTGGATCTATCAGGAATTTCAAATGCTTTAATCGCATTGGGGGAAGCGGGGGGTACAATTTCCCAAGCACCACAAGCATACAGCAAGAAAAGGCAGGGTAAAATAACTAAAGGCAAAACAACAAACAGTCTATATAGATTTTGATTCATAGTAATCTTTATTAAGATTTGATTGATTGTAACTTTGAATTAATTTGGAGTAACTCTATGTGCTGAAGCAGTTATAACACTTCTTTTTGTCTAAACTAAGTAACTATTTTTTAATTAATTAATTAAAAACCAAAGATAGACGTTCTTTTAATGCCTCAGTTCAAATCCAATAACTCTTAATTAAAATGACATTTAAGAGATTATCCAGTAGATTTGTTTAACTCATTAAAAACAACATCGCCTGAATAAAAGCATAATAATCATTTGAATATTTATCTAACTTTGCTCAGTCTCATCTATGAATGGTTTTTATAGCTGACTATTTGAGATACAATTACAAAAAGACAATTATAACCGACATTCCCCACCCACTTCGCACCTTATTCATATTCAATGACAATATTTTTCATAAATAACGACATCATTTTCAATTGATTGATTTTTATTACTTATTTTTTTACTCCCCACCGAAATGTCGGTTATAAATAAATACCATAACCTCCCCAATAGAGAAAAATATGCGCATTCTTATTGTAGACGATTCGCCAGTCGAACGAAGACGCCTAGAAAAACCCCTGCTAAACTGGGGATATGATGTAGTTTCAGTTGATAATATCGATTCCGCAACTGAGCTTCTTTTAAAAACCCCCATTCAATTCGTGATAACAGATTGGGTCATGCCTAGCGGGGATGGTCCTACTTTATGCAAACGAATACGTGAGCGTAAATTACCTTTTTACACTTACATCATTCTCGTAACCTCCCTTGAAGGAACTCAATCCCTCGTTGATGGACTAGAAGCAGGCGCGGATGATTTCATCAACAAACCCATACAAAATGATGTGCTCCGCGCACGTATACGCGCCGGACAACGATTATTGGAAATGGAGCAAAGCCTTAGGGATAGCAACAACCAACTAAAAAAAATCAACAAGATATTATCCGATGAACAAAAAAAGGCTGGAAAAATACAAAGTGATTTATTACCCTTTTATCCTTCTAGTGAACGCGGCATTTCCATAGATGGATTATTTATCCCCTCAATTGATGTTTCAGGTGATATTTTTAACTTTTTCAATATCGATGAACAGCATATCGGTTTTTACTCAATCGATGTGGCGGGACATGGAATTTCGGCCGCAATGTTATCTTTTACAATTAGTCGAATCCTAACAACTGACTTAGACCAATGCAGTCCGCTTATTTATAGATTACCTGAAGCAATTAAGCCAGCATCTTCAGTTGTCGAAGGCCTTAACTCACAATTTCAAACGGATGAGACTGAAACCAATGGATTGTTTTTTACCATGATTTATGGAGTAATTGACACTAAGTTACATAGCATTGATTTATGCCAAGCAGGACACCCAAACCCAATTTATTTACCGAATAATGGAACTGCACATTTTATTGGAACAGCGACCCTTCCTGTTGGAATTATCCCAGAGACAAAATACGATCCACTTTTTTTAAATTACTCAACTAAAGATAGGCTGTTTTTCTACTCCGACGGGATTACTGAGTGTATAAATATTTCTGGAGAAATGTTTGGCTCGGAACAATTGTTGCAATTTGTTAACGATACGCGTGAACTACCATTGAACAATGTCTTGACCCAGCTCAAAGAAAGCCTAATAGCCTGGCGTGGAAGTAATGAATTTGAAGATGATATCTCACTTTTAGCTCTTGAGTTTTCCACAACTTAAGGCAATATCGCTATAATTCAGGATAGCAATTTTTGACCATTGGAAAATTGGTCAGCATCAAGATCAGTTGCAAACGGCTTATAAAGTGCTCTGGCTCGAAAACCCACAAGACTACCCTCTTATTCTCCTGAATTAAATATTATCGAAGTTGTATGGCATACAATAAATTATAATTCAGTCAATCTGAAAGCCTTTCTGACTAGTTTTTGCCAGTATCATTCCTGATTGTTGAAATAGCTTCCTGTACAGTCGTCATAAACTGCGCTGGAAAAATGATGGTTGAATTTTTCTCTGTAGCAATCTCAGCCATCGTTTGCAGTGTGCGGAGTTGAAGCGCAACGGGATGCAAGGCAATAATATCAGCAGCTTCACCCAACTTAACAGCCGCTTGAAACTCACCTTCTGCCGCTACAATCTTGGCGCGGCGTTCACGCTCTGCTTCTGCTTCTTTCGCCATTGCTCGCTGCATATTTTCTGGCAGGGTAATATCTTTTATTTCTACCGCGGTCACTTCTGCGCCCCAAGGTTCGGTATGCCCATCGATTACCGTTTTAATCTGTAAATTAATATTACTGGTTTGGGATAATAACTGATCAAGCGAAAACTGACCCACTACATTACGCACTGTGGTCTGGCTAATTTGATTCACTGCGCTAGTTATATCTTCAATAGCAATAACGGATCTCTGCGGATCTATTATTTTATAATAAGCCACTGCCGCAATATCGATCGATACGTTATCTTTTGTAATGATTTTTTGCGAAGGGATGTTCATGGTGATCGTACGAAGGGTCACTTTCGTCATCTGCTCAAAAACAGGTATGAGAATGATAAGACCCGGACCACGAATGCCGGTTACTTTTCCTAGAAAGAAGATAACGCCTCTATCATACTCTTTCACGATTCGAAGCGAGGTAAATGCTAAAAACACAAACACAACTATTACAATATTAATTAAATCGACTGGAAACATAACGATATCCTCTTTGATTAATCAAAACATACAATTCTAACGTCTGAGTATGGTCGCTATTAGAGGCTCAGTCAAGGTACTTTAAGTTTTAAGGAAAAGACATCCTAATTACAACGAAACATCATTACTAGCTAATCACCCTTAAGCACCTTTGCTTTTAAGCTTATAATAGTAAAAATTAACCCATTAATATTAACCCTCTCATTGTCAATTCGTTAAATGATAAGTCTGATTTACCCTATCGACAAATGAAAAAAGAGTTACCTTTAAAAAAAATTGACCCGTATCAATCTGAACGCACCTGCCTAATAATCTCTCTGATTTTTGTACTTTTATTGATGGTGTGGGGATTGGTGTTTAGTGAATTAACAACATCCAATATCATAGAGGTTGATGCGGCGGCTTATGTTATCAGTGGCATTATTAGTCTTGTCACGATCTTTGTATCTCGCTTGCAAGAAAAACCAAAATCTGACGATTATCCATTAGGCTATTCTGGTTTTATACCCATATTAAACTTAATCCGCAATTTGATGATTATAGAAATTTGCATCAATGCGATTGGCGGCTCCATAGGTTCTTTGGTAAAGGGGCCACCACCTCCAGAACACAATATTCTATTTTTATACGCCTCTGTAACCTTGGTATTTAATTTGGCTTGTGCCATTTATACACATAAAGCCGCAGTTAGGCTCAATTCATCTTTACTTAAAACAGATGCTTTAGAATGGAAACTGGATACCATTTCGAATATCTCAATTTTAATTGCATTTGGTATTGCTTTTGTATTGGATAATACTGGTAATGTTAAATATGCAGCTTATGTTGACCCCGTCGTGTGTATTTTCTTTTCAATGTATATGTGCATCACTCCAGCTAAGTTGTTTTTAGAAAACATGCAAATATTATCCGTTGGTTCGGTTGATAAAGAGACCTATAAGTACCTGGTTGATAAGTTTAAAGCTGAAATTCCTATGTTTGCTACCCACTCTACCTATTTCACAATTTTCCATGTTGCTGGCATTTTATGGGTGAATATTGAAATTTTTAAACATAAAGATTTTGATCTAAGTTTGGAAACTATTTATGAATCAACCCAAAAATGCCAGGCAATTATTAATAAAACACATCCTCATAACAAACTAAGCTACACCTATCATTTAGATGCTTAAAAAAATACGTGCTATCCAACGCCCCGCTGCTTTTTCGGAAAAACAGCCCATCAGTTTATTCATACTGATAAGTTTGTTAGTTGTGTTAGTTCATATTATGGCAATCAAATGGTTAGAAACAGCTCAGGATATGCCGGCTGACAGTGACCAGCCTATCCCCTTTAAACTGGAAGTGTCACTAGTTACAAAAAACAGCCCCAAATCAATAGCCGCACCACCGACCACTAAGCCAGCACCTAAACCGGTAACAAAACCAGAACCAAAAATAAAACCGAAACCTGAACAAAAACCAGAAGCAAAAAAAGCAACACTCATCAAAGAAAAATCTCCAGACATGGGAGAAATAGCGCAACTCATTAAAGCCAATTCAGTCAAAGAAGTTATCAAGACTGTTAACTATAAACCAGGGCAACAAACTGCCCAAAGTGTTTCTGCTGCTATGGTGATGCCCTCTTCCGCTCAAGCCTCTGCTAAAGATAATTTTCCGATCAGCGACATCCATAATCCAAGTCCAGAATATCCTGAAATGGCTATATTTTTAGGTTATCAAGGTAATGCCGTTATTCGAATTAAGGTCTCTTCTAAAGGCACCAGCGAAGGTGTAGAAGTGTTAAGCAGTAGTGGTCATAAGACCCTAGATGAATCTGCGACTAAAGCACTAAAAAAGTGGCGGTTTACGCCTAGTAAGCAGGGTAACACGGCAGTAGTAAGCTCAGTTGTTATAACCGTATCTTATGTTCTGTATTATCAACAATAGATGATCAACTCATAACCCCAAAAAACTTTAAGATTATGAAATGAATAATGAATTAAGCCCTACTGTAAAAATAAGGCTTTAATCAGTTTTAGACTTCAGAATCACCGGCATATCGATAAGGTAAATATTCCGCACGCCATAAATTGGCTTCTATCAACTGAGAAAGATCTGTATCTTTGAAGTCTGTGCGTGTCGCTGAGCCATCTTCAAGTGCCTTAGCTAAAACACGGGTTGCTACAAACGTACTGATTTTTTTCAAATCCCTAATGGGTGGATAGATATGACCATCATTACCTAGGATTTGTATATAATCAGCTAAAGCATAAGCTGACTCTAAGATCATCTCATCGCTTATTCGCTGACATTCCCCGATCACTGCTGCCAAACCTAACCCAGGGAAAATAAAGGCATTATTACCTTGTCTAATTTCATAGTTTACATTCTGATAGTTAACATCAGGAAAAGGACTACCTGTAGCGACAATAGCACGCCCTAATGACCATTTAATAATAGCCTCTGGAGTTGCTTCACAATTCGCATTTGGATTAGAAAACGGAAAAATGACAGGGGAAGCATGATGATCAATCATCACCCTAACAATTTGTTCATCAAATATCCCTGTCGCACCTGATAAACCAATTAAAACATGTGGCTTTAAGTTTTCAACCACCTCCAGAAGAGTTGGGGTTTCGTTGTTTAATGTCCACGATTGGTAAATATCTTTAGGTTGGGCAAAAGGCTGCTTATAGTCCTCAAGATTTTCTTCCTCTAACACTAGACCATTTACATCGACAACATAAATATGCCGCTTAACGTCTTCCAGACTTAAACCCGCATTCAACATGCCAGCCCTGATGATCCCAGCCACACCTATTCCACCCGCGCCGGCACCAACAACAACAACTGTCTGATCAACTAGTTTTTCACCTTTTTGATGACAGGCTGACAATAATCCAGCCAAAGCCATAGCGCCTGTACCCTGTATATCATCATTAAAACAGGGTATTTTATTTCTATAACGAGATAAAACATCGAAAGCGACATCTTTAGTAAAATCTTCCCATTGAATAATGGCTTTTGGCCATGTTACTTTCACGGCATTTACAAACTTATCAACCAACTCAAAATAGGCTTCATTCTCTAAACGCTTTTCTCTAATACCTAAATAATGTGGATCTTCCAGTAACTCTTTACGATTAGTGCCGACATCTAAATTAATTGGTAAACTTTGGAAAGGGCATAAACCCCCACCTACTGTATATAACGAAAGCTTTCCTATGCAGATTGAAAGCCCGCCCATGCCTTGATCACCAATTCCCAGAATTGCCGAAGCATCAGTAACGACTATCATACGAACATCATTCAAGGGATATTTATGCATGATCGTTTCTGCACGATCAATATTTTGAGCGGATAGCGTCAATCCTCTAGCCGTTCTATATAAGCTACTAAAGTGCTGGACCGCTAAACCAATAGTAGGTGTATACACGATAGGTACCATTTCTTCCAAGTGCCTTTCCAGTAAGGCAAAAAACAGTACTACAGAACGATCTTGAATAGCCCTTAGAAATTGATACTTCGATAAATCATCTTTAAGCTTTTGATAACTCACATAAAGTCGCTCAATTTGCTGTTCTATCCCACTAACCAAAGGAGGTAACAGACCATCTAAATCTAAATCTATACGTTCTTGCAAAGTAAAAGCAGTGCCTTTATTTACCGCTGGTATTCTAAGCAAATTCATTCCTTTGATAGTTACTTCCATATAAGTTGAGTTTTGAGAGTCAACTCGATAATCAAAATAGTCGCTTAACTTTGTCATTAAGTAGATGTGGGTATGCTCATAAAAATTCTTAGCTTTTTACAAGTGGGTTAAACAAATTATTCCAGCGAGATATAATACAAATCCACTGATACCTGTGCAGAACTATACAATCGAAACAACAATAACGGCTTCATAATAAGTGAAGAATAAACAAGTGTAAATCTGTTGATGTATCTGTAATTCAACTCAGTAAAATTAATCAACAACTGATACTCTAATGTTAATTTGCCCTAAAAAAGTGCACAATGACTCCCCATGAACTTACATTCGCCCTCACTCTTAATATTATCAACCATATGCTAATTAGAATCACCTTAAATTTAGATCGCTAATAGATTTTGGTGCTTTTCAAAGATTATAACGAGCTCATACATCCAAAAATA
>CAIOMN010000013.1 GCA_903859415.1 uncultured Methylococcaceae bacterium
AGCAGCCCGTTTTTCTGATAAGCTAAGGTTGTATGCATCACTTCCAACAGCATCGGTATGACCTTCAACAATAAAATTGAAGTTATTTAATTTGTCAGATGCCAATGCTTCGCCTACCGGTTTAAGATTTTCCTTACCTAAATCCGTTAATTCCGCCGACTTATAGCCAAAAACGATCTCCATTGACAACGCAGTTTCTCCACCTATACTATCCGCGCCCTTGCCATGAATGGGTTTGCTTTTTGATAAAGGCTTATTAACTTTTGTATGTGCAAGATTGGACATATCAATGCTTCTATCTTGTCCATTTTGCTTAATATCCCCTTCGTAATCATCATCTGTAGGAACAGTATCCGGATTTGCCACTTTGGGATTTAACGCCTCAATAACTTGCTCACTCGAAACTTTTTTCTTGCCAAAGTTAATGTCATCGGCTCTGACCGTATTTGTTAGCGCTATAAACCCCGCCAAACAAATATAAAGTGGCTGTGTTTTCATAACTATCCTCAAAATATAAACAACTAAAATACTTGGCTAAACCAAGCTGATATCATTCAAATCCAAGTTACTTTAAAATTTAAGATAAAGTAACTATTCAATAACTTACTTTGTGTAACTTATAATTAACAGTACATTTGACTGAATTATACATATATTCACCTTACCATCAATAGAATCTTTATCCTAAATAAACTAATATTCAACCTTAGACAATTCATAATTGAACAACCCTATGGACTAATACAAGCTTTTAAATCACCAACAATTACCAACAGTAACTCCATTTGCTTCATCCACAATATCTTTAACCCCCACACTCGTTAACGTTAAAGCACCACATTTATCGTTAGCCTGAAGCCCTGTCGGTGTTGCTGCCAGGGAATAAGAGGTAGCCGTCACAGCACTGATCGTTAATTGATAATAAACCACACTGCCCTGCGTCGGACTGCTTGTAAAGAACACCGTAGGCGCTCCGGTATTACCGCCTACTGTTCCCGCACCTAAATAACTATTACTCTCAGTAAAATGCCTTTCCATGGCGTTTTCTAAACCTATAAGCGCCCCTTTTGCATCGACTCGTCGAGACTTCATCACTATTTCTTGATAACTGGGATAGGCAATACCCGCTAATAGACTAATAATCACCACAATTATCATCAATTCAATTAAGGTAAAGGCAAACTGTTTGTTCTTATAAAAGCTCATTTATTGAAAAATCTCCCACCAGGATTGACGACCAAACTTATCTAAAGACGTAGCTTCTTCAGGGCTGCTTGAAATCACCGCTTGACTCGCGTTACCCGCACTGACGGTGGTAACAACCGTAGTTCCGCTGCGATAAGTCTGAGTGATTTTTTTTAAGCCACTACTTAAGGTCTCTTCGATACGGGTATAAGTAGCACTGTTACTGTAGGTGGTTACCGTTGTTCTAATAAGCCCATTGACGGTAGAAACCACCGTCTTAACGGTATACCCTGAGCCAAAAGCCGTATCAGGATGATTAGTAAATAATAAGGTATCAAAACCACTGGCTTCAACCGCTGTGGGTTGAGAGAAAACACCCGCACCCAGTAACTTTGCCACCGGAATGCAACTCACCAAAGCAGTCAGTGTACAAGCACTTGCTAAATCCAGGGTATTAAAGAGACCATCGTTATTAAGATCGAAGACGAGATCGTCTGGCGAACCCCCTGAGTCCATTTG
>CAIOMN010000014.1 GCA_903859415.1 uncultured Methylococcaceae bacterium
CCGCGAGCAACCCAAAAGTCCGGCAATATAGCTGATGCCCCCATAGGGAAACTTTAAGGCTTCAACCCCTGCATATAAACGTTTACTTTTCTCTGGCAGACGACTATACAATTCTTGCATCTGCGCTTCAATATCTTGGGTATAAGGTTCGATCATTTGTCAATTTTGAACAAGATTTCTTTCTCACAAAGTATAATTCTCGAACTGAACTTGCCTAAATTAATTTATGCTCATTCCTAAGCGTAATGACATAACGCTTTTTTAGCCCCGGAAGCCAATTACATATCTATTCTATTATGAAATATCAATATATAACGATTACAAAAAATATCTACTTTCGCCATTTATTATTAGTGTTTGTCGTTGGACTTTTTAACTTGATTTTTGCAACTTCCTTATCTGCAAAAACATCGGCATCTGAAGTAGATACAATAATATCACCGCCTGCATACAATGAAACAGCAGAGTCATTGGCTAATAAATTTGCTTTGATGGCACTGTTTGCAAAAACGTCTTATAGGAAAGATATCAAAGACGACAACTTGATGAAAGAGCGTCCATGTGACTCCATTACCAAGCTTCCTCTAACAATGAACTGGAAGCGCTTGGACAAGCAAGATGCTTGCTATAATGGAGGTGGGTTATATTATGAAACCTACGTGCATACATCTGGAGTAAAATACGACAAAGCTGTAATAGCGATCAGGGGAACGGAGTTTACGAGCGAGAAAGATTGGAAAGCTAATCTTAGTGGGGTATTTCACTTCAACAATAGCGAATACGACCTTGCTAAAAAACACATCGTTCCATTGATTAATGCATTAAAAAAGGATGGTGTAGACGAAATATACCTTAGTGGGCATTCACTGGGTGGGGGCATAGCGCAAGAAATAGCTTACCTGACTTCTCCGAACGATCTTACTGCGACTTATACCTTTAATACCTCGCCTGTTACCGAGTGGATGAAGCTGCATCGTAAAGGTAATATAATAAACGACAGTCCAAAAGTTTATCGAGTGTATATGTCTAATGAAATATTGGGTTATATACGCAAGCTAACGAGTCTATTTAATCACAAATTACCAGACAGACATGATATAAAAGTATATTCTAAGTTCCCTTGGCATGTGAACCCAGTGAATGCGCATGTAATGAGTCATTTGACATGTTATTTAGCAGAACAGGTTACTGAAGCAGGTGCTCAATTTGATTATAGTAAGAAAGATGCTGATTTGGTTTTAAATGATAACGATCTTTGTCCTAAAAACATTATTGATTAATAGAGAAAATCGGAGATAAGCTTCCGTTTCACCCCTTTTAGTTTAATCCCTCGCCAGTGTTCTCTACGTTGTAAAATGAACCAAAAAACACTAACCCATGACCAACCAAAATCCAGAGCAAATAGCGAGAGACAGCATTGACAGGCAATTAATCGCTTGTGGCTGGATTATTCAGAGTCTAAAACAAGTCAATCTCAATGCAGGCGTCGGTGTTGCCGTTAAAGAATATTTGACCGATGTCGGCCCCGCTGATTATGTGTTATTTGTCGACGGTAAACCCTACGGCGTTATTGAAGCCAAGAAGAAAGAAGAGGCGTATCGTTTAAATGTCCACGAACATCAAGGTGAAAATTATGCCAACGCCAAACTCAAGCATCTTAACAACGAACCACTACCTTTTGTTTATATCAGTACTGGTGAAATCACCCGATTTACCAACTTTACCGACTCAAAACCTAGAGCCAGAGAAATCTTTAGCTTTCATAAGCCAGAAACCTTAAGGGCCTGGCTTAAAGCGGACAGATCACTTCGTAAACGCTTGCAGGATTTACCCGCATTGCCCACCGAAGGCTTGCGTGACTGTCAAATTAACGCCATTACCAAC
>CAIOMN010000015.1 GCA_903859415.1 uncultured Methylococcaceae bacterium
ATACGACAACCTTTCACTGGATAGTTTGTCCTTTCCCTAAATAGCTTGGTTGAGTTATCCCTAAATCCCTGAGAGGTTATGATAATTGTTATATAACCAAATGAATTTTATTACATTTAATTAATTTACCTATTTTTTTATAGGAAAAAGGTCTATGCACTTGTAAAACACATCCGTGTTTCTAACCCAAGGAATGATTAATATGAAGAAGATTAAAGTTTTATATGACTTTGTACTATTTACCATTGCTGAAAAACTGGGATTTTATAAAAATGTCATGGATAAATTAAGCAATAACCCTTTCTTTCAGCAGGAATGTAAACCGGTTTCTATCTTAAACTGAAGTATTATTTGTCTGCACAATGGGGTTTACTTTAGTCATGACTGACTTCGTTTAATTGACCATCAATATTAAGGTATAAAAATAACCCCCCATAGTAAAAACTAAACAGCGTTCCTTATGGGTGGCTTTATAATCAACCTGTAGCTTTGGCGCGTTTGATCGTAAAAACGTGGGCTTTAATCTTTAATAGTCAAAAGTCTTTTGATGGCAAATTGATTTTCTATGTGACTGAAAGTATGAAATTTGTCAGAAAAATCCTTCCGGGCTTTTTCTTTAAAAGCGTGTAAGTTTTGAATCAATACGCCCATCGCCATAAGTGTATTGGCAGAGGTGTTTTTAATTAGCATTTCTTCACTGAATAATTTTAGTGTGCTTTCTTGAACGGCGTAATCCTGGAAATCACCCAAAACCTGCTGTAGAGCTTTTAGATTTTTAATGAATAGTTTAACTTGTTGTTCAGCATAAAGGCTTTGAAAAAACTCCATTAAGTAGCGTAGTTTTTTACAAGACTTTCTTAAATCATGCAGTGCTTCGGGGGGGGAGTTTTCATCTATTTTATTGCCTTGTTTTAAAACACGATTATAGTTTTTTAATATTCTACTATTGGCAAATTGCTCTATGGTTAGATTGGCATTAGGTTCAATGGGTTTAACAGGTGCCTGTTCTTTCAGAAAAGATTTCCACTCAGATAGAATCGTTAAATATTGGGCTGAGCATAGTTTTTTTGCGAGTTCTTTTTGTGCTTTTCGTTGTTTGATTAGAAGAAATTCGTACAGTGGATCAAGATCATCGCGGATGGTTACTGGAAGACTATTTTTGTAGTGAGCAAAATTTAATAAATAAACATCCAAGTCCCGAGTGGGCCCCGTTATTTGTCCTAACCAGGAAAAGAAGTCTGCATAATGGGTGTTTATTTTTTCAGGTATAACGCCTTTAAGTTGACTGAGTCCTGACCGTGTTCTACGAACAGCCACTCTAAAATCATGAAGAAATTCACTGTCGATATCGGCAATAGCCCCTTGTTCATTATCCTTAATGGCTTTTAAAAGGTGGCTATAGATATATTTAATAGCGATATCAGCCCGCATCTCAGGATCAAGATTGATATTGATTTTTGATGAATAGTCGTTAGGTTTTCTACCCTGTAACCTTAACGCACTATTCATCAGCGATTTATTGGTCGGTGTTAATTCTAATTTTGTGGTTATAATCGAAACGAGGTGTTCTGTGGCTTTTTCGTAGCCCTTAATGGGTAGTAAGGTGACTCTGTTATTTAGGAGTTCATGTTCCTCAACAAGCAGACGAAGTAAGGTTTTTTTGTCTTTATTTAGGATGTTGAGATAAAAGGTTACATAATCAAGATTGCACATCGGCAATAATGCGCGCATATCCAATAATGGATTAAGTATCTGGTTAATAGATTCTGAATTTACTTCTTTCGTGAATTTCGGAATTTCTTTGATATCTGTGCTAGCAATAACAAGATTATTTTCGATGTTTCTTACGATGAGTAACGATTCGGATTTTGAACGATTGAACTCACAGGTCAAATTGTTTTTATATAGTCTCCAGTCAAAACTATCGTAATAGGTTTTAAGTGTAAACTGTTTTGAAACAAATTCTATGTCTACTTTCTCACTTAATTTTGCAATAAACTTTTCAGCATTTAAATTTGTTGGAAAATCAAATTGTAATGACATATGTATAGATGGATAGACAGGGGGAATTAATAAACCTTAAGAGTGTAGATATTAAGTATTAATATTTAATGACAGTGTAACAATAAGTGTTTATGTTAACACCTTTTATTGAGGTTTTTGAAGAATAATAAAGGATGGTATTAGAATGAGTAGAGAGTTGTGGTTACTTAGGCATGGCAAATCTGATCGTGATCTTGCCGTCGACGATTTTGATAGGCCATTGAAAAAAAGGGGGAAGCAAGATTTAGAAAGAGTGGCAATTTGGCTACTAAAAGAGAATCTTATTCCAGACTGTTTTCTAAGTTCACCAGCAAAACGAGCAATTTCGACAGCAAAAATAATTCATAAGATTTTTGCTAATGATGCGTTGCCCATTTTTCAAGACAAGAGAATATATCAAGAAGGTTTTGAGCGTTTAAAAACGGTATTAGCTGAGTGTCCAAAAGAAAATAAGCAGGTATTACTGGTTGGACATAACCCTGAGTTGACGGATTTACTGATTTATCTGGTAGGTGCAAGTAATTTGCCGGATACAGATAAGTTATTGCCAACCTCAGCCTTAGTTAGATTAAAAATGCCAGAGGATTGGGTTGACTTGGATGCGGGTTGTGCCACGCTATCATCCATTACTTACGCTAAATTGCTTCCCAAAGAGGTTGGATAATCGATAAATAGTATTTTTTTACAAAAAGTAAGGCTTGATTGTGTGACTGTCATAATGCTGTCATATAATGTTCATATTCTTGTTACGTAATATATACATAATGGCTTCAAAATAATTAACTAGAGACTGAATAATGAAATTTTCTTATAAAGTAAAATCGCTCATATCTGCAATGGGATTTGCAGTGGTTACATTGGCAAGTGGAACTGCAAGTGCAGTGCAAACCGTTGATGCCAATTTACCCGCTTATCAAAAAGCAGCGGGTATCGCTGGAAACCTGTCTAGTGTAGGATCAGATACTTTGGCAAACCTGATGACGCTTTGGGCAGAAGAGTTTAATCGTGAATATCCAAATGTTAATATACAAATTCAAGCGGCTGGATCTTCAACAGCGCCACCAGCTTTAACAGAAGGTACTTCCAATCTTGGGCCTATGAGTCGCGAGATGAAGGATGATGAGTTAGAAGCATTTGAAGATAAATATGGTTATAAGCCGACTGCAGTGCCGGTTGCAATAGATGCTTTGGCAGTGTTGGTTAATAAAGATAACCCAATTAAAGGTTTGACAATCCCTCAGGTTGACGCAATATTTTCGTCTACTTTAAAGTGTGGACATCCTGCTGATATTACAACTTGGGGTGAAGCGGGCGTTGCTGTATGGGGCTCAAAAAGCATTCAGCTATATGGACGCAATTCAGTATCAGGAACTTACGGATACTTTAAAGAAAATGCCTTATGTAAGGGTGATTTCAAAAGCAACGTCAATGAACAACCAGGTTCAGCTTCAGTCGTTCAATCTGTTACCTCATCTCAAAATGGTGTAGGTTATTCCGGTATGGGTTACACGACTTCTGGAGTGCGGATGGTTCCTTTAGCAAAAAAAGAAGGTCAACCATTTGTTGAAGCAAAACCTGAGAATGCTTTAAACGGAACCTATCCATTAACCAGATATTTGTATGTTTACGTTAATAAAAAACCAAATCAACCTTTAGCACCTTTGGAAAATGAATTCTTAAAATTGGTTTTATCCAAATCAGGTCAACAAGTTGTTATTAAAGATGGTTATATCCCATTACCCGCTAAGGTGGTTGAAAAAGTTTTGACTACTTTAAAGTAGTTCGACTTAATGGGTTTAATCGTTTTATAACGATGTATAGATAGGTAAATTATTCTGTATTAACATACCATTTTTCACCTAAGTCAAAGTTAATATAGTCAGAAGTGGCCAAGATTTGGATTCATAGATCTTGGCCACTTTTTTGTGAGAGTTATATCATTGCTACAATTCAACTTTAGAATCGCTTCATGTCTAAAATAAACATACAAACAAAATCATCTTTAGCCCTGAATAATTCTGCTGGAGGGGTTCACGAACGCTGGCGACTGATAAAAGATTCAGTGGGGCGATATGGCATTGTAGTGGGGGGGCTTGGCGTTATCTTTGCTATTGCAGTGATATTCCTTTATTTATTGTATGTGGTCTATCCATTGTTCATTTCAGCAACAGCTCAAGCCGTAAATCAATATAGTGTGCCCGATTCATCAAAGGGTAAAACGCTATTTTTGGGTATAGAAGAGCAAAATGAAGTGGGTGTCAGATATACAGACAACGGAGAAGTTATATTCTTTTCTGTACAGACGGGTAAAACCATCCTGAATCAATCGATTAAGATCCCAGAAGGATCTAAGATTGTGAGTTTCTCTCAGGGAAGTCCTGTGAGTGAGGGTGCTGTGGTTTATGGCCTATCGAATGGTAAAGCTGTCATTGTTAAGCACCAATATAAAATTACCTATCCGGATAATGTTAGATTAATTACTCCCTCAATTGATTATCCAATGGGAGAAGAGCCAATAGTCGTCAATGAGTCGGGTGCCGCTCTGGATAAAATTGCTGTTATAATCGGTGAGAAGACAAGTGCAATCGTAGCAAAAACAGCAGATAAAATTCACTTAAGTTCTTTTGAAAAAGAAAAATCCTTGTTTGCTGATGAAGCTAAATTAACACGTACAGACACTGTTTTAGATTATTCTGCTTTAGATGTTGCAGATATCTTAATTGACAAGGAAGGACGTAATCTCTATTTGTTAAATAAGAACGGTCAATTAGGTTTGTTTGATATTGCGGATAAAAGTAGCCCAACTTTAATTTACGAGCAAAATGTAATTGAAGCGGGTCAAGCTGTAACGAGTAGCGCTTTTTTAAATGGTGATCTTTCATTATTGATTGGTGATTCTAATGGATTAGTCTCACAATGGAGTAAAGTGAGAGATAAACTGAATCACTTTGCAATGCAAAAGATCCGGGTCTTTAAAGTGTCAGATAAAGCGGTTCTTGCCATTAACCCAGAACAACGTCGTAAAGGCTTTATGACCGTTGATGCTTCTGGGGATGTCGGTGTTTATCATACTACCTCTGAACGAGAAATGATTAAGGAACGTGTGGTTGACTCAGCGCCTGTTGCAGCTGCAATATCACCCAGAGCCAATGCTTTATTAGTCGAAGCTGAGAATGGTAAAATTAGCTTTTGGACGCTAGATAACAAGCATCCTGAGGTATCAATACGATCTTTATGGCAAGAGGTCTGGTACGAAAGTTATCCTAAGCCGGATTATGTATGGCAATCCTCTTCTGCCAATAGCGATTTTGAGCCAAAATACAGCTTGACACCTTTAGTTTTTGGTACCCTTAAGGCTGCTTTTTACGCGATGTTAGTGGCGATGCCATTAGCATTAATGGGTGCAATCTACACGGCTTATTTTATGACGTCAAAAATGCGTCAATATGTAAAGCCATCTATTGAATTAATGGGCGCATTACCAACTGTTATTTTAGGGTTTCTTGCCGGATTGTGGTTAGCTCCTATTATTGAAGAATATCTTGCCGGATTATTTGCACTCATCATAATAGTTCCACTGTGTGTAATAGCATTTGCATTTGCGTGGCAATTTTTACCAAAATCAACGTTGCAAAAGATACCAGAAGGCTGGGAATCGGCCATATTAATCCCCGTTATTATATTAAGTGCCTGGTTTGCGTTTACCGTGAGCGTGCCTTTGGAGGCATTCCTTTTTAACGGAACTCTTCGTGACTGGTTTAAAACCGAATTGGGTATCGGTTATGACCAGCGAAATGCTTTAGTCGTAGGTATTGCGATGGGTTTTGCGGTGATCCCCACAATATATTCAATTGCTGAAGATGCTATTTTTAGTGTGCCAAAACATTTAACTGTTGGTTCCTTGGCATTGGGAGCTACCACATGGCAAACAATGACTAAGGTTGTCTTATTGACGGCTAGTCCGGGTATTTTTTCGGCAGTAATGATTGGGCTTGGACGTGCGGTTGGAGAAACGATGATTGTGTTAATGGCAACAGGAAACACCCCGGTTATGGATTTGAGTGTCTTTCAAGGGCTACGTACTTTAGCGGCTAATATCGCTGTAGAAATGCCAGAGTCAGCTGTTGATAGTACACACTATCGAGTATTATTTTTAGCTGCTCTCGTGTTATTTATGTTTACCTTTATCTTTAATACCCTAGCTGAAATTATTCGTCAGCGTTTACGCGAAAAATATAGTTCATTATGATTTGTATAAAGTTTGTTGAATACCTGCTGATGGCTTAGTTTTAACTGCGTTGGACAACGTTAATAATGAGTGTTTACGCGAAAGATATAACTTATAAAAGTATAACCTATTATGATTAAATTATGGTTTAAAAGTGGATCGCCTTGGATATGGCTTAATGCAGCAGCAGTAAGTACCTGTATGCTAATGGTTGTGGGTGTATTAGGATTGGTAATGGTAAGAGGCGTCGGCCACTTTTGGCCTTCTCAAGTCATTCAGTTTAGTTACCAGGAAGAAGGCAAGCAACCACAGACAATTATTGGCGAAAAAGTGGATTCGAGTGTGATGCCCGCTTTAATGGCTAAATCGGCAGGCCATAAAATGGCCGACGATGAGGAAACTTTAATTCAATATTTGATTAAAGTGGGTAATCGCGATGTCACAGGAACTGATTTTCGTTGGATAGAAGAGCGAAAAATTTTAGAACGAAGCGAGCCCCTTGACTTGATGGTTATTGAGCGTAGAGAGTGGGGAAATTTCTATGGTCGCCTGCTGGAAGTTAAAGAAGCAGGAAATACGCTCGCCTCAGGTGCTGAGGCTTGGCCAGTGCTACAAGCAAAGATAGTAGAAGCGTTGACCATCTATAAGCAAATAGCACATTTAGAGAAAAAAGAAATTGGCGCCATTAACTATGGTCTTGAGCGTTTAAGGCTTAAACAGAGAAGATTGCAGTTAGATAATCAATGGGATGAAGCCGCTAAACAACAAATAGCCTCAGAAACAGCCGCTTATGATGTTAAATACAAAGAATATCAAGCACAGCTTGCGACCTTATATCAACAAATAAGACGTCATACGTTAGTTGCTGAAACAGAAAGTGGTGCACAAGTAAAGATTCCGTTGAATAAAGTGGTTAGAGTTTTTCAGCCTAATTCGATGTCAATAGGCGATAAAATAATTCACTACGTTGTTAAGGTCGTTGAGTTTTTAACAGAAGATCCTCGTGAAGCCAATACTGAAGGCGGTATTTTTCCGGCTATATTTGGTACCATTATGATGGTTATGATGATGTCGGTCATAGTGACCCCATTTGGTGTGATTGCCGCTGTCTATTTGCGCGAGTATGCTAAACAAGGCTTTGTGACCCGATTAATTAGAATCGCGGTTAATAATCTTGCTGGAGTGCCCTCGGTGGTTTATGGTGTGTTTGGTTTAGGCTTTTTTGTCTATATTCTAGGTGGGAACATTGATCAACTGTTTTTCCCGGAATCTCTGCCTGCACCTGTTTTTGGGACCCCCGGTTTGTTGTGGGCTTCAATTACGTTAGCATTGTTAACCTTACCTGTAGTGATTGTATCTACTGAAGAAGGATTGGCGCGTATTCCCAGTTCTATAAGGGAAGGCAGTTTAGCTTTGGGCGCTACCAAGCTTGAGACTCTGTGGTTGACCGTATTGCCAATGGCGAGTCCAGCAATGATGACTGGTTTAATTCTTGCAGTGGCAAGAGCAGCGGGAGAAGTAGCGCCATTAATGTTGGTGGGTGTTGTTAAGTTAGCGCCCACTTTACCATTAGATGGAAACTTTCCATTTCTGCATTTAGAGAGAAAGTTCATGCATTTGGGTTTTCATATTTATGATGTTGGCTTTCAAAGCCCGAATGTCGAAGCTGCGAGACCTTTAGTTTATGCAACGGCATTATTGTTGGTATTAGTAATTGTAGGTTTGAATCTAGCAGCAATTATTATAAGAAATAATTTAAGAGAAAAATATCGGGCACTGGAAGGTTAAATAAATGGCAACACAACAAGTACGTACGCACGCAATCGATATGAGTTCTGTTCTACGTAATAAAGGTGATCAGGGTGAAATTAATGAGACGTGTATCAAGGTGGAGAATTTAAACCTTTTTTATGGTCAAAAGCAGGCATTGCATAACATTAACCTGGAAATGCCCAAGAAAAAAGTGACTGCTTATATTGGTCCTAGTGGGTGTGGTAAGTCGACTTTATTGCGCTGTATTAACAGAATGAACGATTTGGTTGATAGTGCAAGAATCGAAGGTAAAATTCTGTTGGACGGTGAAAATATCTATGATAAATCAGTCAATGTAGCCGCTTTACGAAGACGAGTAGGTATGGTTTTTCAAAAGCCTAATCCATTTCCAAAATCAATTTTCGAAAACGTTGCTTATGGGCTGAGAATTCAAGGTATTAATGATAAGCGTATCCTGGAAGAAACAGTCGAAAACTCTTTGCGAGGCGCAGCGCTTTGGGATGAAATGAAAGACCGTTTGAATGACAATGCCTTAGGTATGTCAGGTGGACAACAGCAAAGATTAGTGATTGCCAGAGCGATTGCTATTGAGCCTGAAGTATTACTGCTTGACGAGCCGGCTTCTGCGTTAGATCCTATTTCAACTTTAAAAATTGAAGAGTTGATTAATGAGCTTAAAGAAAAATACACTATAGTGATAGTGACACATAATATGCAGCAGGCTGCGCGTGTTTCTGACTACACTGCATTTATGTATATGGGTGAGTTGATTGAAATGGGAAGTACTAGCGAACTATTTACTAATCCTGTCAAAAAACAAACAGAAGATTATATTACCGGTCGGTATGGATAATTAGGAGTCGACAATGGACAACAGCAAAATTGGGCACCACATTTCTGAACAGTTTAATAAAGAACTGGAAGATATTCGTAATAAAGTTTTAGTAATGGGCGGTCTGGTTGAGCGCCAAATAGAACTAGCAATAGAAGCTTATACTACAGGCAATATGGAGCTAGCTGAGCAAGTCATTAAACAGGATAATGATGTTGATTTGCTTGAGATTGCTATTGATCAGGAATGTACTCAGATTTTAGCGTTGAGACAACCGACTGCATTTGATTTAAGGCTATTAATTGCAGTTATTAAAATAATTCATGAGATTGAAAGAGTAGGCGATAAGGCAGAGCGAATCGCTGAAATGGCAATACAATTAGCCAATTCTGAGATAAGAATATCACATCATGAGTTGGAGCACATGGCTCAACTAGTTAAAGGTATGATGCATGATGCTCTTGATTCTTTTGCGAGAATGACAGTGGAAGACGTGCCTGCTATTACAGCGTTAGATATTAACGTTGATAGGGAATACGACAGTATTCTTAGGCAGTTAATTACCCGAATGATGGAAGATCCAAGAAATATAACTAGAACTTTAGATATACTCTGGACGGTGCGAGCTTTGGAAAGAATTGGAGATCATGCCTGTTATATTTGTGAGCATCTTGTTTATATGATTAAAGGCGAAGATGTGCGTCATTTGGGTCAAGAAGAATTAGAAAAAATAGTTAAAGTATCAAGATAGTATTTTATTCGTTTAATTCTTTAAGCAGTCATCGTGTTCTTTATCGATGACTGTTCAGTTGGATGATGAAGCTGGTTTTAGTTAGTTCTATTGAAACAAAATAATTAAACTGATGACTGTCGTGCTAATAATCATGGTCCATATTGTGGCTTTATGGTTATCATTTAGCTGTTGGCGCATCAGGTTGAGTTCTCTTTGCTGTGCTTCAGCCTGTTGTTGGGCTTGAGCTGCATTGTTGAGAGCCTTGTAGATTAGAGAGGGTACTTCAGGGAATTGCTCTGCAAACTCAGGGAATTGTTTAATGATTTTGTTTATCTTGGCTTTAGGACTCATTCGGTCATGAAACCATTTTTCAAGATAGGGCTTGGCAGTTTGCCATAAATCTAAATCAGGATAAAGTTGTCTTCCTAAACCCTCGATATTCAGCAGTGTTTTTTGCAGTAACACCAACTGTGGCTGAACACGCATATCAAAACGTCGTGCTGTTTGAAACAGGCGAAGCAAAAGTTGACCAAATGAAATGTCTTTTAGCGGTTTTTCAAAGATGGGTTCACAAACGCTGCGAATAGCAGATTCAAATTCTTCTACACGAGTCGTGCTAGGTACCCAACCAGATTCAACATGCATTTCTGCGACTTTGCGATAATCACGGTTAAAAAAGGCTAAAAAGTTTTCTGCCAAGTAGCGTTGATCAGATAATGATAAGGTGCCAACAATTCCAAAATCGACCGCTATATACTTATCAGGAAGATCAACAAAAATATTGCCCGGGTGCATGTCAGCATGGAAGAAGTTGTCTCTAAAAACCTGGGTAAAGAAAATTTCAACACCTCGTTCAGCCAGTACTTTAAAGTTGGCTCCCCCTTCTTTAAGCTTTTCGATTTCACCTACAGGAATGCCATGAATTCTTTCCATGACCATGACTTTTTTACGCGTTAATGGCCAATGAATTTCTGGAATGTAAATTAACTCTGAGTTTTCAAAATTACTGCGGAGTTTTGCTGCGTTAGAGGCTTCTCTTAAGAGATCGAGTTCATCAAGAGTCGTTTTTTCGAATTCTGTTACCACATCCATGGCGCGTAATCTTTTTGCATCCGGCCAGAATTTTTCAGCAAAACGGGCTAGTTCATAAAGCAAGCCAATGTCAGAACGTATTCTAGTTTCGATATCAGGACGCAAAACTTTAACGATGACACTTTCTCCGCTATGTAAAATAGCCGTATGAACTTGAGCAACGGAAGCAGAAGCTAATGGAAAAGGATCAAACTCTGCAAAAGCTTCTTCAATAGTCATATCGAGTTCCTTTTCGATAATGCTACGAGCAATTTCATTTGCAAAGGGTGGAACACGATCTTGAAGTTTGACTAATTCATCCGCTATATCATCAGGGAGAATATCTTTGCGTGTAGATAGCGCCTGACCAAATTTGACGTAAATAGGCCCAAGATCTTCCAATGCGCGCCTTATTCTAACAGCGTGAGATTCTGTTCTGGACTTTAGCCAAAAACTGGGTGTAATAAAGGCTAAATAACGTATGGGACGGAATAGATGTGTCTTTAAAACGATTTCGTCTAGGCCATGGTAAACCAGAACCCAATTAATATGGATCAGGCGTAAGATTAATTTAGGTCGGATCACGAGTTACCTATGTTGATTATTTTTTCTAGACGTTCAATTCGGCTTTGTAAACGATCAGAGTCAGTGCGTAAGTCATCAACCTGAGCGAAAAAAATATCCAGTTCAGGAGCTGGAGGCAGTTGACGAGTTTCTTCCTGGAGAAATTCTGAGCAGTTAAGTCTGAACGTCTCAATGGATTCATTGCTCCAACTCCGCCCAGCGCTAAGAAACTGGGTAATGGAATAGGCAATAGAGTCGCCAGTGTAAGGAGCCAGGAGTTGTTCTAGATTAAGGTCTAGTTTAGCAAATAGTTCTTGAAACTTTCTGCCTGTGTGTGAATCACCTTCAATTTTTACCTGACCTGAGAAAATTGAGCGCATCGGTTTTGAGCTAAGTCCCATCAAGCTAAAGGCAAGTACCGAGCCAGTTAATGTAGTGTCTACCGTATCAGTGCTGTAATCAAGAAGTTGAATCGAATTAGCAGTTGGACATAGGTAAAAGGTTTCATTAAATGGTTGAAGGGTAATTGCTATTAGCTTTCCGTTCAAAGGCTCTAAATAAATAGCGCTGTTCTGATCTAAATTAATAAAGGTGTTGAGCGCTTTTTCAAAGGCGCTCATAAGCAATGGTTTGATGGCCATGCTAGATTTTATAACCTCTATGAACAGCAACAATTCCCTGTGTCATATTAAAATATTCGCAGCGCTCTAGGCCCGCCGCTATCATCATATTTTTAAGTTCTTCTTGCTTTGGGTGCATACGTATAGATTCTGCCAGATAGCGATAACTATCTTCATCTTTGGCAACCACTTTACCGATCTTTGGGAGCAATTTAAATGAGTAGAAGTCGTACATTTTTTCGGTGATCTTATCGATAGGGTGTGAAAACTCCAGCACAATCACACGCCCACCCGGTTTTAACACCCGATACATAGAGCGTAATGCGGAGTCTTTATCAGTGACATTTCGAAGGCCAAAAGCAATGCAGACACAATCAAAGGTATTATCCTCAAATGGAAGGCATTCAGCATTAACCTGGACGTAGCGAATGTTACCCGTCAAACCTTTGTCTATGAGTCTATTACGGCCTGTGCGTAGCATTTCTGAGTTAATATCCGCAAGCACAACTTGGCCGTCTTTGCCTACGCGTTGCTCAAAGAGTACGGTTAAATCGCCAGTGCCACCGGCTAAATCCAGAACTTGTTCGCCCTTACGGACATTACTTAATTGCACGGCAACACGCTTCCAGATGCGGTGGATGCCAAGTGACATTAAATCATTCATGATATCGTATTGGCCCGCAACCGAATCAAATACACCACGTACGAGATTAACTTTGTCTTCAGTTGCAACTTGTTTGAAACCAAAATGAGTGGTTTTTTCGTTTGTCATATTGATGCCTAATTTTGTAATGTTTCTTTACGCTTATGGCCAGTCGCTTTCAGATTATTAAGGTAAGTAGCCCATAAGATTTGATATTCAGCGCCTAATTTGTACAGTAAATCCCATGTGTAAATGCCACTATTATGACCATCGCTAAAGACAGGGGATATGGCATAATTTCCAATGGGTTTAATTTCTTTAATCGTTACGTCTTCTTTATTTAACTGTAAAATCTCTTGACCTGGTGCATGTCCTATCGCTTCAGCAGAGGGAGTATAGACACGCAGATATTCACAGGGTAATTGAAAAACACTACCGTCATCAAAACTAATTTCGAGAATATTCGAAACCTGATGGTGTTTGATTTCAGTAGGCCAGGTATTGCAGGGTTGAACAGTTAGGCGCATAGGATTTTATAAAATATGATTCAATGATGAGATACTATTACAAAATGTAACGACTTAAATCTTCGTCATCTGCAAACTCTGTTAAGTGTTGATCAACATAAGCAGCATCAATAACAACGGTTTGATCTTTAAGATCCGGTGCGTTGTAAGAGATTTCTTCAAGCAACCGCTCCAGCATAGTGTGAAGTCGTCTTGCGCCTATATTTTCAGTGCGTTCATTAACTTGCCAGCCGAGCTCAGCAATTCGTTGAATGCCATCAATAGCAAATGTTAAAGAAACACCTTCGGTTGAGAGTAAGGCTGTATATTGCTCGGTTAAAGACGCATTGGGTTCAGTTAAAATGCGCACAAAATCATCTGCTGTCAATGCACTGAGTTCGACACGGATTGGAAAGCGACCTTGTAACTCAGGAATCAGGTCAGAAGGTTTTGCTACATGGAATGCACCTGAAGCAATAAATAGAATATGATCTGTTTTAATTGCGCCATACTTAGTGCTGACAGTACTGCCTTCAACTAAAGGTAATAAATCCCGTTGTACGCCTTCACGGGATACCTCGCCTCCGCCACCACCATGTTCAGAGCGTTTACATATTTTGTCTATTTCATCAAGAAAGACAATGCCATTTTGTTCCACTGACTCGACTGCACGAAATCGAATGTCATCTTCATTGACAAGTTTTGATGCTTCTTCTTCTTGAATCGCTTTTAAGGCTTTTTTAATAGGCATTTTACGCGACTTGGTTTTGTTAGAGCCCATGTTTTGAAACATGCTCTGCAATTGGTTAGTCATTTCTTCCATGCCGGGAGGCGCCATAATTTCAACGCCCATTGAGGAAACTTGAATGTCAATTTCAATCTCTTTTGTATCCAGATCCCCTTCACGTAACTTTTTACGCATTTTCTGGCGGGTTGATTCTTCAGTTTCGGAGAGCATACCACTTCCAGCTCGGGGTAATAAAATATCCAAAACTTTTTCTTCTGCAGCGTCGTAAGCTTTGTTTTCAACTTTTTCCATTTCTGCTGTCCGAGTCATTTTGACAGCGGTATCAACTAGATCTCGGATAATGGATTCAACGTCTCTGCCAACATAACCTACTTCTGTAAATTTTGTTGCTTCAATTTTAATAAAGGGTGCATTTGCTAAGCGTGCAAGTCTGCGAGCGATTTCAGTTTTGCCAACCCCCGTTGGACCAATCATTAAAATGTTTTTGGGGGTGATTTCATCACGTAAAGAAGAATCAACTTGTTGACGGCGCCAGCGATTTCTTAAAGCGATTGCAACTGAACGTTTAGCGCTGGCTTGACCAACAATGTGTTTATCAAGTTCATTTACAATTTCTTTAGGGGTCATCTGTGTCATGCGGTTACTCATTGGGTTCAGCATCTAGTTCTTCAATTCGGAGATTATGGTTGGTATATATACAAATATCTGCGGCTATATTTAATGACCGTTCAACAATCTCGCGTGCGCTTAGGTTGGTATTTTCTAATAATGCCCTTGCGGCCGCTTGAGCAAAAGCACCACCCGAACCAATTGCCATTAAATCATATTCCGGCTCAATGACATCGCCAGTACCAGAAATGATTAAAGACGTTTTGGCGTCTGCGATGGTTAGCAATGCCTCTAATTTACGCAGCGCACGGTCTGTGCGCCAATCCTTGGCCATTTCTACAGCGGCACGCGTTAAGTTGCCACGATGCTTTTCAAGCTTACTTTCAAAATGCTCAAATAATGTAAAGGCATCGGCCGTTGCTCCGGCAAATCCAGCGATGACTTTATCATGATACAGGCGGCGTACTTTCCGCGCATTACCTTTCATAACGGTGTTGCCAAGGGTGACTTGGCCATCACCCCCAATGACTACTTTATTGCCTCGGCGAACAGAAAGTATGGTTGTTCCTCTAAACACTTTAATATCCTATCAATATAAAAAAACAGGGTGTTGATTTTACATGGTATAAATTTAAAATGTGGGAAAAAATGAAGCTTTCAAGTGCTCAGAATAATGTTGATGTACTGTTGCAAGCCGATACTGCAAATTTTCCATAAGAGCGAAGTTATAAAATACAATGGATTTTGAATAGAGCATGGGCCCACGTTGTTACGATTTAAGAGAGATTAACAACGCGGGCAGTGAGTATATTATTTTATTTTATGAAACAGCTTTTTTCAGCAGAAGCCTCTGCTTCCTTCAGGCGAGTTCTTAAATCTTTAGATTGAGCAGGGTCACGGAAAACAGCTCCGGCATCGCCTGTTTGACCTTTACTTAAATAGGTAAAAGTCTTTGCAGACTCAAACTCAGTAAAGGTCAGTTTTTCAGCAATTTTGTCTATTTTACAGCCACAAGCGTATTGATTGATATAAGTAAGGCCCCCATGCTGAGCAACGCAGTTTAAAACATATTCAACTCGATCACGAGTTGGGTAATCATTGACTACATTTGGTGCTTCAACAGGAGTTTGTTCAATAGTTTTTTCAGGTGTTGTTGAACAACTGATTAAGAGTGCACTTAAGAAAATCCCTAATGGATAAGTGATGTATTTAGTTTTCATGGGTAATATAGAGTCCATAATTCAGAAAGTAAAAAGATTGTTGGGTAAACAATGCTAATCCCATTTATATTAGAATAACTATCATTTTAACTGAAAAATGATTTTATACTCTATAACTTAGTACCACTAGTAAAACAATTTGCCGGAGTCAATAATTGGATAATCAAAAAGTGGTGGCTGGCGTTATTTTAGCAGGTGGGCTGGCCAGACGAATGAGGAATCAAGATAAGGGCTTAGTATTGTATAAGGGGAGTTCAATGGTTAGCTATGCTATAAAAGCGCTAACTGGGGTCACCAATCTAATACTGATTAATGCAAATCGAAATCTAGAAGATTATAAAGCTTTTGGTTTACCCGTAGTTGTTGATCAATCGGCCGATTTTCAAGGCCCTTTGGCAGGAATATTGAGTGCAATGATATTTACATCTGCCGATGTGCTGGTTGTTGTTCCTTGTGATTCACCGTTGATTAAGGCTGAACATTTGCAAAAATTATTAACGTCGCTTGCCGAAACTAATGCTGATGTGGCAGTTGCATTTGACGGAGAACGATTGCATCCAGTTTTTTTAGCCATAAAAACATCATTAAAGTCTAGTTTACAAATCTATTTGGCGAGTGGTCAACGTAAGGTTGAGCAATGGCTAAAACAACATGGCATGGTGACAGTCGATTTCAGTGATCAACCCAATGTCTTCAGAAACATTAATACATTAACAGACTTAGAGGCACTTGAAGCTTTAAATTAAGGATAATAAAAATTAAATGTCCTCCAAATGCCAAATCAATATATTTGGAACTAGACTAACCACTAATTAACTGTTTTAGGCGGCCCATTTAATGGGCTAATAATAGGGGGGACTGGATATCTGTAATATCTTGTTTTACTATCATTCTTGTCTTTAGATGTGCTTTTCTCCGCCACTGTTGCTTTGGTCGCTTTAGGCGCTGGTGTTGGAGTAATTTGCTTCAGCTCTTTAGCGGGTGGCTTTTTGAGTGACGGATTGATGGAGGTAATGGCCGGTTTTTCAACCAAAGGCAGTGTGGGTTTAACCGTTGGTTTATCAGGTAAAGGTTGAGGAATCTTAACCACTGGTTTTACAAGCGAAGGCTCTGCAATTTTAGTGACAGCTTTATCAACCAATGGTTGAGTTGGTTTAAGAGTCGCTTTTTCAAGCGAAGGCCCTACAGCTTTAACAGCAGTTTTTTCAACTAAGGGCTGAGTGGGTTTAACAGTCGGTTTTACAGGTAAAGGTTGAGGTATTTTAACCGCCGGCTTTGCTGCAGAAGGCTCAGCAACTTTAACGACAGTTTTTTCAATCGAAGGCTGAGGTGCTTTAACACTCGGTTTTTCAAGTAAAGGCTCAGCAACTTTAACGGCTGCCTTTTCAATCAAAGAGGGGGGGGTAATAACGTTTCCTGGACTAAAGATGGGCTTAATAGTGTCATCAGACATTGGAATAGTCGTTGGTGAAACAGGGTTTTGGTTTGATACAGTGCTTTGTATTGACGCAGTGTTATTAATCAATGGAGATAATATGGGCTTTAAATACTTAACTATTTGTACCGGTAATGCGCTGGTAAAATGATAAAGCTCTGAGTTATCGCCTTCAATATAAGCGGTAATAACGCCGAAAAAACGGTCTCCAATAAAGAAAGTAAAAGTAGCCGCACGACTGATAAATTTCGAATCAAGCAACACGCCTCCTGCTCCCCATACCTGTTTACGGTGATCACCTGTCCCCGTTTTTCCACCGACCGGAAGCAAGTTATTATTTGCATCAGTATAAACTCCATTGAGACGTGACGCAGTTCCTCCGGTCACAACACCTATAAGAGCACCACGGGAAGCTTTAGCAATTTCAGGGGCAAATATACGCTCACCTTCATCAGGGGCTTTGTTCAATACTGTTTCATAGGGTGTTCCTTCCGCGTAATGCAAGCTTTGGAACCTTACCACCGGTAGTTTTACCCCGTCATTAACAATAATACCCATAAGTTCGGCCAATGCAGCAGGCCTGTCGCCAGAAGCACCTATAGATGTAGCATAGGATGGTGTTAATTCTTCAAATGGATAGCCTACCCGTTTCCAGGCAGCGTGAATTTCATTAAACGCATCTTCTTCCAAAAGCGTCATGATTCTTTGTTGTTGGGCATTGACTCGGTGATTATTAAATAACCAGCGGTAAACGACTTGTCGTGGCTCATAGCTCGCTTCAATAACCTCTTTTTTCGTAGCATTAGGGTGTTGAGCCAAGTAGCCAACTAGCCACAATTCTAAGGGATGAATTTTGGTAATATAACCTTGATCCTGTAAATCAAACTTCTCTACAGAATATTTATCGTAAAGGTCATAAATATCTTCCTTGGCTAATGTTGCTTTATCTAATTGTTTATTAAGAAAAGCATTGAGCGCCATTTCGTCATTGTTGGGATAAACGGCCCGATACAACATGGTTAGGCGTGAAGCAGTTGGAAATACTCTTTTAACGAGCATGTCCATTGCTTCTTCTGGTGATTTACCTTCATAACGATTTAAGAACTTCTGTAAATAAACCTGGCCTTCGTTATTGGCAAAACGCTCTAGATACTCTTTACGTTTGGGGCTGTCTGGGGTATCAAGCCATCTCGCGATACCCTCGGGTTTATAAAGATGATGATAAACAACTTCACGCATCAAGCGAATAAATACCAGGTTAACGGAATCACGTAAAGCATCCCGCACTGACATGATTTTATAATCTTCATCTTTAGTAAAATTATTAAAGTGATGAAGTCCACCCCCAGTAAAGAAGTATTCACCAGGGCTTCCTGAAAAACGTCGATCAAGAGCAAGGTTAAGCAAAGATTCCAAGCTAATCTTCGGTGATTTTTTTAACTGATCTACAACCCAAGCCGATATATAATCACGAGGATGTAATGTGACCTGATTTAGTGCGAGTGTTGAAAAGTTTTTATATTGCTGATAAGTATCGGTTACCAGTTCAAGATAATGAACCATTGTTCGAAACTTGGAAGTCGAGCCTAAGTCGATTCGAATACCTTCATTAATATCCAGTGGTTGGTCGTAGTTATCGGTTTGAATGCGTAAAAGATTGCCCGACTTATCTTTCTCAAACAGCATCAAACTATAAACAATGGGTTTGAGATCTGTTTTTTCGTTGAGCAATCTAAAGCCCAAAATTCCCGCAGCACGCGCTTCATTGGGTTGACTCAATTGTTTAAGTGCGTGAGTAACCGCTTGTTGGGTTTTAAAGTCCAGCGTAGTTTTAACGGTTAAATCGAGTCGATCCAGGTCATAGTTAGACTTGACGCCTAAGGTAGTCGCCAGTCGGGCCCGTAACACATTTTGGGTCTTTTTTTCTGTAAAGAATTGAGGTTCAGCGGGCTCTATTTTAGAAGGGCGACTAGTATGAATCTGTAATGCCGCATCTCTAAGTGCTGTTGAAATGACGCCTTGCTCTGTCATTATCCGTAAATAGCGGTCAGTCAGGGTCTGCAAAGCTTCGAAGCCTCGACCTAATAAATACGAGGGACGTCTTTGAGATAATAAAATGTTTAGCACCTGTCGATAGGCTTTTGCTTGTTGGGGTGTTATCTTTTTAGGTGCTTTTAAAGCATCTTGACTGAGTAACCGATTAATCAGATTAAAATCAGTGCCAAACCATGCCGATAAGCCATCACCCAAACCATGCACCTCGCCTAATTTGGGTGTGGCGGCTAAAGGCATTGAGTTTAAATAAGATAAGGCAATTTCTTGTCTCATTTCCAGGGTATTGGGGCCCATCATATAAGCCCTTAAAGAGGCAGTGCCCATTTGCCTGAATTTATCAACAACTGAATTAGTATAACCATTCTTTGAATGACGATACTTTTCTATTTGAGTTGCTAGCGTACTTCCACCCGGCACAGCACTTGTGGCGCCTAATTTGTTTGCCATTAATTGTAAGGTCGCAAACCCTAAGCGATCCCATTCTATTGCTGGATTAATGGTCACGTTTTCATCGTTAAGGAGCTCTCTATTTTCTATAAAAAGCAGTGTGTTAAGAATAACAGGGGGAATTGACTTAAAATCCGGGTAGCCATAAGCAGGATAAATGGCACTAAAAATGACTTGATTAGTTTTATCCGTTATCTGAAGTCCAGCCTGAGTTTTTTCATGATAGATATTAAAAAAACCGTAATTAGCCAGCTCTGTCATCATAGGTGAAAAAGAGGCTTGCGAGGTAATGCGATAACCTGACTGATCTAAACGATTTATAATATCAGGCAATAAGGTATAGCCCATTCTTTGGTCATAGGGTCCATATTCAGGGTATCGGATTGATGAGCTAGGACCTGATGCAAGCTTGAAACCTAATTGTTGGCTTATTGCCGATAGATATTTAGCCTGAAACTTTGATGTTTTAACTTCGTCGCGCACGAGCTTAACAACGACGAAACAAACTAAAATTAATATTACAACAATATAAAGTAATAAAAATCTTTGAAGGCCATTGTTAGTTCTTCGATCTTTAGATGTTTGACGTCTTGTCATGATTAGCTTTTTGTATCGAGAAATAAAAACAATCGCTTACTGTAGTTCAGAAATTTAATCTTCAACATTGATAGCAATACTTTGCAGTGTAATTTAAGTTTTCCAGGATAGGGATGATACAAAAAATCACCTGGTTCCAGAAAGATAATAATTATGTATTAATTATAACAAATAATAACGATAGTTTTGATTTGTCTATGCGGAGAATTCTACTTCGTAGCCAGTAAACTTCCTTATATTAATAACGCCAGTATCCAGTAAAAGGTACTGACCTTTAATGCCTTGTAAAATTCCAGATACTTGGGGATTCTTATCAAAATTAAAGGATGTTATTTTTTTAGGATAGGTGTCAATAGGGTAGTGAATATCCACGATAGATTCATGGGATAAAGAGGTAATATCATTTTCTGAGAAGCGTTTAGAAATTTCAGTTAATTCAGATTGACACAGTTTGATCAAGCTATCTCGTTTTTCATATAAATCGATGGGTTGTACATGATTCTTAAGCATTTGCTGCCAACTGGTTTTATCACTGACATGTTTAGCAAAGGCGACTTCAATTAGTCCTGACTGAAGTCGGGATTGAACCTTAAAAATAGGTAAGGCCTGAACGGCACCCTGGTCTATCCAGCGCGTTGGAGTTTGTGTTAGCCGGGTAATGCCTATTTTAATGCCGCTGGAATTAGCTAAATAAACGATATGAGGTTGAAAGCAAAATGTTTCTCCCCACTGAGGTTCTCTACAAGTACCCGCATCATAATGACAGGTTTCTGGCTTCATAATACACATGTCGCATTGTGCAAGCGAAATAAAACAGGGATAGCAGTAGCCTTGATTATAACTTTTCTTAATGGATCTATTGCAGTGCACGCAAGATATCTGGCCGATAAAACGCAATTTAATTGATTTACCCAGCAATGCATTTAAAGGGATACGTTCATTACCAACAGGTAATTCATACTGAACAACAGTGTCCAGTTGTGTGTGCATTTTTTCTAGTGTGCCTTGCATTGATTGAGTCATAAAGGTAATAGTCGCTGTCGGAATTATATATCCAACCAATTTTGGGGCTTTAAATAACGTTCATAGAGAACAGCCTCAGGACTTCCAGGCTCAGGACTCCAATTATATTGCCATCGAGCTAAAGGCGGCATAGACATCAAAATAGATTCAGTTCTGCCGTTGGACTGTAAGCCAAACAAAGTACCTCGATCATAGACCAGATTAAATTCAACATAGCGGCCTCTGCGGTAAAGCTGAAATTGACGCTCTCTTTCACTATAAGGTGTGTCTTTTCGCTTTTGTACAATGGGTATATAAGCTTTTGTATAATGATTGCCTACGCTTTGCATAAAAGCAAAACTTTGCTCAAATCCCCATTCATTTAAATCGTCAAAAAACAAACCGCCAATGCCACGGGTTTCGTGTCTGTGAGGGAGATAGAAATAATCATCACACCATTTCTTATATGTTGGGTAGACCTCCTGACCAAAAGGCTCACACGCATTAAGGGCAGTGGTATGCCAATGGATAACATCTTCATTAAATGGATAAAAGGGCGTTAAATCAAAACCACCACCAAACCACCAGATAGCAGGAGCACCTTCTTTTTCTGCAATCAAAAACCTGACATTGGCATGTGAAGTCGGGACATAAGGGTTTTTAGGATGAATCACCAGCGATACACCCATGGCATGAAACTGACGATTTACAAGTTCAGGACGCTTAGCGGTTGCTGAAGCGGGTAAGTTAATGCCTCTGACATAAGAGAAGTTAACACCTGCCTGTTCAAATACCTCACCATTTTCTAATATGCGGCTTCTACCGCCGCCCCCCTCGGGACGTTCCCAGGGATCCTCAGCAAATTTGGCTGTTCCATCTTCATTTTCCAGTGCCAAACAAATTTGATCCTGCAGGTTAAGCAGGAAATCTTTTACTTTAATAATGTCGTCAGTATTCATGGTAGCTCGGTTGTAATTCTATTGTCAGTATTCAAGAAAACCTGATCTAGCATGATACCCTAAATTCACACTATCGAGTAGATTGGCCGTTTATCCTGAGCATAAAGTACCAGTCGTTAGGAAAATGCCATGGCACATTGCCTAAAAAGGGATTGCGACGCTGGCCAACTGACAAGCACTTCAAAATAATGCGCTATCACATTCAAAGCAATGCGCTATCACTTCAAAGTAATGCGACTTCAACTCAAAGCAGTGCGCTATCACTTCAAAGTAATGCGACATCACATTCAAAGCAATGTGATAGCACTTCAAAGCAATGCGACATCACATTCAAAACAATGTGATAGCACTTCAACGCAATGTGCTATCACCTTCAAAGCAATGCGATATCACTTTAAAGTAATGTGACATCAACTCAAAACAATGCGATATCACTTCAAAACAATGTGATATCACTTTTTCAACCGTGAGATTGAGCTTATGGGCCAAAAAGTAAGCGATCGGGGCTTGATGTCACTAAGAACATTATAGGTTCAACCCTAATGATATCTCGTTTCTGGTGTGTGTTGTTTCTTGTTTTTATGGGATAATCCAAACCATCTCTACTAAACTGGATTGACTACAATGACTTTCCCAACGATTGAATCTTTCGTACGTAACGCACCGTTAGCCAGGTTGCAACGCTTACCCGGTAATACCAGCAATGTTATCCTGGCCAAGATGGAGGGTAATAATCCAGCGGGTTCGGTCAAAGACTTACCCGCGCTGAGTATGATTAAACACGCTGAGGCCAGAGGTGAGATTAAACCGGGTGATCGTTTAATAGAAGCTACCAGCGGAAACACAGGGATTGCTTTGGCGATGGTAGCAGCTATCAAAGGCTATAAAATGACCTTAATCATGCCCGATAATATGAGTGATGAGCGTAAGGCATCAATGAAAGCCTACGGTGCTGAGATTATTCTTACGCCTGCTTCTGGTAGCATGGAGGCCGCGATTGATTTAGCCAGAGAGATGGAAGCCGCTGGACAAGGTCGCATTCTGGATCAATTCTCTAATCCTGATAATCCACTGGCCCATTATGAAAGTACCGGGCCAGAAATTTGGGAAGATACCCATGGCAAGGTCACTCATTTTGTCAGCTCAATGGGAACCACTGGCACCATTATGGGCACCTCACGATATCTTAAAGAGCAGAATCCCGGGATTCAAATTGTGGGTGTTCAGCCGGAGGGTAATTCCAAGATTCCTGGCATCAGACGTTGGCCCAAGGAATATCTGCCTAAGATATATCAGCCTGAGCGCGTTGATAGAATTATTGATATTAATCAACTGACTGCAGAAAACACCACACGTGCATTAGCGTCAGAAGAAGGTATTTTTGCCGGTGTTTCCTCGGGCGGTGCGGTGGCTGCTGCCTTAAAACTATCTGAAGAAGTCGAAAATTCAATCATCGTGGTTATTATCTGTGATCGAGGCGATCGCTATTTATCAACGGGTATATTTCCGGCTTAATCATTCTTTAAAAACTATATATTACAGATTGCATGTCAAAAAGAAGACCAAGAAAAAAGCAACTACCTGAAACGCCCGTTAAAGTGATCATCGAGTCTCTCGCACATGATGGTCGTGGTGTTGCCCATGTTGAAGGCAAAGTCATTTTTATTGATGAAGCCTTACCAGGTGAAGAAGTCGAGTTTGTCTATACAGACAGCCGTAAGGATTACGCAGAAGGAAAAGTGGTTAGTCTGTTAAGCCGAGCGGCTGACAGGACTGAACCGTTATGTCCGCATTACGGTGTTTGCGGTGGCTGTAGTTTTCAGCATGTTGAATCTGCAGCGCAAATCAGAATTAAACAGGAATTACTTAACGAGCAGTTTAAACGTATTGGTAAGGTTGAAATACCTGAACTCTGGCAACCGTTGGAGGGTCCACATTGGGGCTATCGTCGTAAAGCCCGGATGGGTGTTAAGTATGTCGCCAAGAAAAACCGGGTTTTAGTTGGCTTTAGAGAACGGCGGCATCCTTATTTAGCGGAAATCGATAGTTGTGTGGTGATGCATCCTATCGTCGGTACCAAGCTGGTCGCACTGGGTGAAATGATTGCGGGTTTGACTATCAGAGACAAAATCCCGCAAATAGAAGTCGCCATTGGCGATGAGCAGTGTGTGTTATCTTTTCGGGTGCTTGAGCCTGAGACTGCAGAAGATCAAGAGAAGATGCGTATTTTTGGACAGCAACATAACATGAGTTTATGTGTGCAATCGAAAGGCCCGGATACCATTGTGCCTTTAAACGGTGAACCTGAAGTGATTCCGACTTACGCATTACCTGACCAAGGTATTGAGTTTAAGTTTAGACCGGCCATGTTTACTCAGGTTAATTACGAAATTAACAAACAAATGATTAACCGGGTTCTGGAAACTTTGGATTTAAATGAAAATGACACCGTTCTGGATTTGTTTTGTGGCTTAGGTAACTTTACCTTGCCTATGGCGAAGTTTGCCGGACTCGTGGTGGGTATTGAAGGCGATCAACCGCTGGTTAATCATGCTAAAGAAAATGCACGCTATAACAATATCAGCAATGTTGAGTTTTACGCGGCTGACTTAAGTAAAGATATCAGTGATCAACCCTGGGCAAACCGTAAATATAACAAAATCATGTTAGATCCTTCCAGAGCAGGGGCCTCTGAGGTTTTAAAGTATTTTAAAAAGTGGCAGCCTGAGCAGATTGTGTATGTGTCCTGTAATCCATCAACATTGGCCCGTGATGCCGGGATTCTTGTTAATGAGCTAGGCTATCAACTGGTTAAAGCCGGTGTGATGGATATGTTTCCTCAGACCGGGCATGTTGAGTCTATCGCGTTGTTTAAGAAATAGAGGAACTGGGTTTAGTTATATCTTCCTTAAATCGGGTCAAAAACTCAGTTTCATCAAGTACTGTAATCCCTAAGGCTTGGGCGTTGGTTAGTTTAGAGCCAGCGTCTTTGCCTGCAACCACGCAACTGGTTTTTTTTGATACCGACCCCGCTACTTTGGCGCCTAAACGCTCTAGCAATTCCTTTGCTTCACTGCGGGTTAACTGTTCTAGTGTGCCGGTTAATACCCAGGTTTGTCCAAGTAAGGGTTGTTGATTAATGGGTTCTTCAACTTCATCTGGCCAGTTAACACCTGCGCTCATAATCGCTTTAATTATTGCTTTGTTCTTTTCATCATTAAAGAAATGCACAACATTTTGAGCCATAACCGGGCCGATATCGGGAACTTGCAGCAGATCTTCAAGCGATGCATGGGTTATAGCGTCTAAGGTTTTGAAGTATTTGGCGAGGTATTTAGCGCCTTCTTCCCCAATTTCGTGAATACCTAATGCACCGATAAAGGTAGCGAGTCGGGTTGTTTTAGATGTTTCTATTGAGTCTAAAACATTTTGGGCGCTTTTCTCACCTTGGCCGTCCAACGTAGCTATATCATTAAGGCTGAGTGTGTAAATATCGGCAATTGTTTTGAGAGTGCCATTATTATAGAGCACTTCAATGAGCTTGGTGCCCAGGTTATTAATATTCATGAATTTGCGTGAGGCGTAATGTTTAATACGCTCAGCGCCTTGAGCAGGGCAGGTTAAGCCTGCTGTGCAACGGAAGGCGGCTTGTCCGGGCAGTCGTTCAACGGGTGCCTGACAGACGGGACACTGTTCCGGCATGATAATAGGCAGTCTTTGAATACCTTGGGTTATCACTTTTACTACTTTGGGAATGACGTCTCCGGCTCTTTGTATTTCTATGTCGTCACCAATACACAGACCCAGACGCTCGATTTCATCCATATTGTGTAAGGTGGCATTACTGACGGTAACGCCACCGACAAAGACGGGTGTTAAACGGGCGACGGGGGTTAAAACACCGGTGCGCCCAACCTGAAAATCAACAGCGAGTAACTGGGTGATGTCATTTTGAGCAGGAAACTTTCTGGCGACTGCCCATTTTGGTGAACGGGCAATAAAACCCAGGCGGGTTTGCAGGTTTAAATCATCGACTTTATAAACTATGCCATCAATATCCATGGGAAGTTGGGTTCTGGCAGCTTCCATGATTTTATAATTGCTCTCAAAGTTTTCAAAGCTTCCTTGAAAAGTATAACAATGTGGGTTTTTTCTAAAGCCTAGTTGCTGTAAATAGCCGAGGATTTCAGAATGTAAAGTAAAGTGGGTGTCACCTTCATAAGCTCCTATCCCGTAAGGAATAAATTGTAAATCCCGCTCGGCAGCAATCTTGGGATTCATTTGCCGAATACTTCCTGCTGCTGCATTTCTTGGATTTACAAAGGTCTTACGATCATTTTCTAGCGCTAGCTTATTTAGTTTTTCAAAGGCTGCTTTGGGCATAAACGCTTCGCCGCGAACATCCAGTTGTTTCGGGGGATTTGCAGTAGCTAATTTAAGCGGAATAGATTTGATGGTTTTAATCGTGTGGGTGACATCTTCACCTATCTGGCCATCACCCCGTGTTGCGGCATAGCTTAAAAGTCCATTTTCATAATGGATGGTAATCGCAAGGCCATCCAGTTTAGGCTCGCTAAAAATAGTCAGGCTTGATGCATCGATCTCCAGGTCTTTAGCTGCTTTTTCAAAAAAAGCATTGGTTTCTTCTAGGTTAAAAGCATTAGCCAAAGAGAGCATGCGAACTTGATGTTCTATCTTGGTGTAATCATCTATTGGTTTTGCACCGACCCTCTGGGACGGTGAATCAACAGTGATTAGCTCAGGGTGATCGGCTTCTATTGATAGTAGCTCTTTAAAAACGCGATCATACTCAGCATCTGGAACCATGGGATTATCCAGCACGTAATAGGCATGATCCCATTGGTTTATTTTAGCGATTAAATCGGTATAGTCGGTGTTCAAGAGGGTGATTTTCGGATTTAGTGGAGTAAACGGTTTAAAAGGGGGAGGATTAAACCGTTTACCCGATTGTTATAAACTTAAGCGAAGTGCCTGGATAGTGGCATCCGTTAATTTATGTTTATGATGATCAAGGATTGTTCCGTCTAACTCTATTGCCAATAGCTGCAATGTTTCAATATAGTCATCAAAAATTGCTTGTGCATCATCCAGTACACCGGGTTGCATAAAAAAGATTAAGCCAGGTGTATAAAAGGCTTCTATGTCCTTATCAGGAAATATTCCGGTTCCAACCATGCTGGCGACACCATAATCAACTAATCGCTTAGCATCTAGGCGTTCATAGATTTTTAAGCTTCCGTATTCAAGTCCAACGATACCAAAGGCATTGACTAAATCAATTCCATTAAAACCTTCATCGGCATTAGCTATCAGGCTAAACTGGATAATGGCTGGAGCTGATATCCGTGGAGAGTGTTCAATATCATCATCACTATCATAAAAATCTTCGTCTTGTTGAAGGGTGTGGGCTGGACCCACATCATCATCTAAAGAAACAGACGCTGATTTCTTATCCTTAGAGGCATATCTTTTGCCAGGTTTGTTGACCCCTAGAAAATCATAACCTTCGTCTTCTTCTTGAAGCTTTCTATTTCTTAAATAACTCCAAGCCAATAGCCCCATGACAATTATTAGACCCGTTCCAATAATTACAACTCTTAATAGTTCTTTATCCATTAGATTTCCGCCAGACTCACTGCTTCTTCAATATCAACTGCGACCATCCGGGACACACCCGGTTCTTTCATCGTGACACCTGCCAATTGTTTTGCAATTTCCATAGTGACTTTATTATGAGAAATATACAAAAATTGCACAGATGACGACATCTCTTCTACCATTTTTGAAAACCGTCCGACATTCGCATCGTCAAGTGGGGCATCAACCTCATCTAATAAGCAGAAAGGAGCTGGATTCAGTTCAAAAATTGAAAACACTAAGGCTACCGCTGTTAAGGCTTTTTCTCCTCCGGATAACAAATGAATCGAGCTGTTTCGCTTTCCAGGAGGTCTAGCAATAATGTTTACACCTGATTCTAACAAATCTTGCTCGGTTAATTCCAGATAAGCTTGTCCGCCACCAAATAACTTTGGGAATTTTTCTTGTAATCCGGTGTTTATTTTATCGAATGTTTCTTTAAAACGCAGCCTACTTTCTTTATCAATTTTACTAATCGCCTGATCCAGTATTTGCAATGCCTCAATTAAGTCAGCATGTTGTTCATTAAGAAAGTTCATGCGTTCAGATTGGGCTTTATATTCTTCTATGGCTGTCAGGTTAATGGTGCCTAAGCGCTCAATTTGATTAGAAAGATCGTCAACTTTAATTTTCCAGTTTGATTCTTCGGCCTGTTCGGGTAATGTCTTCAAAACGTGCTCAGCATTTGCATCGATTTCTTTAAGTTGTTCATTAATGGTTTGCTGACGCACTTTACATTCTTGCAACTCAAACCGGATCGTATCCAGACCTTCTTTCTGTTTCTCAAGTGCGCGTTGAGTGAAAGTCTGTTGTTCTGATAATTGGGTTATTTCTGCTTCAATAGCCTCTTGTAACTGGCGTTGTGCTTTTAGATTAACCTCTATTTTATCTTTTTCGAGTGTTTGTTGCTTGAGTTGTTCTTTTTCAGTATCCAGAGGGGATAGTGTTAGTTGCAGTTTTATATCAAGCGTAGCAAGCCACTCAACTGACTGTTGATGTTGGCTTTTGAGTCGATCAATTTGTTTAATGGTCGAGATTTCAGAATTACGTAAAGAGTCAATTTTTGCTTTTAGTGCATAGGTTTGCTGCATGGCTTCATTAACAGCCCCTTCGGTATTGTTCTGTTGAAACTGTAAACGCTGATGAGCCTCTTCAAGTTTTAGCTTGATGTCTTCTTGCTGCTCTAATGTCGCTTCAGCTTCTTCCTGTAACAATCTGGATTCAGCCATTATCTCGGTATTTTCACTTATTTCGCGCATTATTTCTTCAAGATCATTCGCAATTTGTTCAAGGCGGCGTTGCTGATGCTCCCAGCGCGTCGAGTAAGCGCTGAACTCCGCACTCTTTGAAGAGAGTTCCGCACCCAGCTTATTATCTTGCTGCTGGATAGATTCGCGTAAGATTTCAGCCTCTTTTAACTCAAGCTCAGTGCTGGATAATTGATCCTCAAGGTTATAAATTTCTTGAGCCAATTCTTCTTGACGGCTTTTCAACAACCGTAATTCTTTTTCACGCTGCAAAACACCCACTTTACTATCTTTGGTGTGCGTTACCTTTAACCAGTTCGGGCCAAACCAAGTGCCTTCTGGCGTGATAACGGACTCGTGAACACTCATTTCCTCCGCTAAGGCGATGGCGGCTTCATTAGTGTCGGCACAGTAAATATCGCCTAATAAGGAGCTAATATCCCAAGGTGCTTTAATCTTATTCAGTAGTAATGAGGTGAATTCAGTGTCAGGTAAGTTATTCTTAGTAGCTTTTTCAACGTTGAAGAGCGTTACCGATTCCTTATTTAAACGTTCTAAACCATGAAAAACAGATTCGGGATTAGCTATACAAATAGCTTCTAAATAATTACCCAATGCGGTTTCAACAGCGGTATCCCATCCAGAATCAACGTCTAAAAATTCAGCTAGGCGTTGGTTATCAGCTAGATTCATGGATTCTAGCCACGCTGATAAATTCTTATTATCTTTACCCATTGCATGTTGTTGCAATAACTCCAATGAAGTTATTTTACCTTTGATACTATGGCTCTCTGAACGACGAGTATGAAGAGCGTCATGGAACTGCTTTATCTGTTGGCGTTGTTCACGAATTTGATGATGTAATTGTTCTAATTGAGCCTGAAAATCATCTCGTTGAAAGCCTATAATCTCAATATCTGCATCCAGGGTTTCAAGGTCTGTTTGTAATTCACTGGTCGCCAGTTCGTCTTGTTCGCTTTTTAATTTATCCTGGCGAATCTGTAATTGACGAAGCTGATTTTCTAGCTGGATCATTTTGGTCTTTTGGACTTCAGCTTGTTCTTTGTTTTCAGAACTCAAGAATCGATAATCTTCCCATTGAACTTGCCATGCTGCTTTTTGTTGAAGGATATTTTGTTGAAGTTGCAAAACATCAGTCTGTTTGTCTTCGGCAATCTGGAGGTCTTCTTCAGCTTCTAAAAGAGCTTGTTTCAAGTCTTCCAAGGTTTGCAAATCAGATTCAAGTTGATTTAATGACTGCTCGGCCTGAAGTGTTGTACGCTTAATTTCATGTGATGTTTCTTCGTAGCTGACTTCATGATGTTTGATAGCTTGTTGTAAACCACTTACTTCAGCAACAATCGTATAATAATCACCTTGAGCTTTATTAAATAGCTGTTGTTGATCTTTATGATCAGCGCGTTTTATTTCGACCGCTTTTTCAATATCCCGTACTTCTACAAATAAACGGTTATGTTCGTTAGCGACCTCATGAAGCTTAATTTCCAGTTTTTTGCTGGTTTGATAAAACGCATTCCAGCGCATCGCCAATAATTCAAGCCGAAACTGACGCTCCTGTTTTTTTAGCTCAGTATATTTCTCTGCTTTCTCTGCTTGCTTTTGTAGATGTTTCAGTTGTTTTTCAACTTCTTCTCGTAAATCATCGAGTCGCTCCAGATTTTCCCGGGTGTGTTTCATCCGGGTTTCTGTTTCACTGCGGCGCTCTTTGTATTTTGAAATACCCGCAGCTTCTTCAATATGTACCCTGAGCTCATCGGGTTTTGCCTCAACCATGCGAGAAATAGTGCCTTGTTCTATAATCGCATAGCTTCTAGAGCCTAAACCTGTACCTAAAAATAAATCAGTAATATCTTTGCGTCGACAGCGTGAGCCATTGAGTAAAAATAGGGATTGACCATCTCGACTCACTTGACGTTTGATAGCAATGGAATCGTATTGGGCATATTCGCCACCCAATTTGCCAGCAGAGTTATCAAAGATAAGCTCAACAGAGGCAGTGCTGACGGGTTTTCTGCCGGATGAGCCATTAAAGATGACATCAGCCATGTTGCCACCGCGTAAGTGTTTGGCAGAGCTTTCGCCCATAACCCAACGGACGGCATCAATAATATTTGATTTACCACAACCATTGGGGCCCACTATAGCGGTTAAGTTTCCATGAATGGGAATGACTGTCGGATCAACAAATGATTTAAAGCCCGAAAGTTTGATTTTCTCCAACTTCATAACTGGGTATAAACGTCCTGTATTTGGTCTAAAAAGGCGAACATTATCGATGAATTTACATTAAATTTCGACTGTTATGTTAACAATAGGGTTGCGCCCCAATGTTACTAAGTTAAGAGTTAGTTTGCTGTAGGAGTGGCTTTAACCACGATAATCGTGGCTAAAGCCACTCCCACCATGCTACAAAAAACGTTAACGTTGGTTACTTTAGTGTAGAGTATCTGAACAGGCAACCCCATCTTCCTGGAGCAGTATGCTCACATCAACCTTATCAAAAACATAGTGTTTCCCACAAAACTCGCAGCCTACATCAATTTTTCCTTGTTCTTTCAATATGGATTCAAGTTCTTCTGCGCCTAGTGCGCGTAAGGTTCTTTCAATTCTGGGGCGGCCACAGGAGCATTCAAATTGTACTGGTTCACTATCAAACAGCCTGATCTGATCTTCATTAAATAAGTTGTATAGGAGTTGTTCGCAATCCCACTCTAACAGTTCTTTTTCTGTAATGGTATTGGCTAATATTTCGATGCGCTCCCACCCAGCATTATCGCTAGTTTGTGAAGGTAATTCTTGTAGCAGCAAACCCACTGCATGTGTTTCGTTTGCACATAGCCATAGTCGGGTGTTGAGCTGCTCAGATTGCTCAAAATAAGTTTGTAAAGAGGCGGCTAAATTTATACCTTCTAAAGGTACGATACCCTGATACGGTTGGCCATCATCCGGTTCAATGGTTAATATCAGTTGTCCTTGCCCAAAAGTTGATTCGAGTGAACCATTTGCCACTTCGTCATTACAGCGTATTAAACCCCGTATTTTTTTATCGTGAGTGGATTGTGCAACCAGTGCTTTAAAATCACCATCACCTTGTGCCTGAAGTATCATTGAACCATTGAATTTGATGGTGGCTGAGAGCATGACTACAGCCGCTAAGCCTTGTCCCAAAAGTAATTGTGCATTCTCAGGACCTTGTTGGTGTTGCTTGGCCGTTTGCCAACTGGTTGTGAGTTTTACCCACTCACCTCGTATGCCTAATGTTTCAAATAAAAATCGGCGTAAGACATCTTGCTCTATCATTAATCTCTCTTTAAAAGTTGGGTTGCTATAATCAAAAAAAACAGTAAGATGAAAAGAATAATAACTCACAAGCTACCAAATATCATAACCTATGATTTTAACATCAAAAAAGCTTACTTTGCCTGAACCTTCGAAAGCATTGCCGGGTAGAGATACTCCAATGATGATAACTAATGTACATTTTGTAACGGGTTTTCCAATTACACCGCCGTTTCCTGCTCATTTGCAACAAGCCTGTTTTGGTATGGGCTGTTTTTGGGGTGTTGAGCGAAAGTTTTGGCAGCAACAGGGTGTAGTGAGTACCGCAGTGGGATATAGTGGTGGCTATACTCCAAACCCAACCTATGACGAAGTATGTACCGGATTAACAGGGCATAATGAAGTTGTGAAGGTTATATATGATCCAGAAATAATAGCTTACGCTGAATTACTTAGAGTGTTTTGGACCTCACATAATCCGACTCAAGGCATGAGGCAAGGTAATGACCAGGGAACACAATATCGATCTGGAGTTTATACGAACAGTGAAGAACAACTTAGTGAGGCATTAACATCAAGACAGTACTATCAGGTACTTTTAACTCAGGCAGGGTTTAGCTCAATAACAACAGAAATTAGATCGGCTGATGTGTTTTATTATGCCGAGGATTATCATCAGCAATATCTTGCTAAAAATCCGGATGGGTATTGTGGCTTGAAGGGCTTAGGAGTAAATTTTTGTTAACACTCAAGTCGTGCGACAGGCAAAAAAAAGGCGGTAATTAAACCGCCTTAAAACTATTAGGAGTGATATAACGCAACTTTCAGCTAAAAAGCTTTTTTAGAGCTTTAAAAGTTAGGTTAATAATATCAATAGTTAATGCAAATAAAAATGTGACATATTGTCGCAGCCCACTATTTAGAGTATAAGGCATCTAAAAACTGTTCCTTAACGTGACGATTCTCAGGTTTTAAATCTTTCTCCTTCAAATCTTAAATTCATTTAATTTATAAATGCTTTCACATATATCACCAAAATCAGAAGTTTCTGTTCGGCAAAACCTTAAGTGGCTTTATATTCTTAGAAACTTGATGATCTGTTGTGAAGTATTGCTGATTGTTTTATCTGTTCATGGTCTTGGAATACGGCTACCTGAACAACAGCTTTGGTTGGTCGTTTTAGCCACAGGTGCAGCCAATTTGTATACATCAATGCGTATGCAGGCAGATGATCTGGTGACAGAATTGGAGATTTTTTCTCAGATATCCCTGGACGTTTTTGCTATTGCCGCCTTATTGTATTTGACAGGAGGCGCTTCAAATCCAATTACCTGGGTGTTTTTGTTACCTCTTATTATTACTGCGATTATGTTGCCGCAGGCGTATGCCTGGTATATGGTAATACTGACAACATCCTTGTATACGATGTTAATTGCTTTTAATGTTCCCCTGCCATCGATAGAGCCACATATGCCTGATCCGGCATTAATGAAATCGAATGCTGAGGGTTACCTATTATTACAGCATGCCCATGTAATGAGTGATAAAAGCTATTTTAGCTTGCATATGTTTGGGATGTGGTTCGGATTCGTCTTTAGTGCAGGTTTAGTCGCGTTTTTTGTTGTTGAACTGGCTAGAACACTCAGGACTCAAGAACGAAGTCTTGCCAAAGCACGGGAAAACGCATTAAGAGATGAGCGAGTGATTGCTTTAGGCACCCTGGCGGCCAGTGCGGCTCATGATATGGGGACCCCTTTGGGTACTATAGCGATAGTTTCTCATGAGTTGGGTCAAGAATACCCGAGTCATCGTTATCCAGAATTGTACGAAAAGATGGCAATCATTCAGCAACAAATCAATCGATGCAAGGAAGCACTTTCTGTGATGTCTGCATCAGCGGGGGAAGTGCGTGCTGAATCAGGGAGTGTGATGTTATTGATTGACTACATAGATGATGTAATCAAACAATGGCGTACCCACGAATCAGGCGTCAAGCTAAACTATTTTATTGACCCCCATGTTGAAACTGATGCTAAAATCATCGCTGAGCGCACCTTAACCCATTCACTGATTAATATTTTAAATAATGCCGCTGAAGCTTCTCCTCCTGAATTGGGTATTGAATTTCATGCGAGCTGGGATTTAAACACGGTTGAAATCAAAATCAGAGATTTTGGTCCAGGCTTTCCAGCAGAGATCATTGAGTTTGCGGGTCAACAACCGGTTGTTAGTAAAAAACGCGGCTTAGGCGTGGGGTTGTTTTTAACGTACTCCACGATTACCCGTTTAGGCGGTATTATTAAACATTACAATAGCGATTCAGGGGGAGCTATTGTTGAAATTACACTCCCTCTCTTAAATACAGAGACTACTGATGTCAATTTTGGAAACGGATAATCCTCGTCTGTTACTGGTCGATGATGACGAAACCTTTTGTAAGGTTTTGAAATCAGCACTAGAAAAAAGAAATTACGATGTTGTCATGGCCACCACTGTCGCAGACGGTCTTTTTATGGCTGAAAAGCATATTCCTGAATATGCTGTTATTGATTTGCGGATAGGTTATGAATCCGGCTTAGAGTTGGTAAAAAAGCTGATTTCATTAGATGATAATACCCGCATTGTTATGCTGACAGGGTTTGCCAGTATCGCTACCGCTGTTGAGGCGATAAAACTCGGCGCGATTCATTATTTAACCAAGCCAGCCAACGCCGATGAAATTGTTACCGCGTTGAATAAAAATGAAGGCGATTCATCGGTATTGATTAGTGAAAATCCCCTATCGATAAAACGTTTGGAATGGGAGCATTTACAGAAAGTATTGATGCAGCATGACGGTAATATATCAGCGGCGGCAAGAGCCTTAAATATGCATAGGCGGACACTGCAAAGAAAGCTGGATAAAAAACCAGTCAGAGAATAGTTATCTTTATGTATTCAAAAGAAATATTTGATCAAGAGTGTCGTCAGTGTAAACGCCTAAATGATTTTTTATGTGAGGTTAAGCAAAAGTATCCAGCCTATCATGCCCGTCCTGTTGCGCCTTTTGGTGATAAAAATCCTCGCTTGTTGATTGTCGGTTTGGCACCTGGTTTACATGGCGCAAATGCGACAGGGCGACCCTTTACGTTAGATTATGCGGGCTTGTTGCTGTATGAAGCCTTGTATGAATTTGGCTACAGTAATCAATTAAAGTCAGAATCATTAGACGATGGTCTAGAACTAAAAAATTGTAGAATTACAAATGCGGTTAAATGTCTGCCGCCGCAAAATAAACCGACCGGGGAAGAGATAAACCAGTGTAATCAATTTCTGGCTGCGGAGTTAAATACCTTAGCCAATGATGCTGTTATTTTAGCCTTGGGCACGGTTGCACATCAAGCTGTGTTAAAAGCGTATAAATTAAAGTCTAGTAGTGCGCTTTTTTCACACAATGCACAGCATCACCTGCCAAATGGTCAAATATTAGTAGATTCTTATCATACCAGTCGTTACAACGTGCAAACAAAGCGACTGACAAAAGATATGTTTTCAGATGTATTTCATAGAATTGGATGTCTGTTAGGCTCTTAAACAGTGTATCAAGAGTTATCGGGCATCTATTTGCCGAGTTAACGTTTAACAAGTTAGGTTTCACTACTGAGAGTATGGTATAAGTAGTACTCCAAGTTTGCTCTATATTATTAAAATCCTCATTGGGTTATAACTTGGGTTTCCATCGTTCAGCTTAAACAGCGTCATAATTTATCAGTATACATAAGCCGGTATCCCCATTTATTGTGATTTGATTTTTTATCCCAAGAGAATTTACTCATGAACAATTTATCAGATACAAAAAAATTAATGCAAGGTTTTACGTTAATTGAATTAATGATCGTAGTTGCGATTATTGGCATTTTAGCGGCAATCGCAGTACCTGCTTATCAGGATTACACGATTAAAGCCAAGGTAACAGAAGCCGTTAGCCTAGCAACGCCCGCAATGACAGCAATTAGTGTGGCGTGTAGTGAGGGTACTCTAGGTAACCCCGCTGTTGATAATGCGACATTAAATTTAGGTGTTGCCACCGCTATTAATGGAAAATACACCACCTCAGTGACTGCCGTTGGTGCTGCATCAGGAAGTCCTTCAGTGTTGTCTGGCACAGTGTCAATAGTCTTGAAAGCGATTGGCTCAGGTGTGGCTGCGGGTGACATTATTTTGTACACAGCAACGTGTAGTCCAGATACCGGAACCTCTTGGACAGTGGCTGGCACGGGTACAAATATCAGTAAGTATTTGCCAAAAGTTTAATCACTATAATTTATATTAATAATTATCCACCTATTTATGTCAACTTCAAACCATCTAAACTTGCTTTGAGTTAGATGGTTTTGAATCTTTATTTTCAGTTATGAAGCCGGTTGTTTTGAACCTAAAATGAATTATTAATCGGTTTATTTCTTCATTTAGGAGTGGAACTATATGGAGTCAATATCATCTGATCTATTGAATTTAAAGAGCTGGATTATTATGGTCTACAAATTGCTTTGTCATTGTTGACGTCAATTTTTGTGAATGCCGCTAACGCGGTATGGAGAACTCAATGAAAAAGATTATACAGTTGGGATTGGCTATCGTCCTTGTTGGATTGATGGCTAATAATTATACATGGGCCCATGGCGGTGGAGGACATGGCGGTTTTGGGGGAGGTGGTGGACACTTTGGCGGCGGTGGACACTTTGGTGGAGGTGGTGGACACTTTGGTGGAGGCGGTCATTACGGTGGAGGAGGATGGGGTTATGGGCGTGGAATATATTATGGCGGGCTTGGTTTAGGGCTGGGATATGGTTTAGGTTATTACGGAGGATACCCCTATTATAATTATAACTACAATTATCCACCAGTTGTCACGGTACCAGTTGCTCCCCCTGTTTATATTCAGCAATCAGCACCAGCTCCAGTCGTTCAACAATATCCAGCGGGTTATTGGTATCATTGCAGCAATCCTGAAGGTTATTATCCTTATGTTAAAGCCTGTCCCAATGGTTGGCAACAGGTTGAGCCAACACCCCCTGCACCCCGTTAAGGAGTTTATTATGTCACGTTCAGTTATGATGGTTTTGGTTGTTACACTGTTAGCAATAACAGGCTGCGCAAGTTTACCCAATGGGCCTAGTGTCATGGTGTTGCCTGGAACAGGGCTGACTTTCGAGCGGTTTCGTAATGATGATGCTGTTTGTCAACAATATGCTTTTTTGCAGGTAGGAGGCACAACGCCTAATCAAGCAGGTGTGAATAGTGGTGTTGCCAGTGCAGCAGTCGGGACAGCGATTGGAGCTGCAGCAGGAGCGGCAATAGGTGGGGGAACTGGTGCTGCAATAGGTGCTGGTGCCGGTTTAGTGGGAGGCAGTTTAGTTGGCACCGGTGTCTCAAATAACAGCATGTATGCTGATCAACAGCGTTATGATGCCGCCTATATTCAATGTATGTATGCTAAAGGGCATCAAGTGCCTGTAGTGGGCCAATTTTCTGGCGCAACCAGTTCTCCATTTGTGGTGCACCCATCTACGATTCCACCACCACCATCAAGCACAGGTATTACAGCTCCAGCAGGTTCTATACCACCTCCGCCCGCAGGAACACCACCCGCACCACCAATGCAATGAGGGGTAACTACAAACGTTTTCATGTTCTTTGAGGCTGTAGACAATTATTTTCTTAACGTTCATAATGGTATTCAGGGTTATAGGGTGCTTATTTAATAAGCAGGTGTTTAATACGGGTCTGAGTAATCGCCATGGTTAATGAGAAACTAAAACAAGCGTGTACTCGTCAAGAACTTGAAAATAGCAGTTATTTGACACGCGCTATTCACTTTAAAAAACAGCCTGTTACTGCCATTATTTTCCTCTTTGACAATGTTGCCTATGCGTATGTCAATGTTTGTATGCATATGCAGCGGCCATTAAATTGCGAGCAGGATGCAATTTTTGATGAAACCGGAACATATTTACGCTGTTCAATGCACGGGTTTGTTTTTGATCCAAAAACGGGCGAATGTCAAAGTCCGGTTTGTTTTGGACAGCGTTTGCAGGCGCTTCGCTTGCAAGAGCTTGAGGGTGTCTTCTATTTTGCTGAGAAACATTTAACGCTTATGGAGATTGATCATGATTGAAGAACTTGCTGTAGTGGTAAAAATAGAAAATCAGCAAGTCTGGGTTACCAGTAGTTCAAATAGTGCGTGTGGCGGGTGCCAACAAAAAGCCTCATGTACAACCAATGCTCTGGGTAGTGTTCTCAAGAAAAAGTTAGTCCCAGTCGATTGTGATATTCAAATCAAAACAGGTGATGAGGTTATCATAGCGATTGATGAGAGTTTATTATTGCGAGCGTCTTTACTTTTATATCTTGTACCTTTAATAGCTCTATTTTTAGGCGCGGGTGTTGCTAATTGGGTTTTGGTCTCCGAGACCCCAAATCTGGATTTATGGATTGCCTGCAGTGCTTTATTGAGCTTTTTACTTTCACTGTGGTTAATTAACAGGGCACAAAGTCTGTTGATACTCAATTATTACGCAAGACCCGTGGTATTAAGAAAGATTTAACGAAACAGTTCGGGCAATTAAATAGCAGATTTTAGGCATCCTTCATTTACCGGTTTACACTTTATGCAATTCCTGGCTTTATAAAGTCCTGAAAACGGGTTTCTTTCGATGTACAAATGAACATAAACCTTCAGTTCATTGTACACTGAAGGTTTATATCCATGCC
>CAIOMN010000016.1 GCA_903859415.1 uncultured Methylococcaceae bacterium
GTATGCTACTCCCCATTTCTTAGACCAGCGAATGTCTTTTCTTAATTGAATTAAATAGGATTGTTTGTGTTGTTATTGCTGTTAGTAGCGGGCAATAACTCGCAGAGTTATTCTCGCTATTAACAGCTTTTCTTTTTTGGTACTTTTTTCTTTTGTTCATAACTTTTTCAAGCTGCTACTTTGTACAATTGCACGGGACTTACCCGACCTATTCCCTGATGGGGTTTTCTATTATTGTATGTATTGAAGAAGCTCTTCAGCCCTATAAACAACAGCGTTCCGTTGTCAACGGGATGTAAATAAACATAATCTTGTTTTACTGTACGCCAGAGCCGTTCGATAAAAATGTTGTCAATGGCCCTGCCTCTACCATCCATGCTTATTTGTATTTCTGCCTTCTCCACATATTCCGTCCATAATGCACAAGTGAACTGGCTGCCTTGATCGGAGTTGATAATCTCTGGCTTGCCATGGTTTGCTACGGCTTGTTTAAATACCTCCAGCGTGTTTTCTGCATCCAGGGTGTTGAATACGTCCCAGCCAACGACAAACCTACTGTACAAGTCAATTATGGCAGTAAGATACATAAACCCGCCAGTCATCGGGATATATGTTATATCGACCGCCCAGACCTGGTTAGGCCTCACTGCTTTCAGTCCTCTTAAAAGATACGGTCGGATATATTTGGCACTGCCCAGTTTGCTCAGGTTTCGTTTGGGGTATATTGCCATAAGCCCCATCTTCCGAAGCAATCTGCGAACCCGCTTAACATTGGTCAAAAAACCGCATAAAAACAAAAAATCCTGCATTTGAAGAACGCCATAGGTTGGGTGATCAAGATAATACTCATCCATTAACCGCATGTATTCAAGGTTTTCCGCTGATTCACCAATCGCTTGATAATATACATTGCTGCGGCTTATATCCACCAGATCACATTGACTTCGGATGCTTATGTCCTTGTTTTCAGTAATATAACTCATGATCTCTTTCACAGACCTGCCATTTTTGAAATTTTTTTTAGCCAATCACGCTCCACTTCGAGTCGCCCGATTTTGGCAAACAGCTTCTCTCGTTCTGCTTCAAAATTTCCTTCGGGCGGGGCAGTTTCAAAGATCTCCGATGACCGCTCGATAAATTCCTGCTTCCACTTAGAGATCATGTTTGGATGAACCTCAAATCGCTTTGCTAATTCTGCCAGTGACTCCCGCTCCTTAAGCGCTTCAATGGCTACCTGGGCTTTAAAACCCGCTGTAAATTTTCTTCTTTTTGCTTTCATAATCCACGGTTAAATTAGTTAAAATTTTCAACTTAACTCGTGGTCTGAAAATTAGGGAGTATTATAATATGCTCATTGATGCTGTTCAATCGGTTGGCCGGTTTGTCAAAATCACAGCTGCCAAGGTTCACGATAAGAACTTTCTGAAAGAGTTGGAACTGATTTCTCACAGTATGGTTGTATTTGACCGCGCCTATAACTACTATATGCAGTTTGCCTTGTGGACTGAAAAACAGATTTTTTTCGTGACCCGGATGAAGAAAAACGCTGTATACACTGTCATTGAGACGATTCAGGAGAACGAAAAGATCAAGGGCAAAGCCATGGTAATAAAAGAGGAAATCATTGAACTCGAATATCATCCCGAAAATGACAAAGGAAAGAAAATCACGAACCAGACCAAGAGACTGCGATTAAGGAAAGTGAGTTATCAGGATGACAAGAATAGGTGTTATGAATTTCTATGCAATAACTTTGAAATTACGGCAGAAGAAATCGCCTTCCTGTATAAAAAAAGGTGGGGTATCGAGCTGCTATTCAAAAAGATGAAGCAGAACTTTCAGCTTCACTTCTTTTATGGCGAGAACGTTAACGCGATATATACCCAAGTCTGGTGTACCTTGATTGCTCAACTCCTAATGACAGTCATTCAGAAAATGGCTATGACAAAAAAGGCTTTCTCAGTGGTAGCATCTCTGGTCAGGATTCACTTGATTAGTTTGCTCGATGTTTTTGAATTGCTCAGCAGCACAAAACGAAATTATCTGGTAAAAGATCACCCTCCGAATCGGGTAACACAGCTGAAATTTGCCTTGAGTTGAGGGGGTCTGTTTTTAAAAGTGCAAAATAAATTAACAATATGCTTGATTTTCTGATAGTTAAAAATCAACAACATGGAGATCAGGTTTTAGTCGGACAATAGTGATTATTTATGTTTTTTACTAATAAGGATTAAAGCCATTAACTTGGTCATTAACAAACTTTATTACATCTTTCTTGTATTCTGGTCTTTGGTTCATATATTCTGGAGTCCATAATTTCCTAAGCTGCCAATA
>CAIOMN010000017.1 GCA_903859415.1 uncultured Methylococcaceae bacterium
ATTTCTGCCAAACCTGCCGCATCGGCATCGTTAAGACAAAAACAGGGGCATTGCGTCGCTTCAGAGAATAATTGATTAATATTAGTATCAATAAAAAGAGGTGATATATTGGAAGCAGTTCGCGCAACACCGTGTTGAATGACTGCAGGAAAACCACAACCCACTAACCCAGTCCAGTTAAAATGTTTAACCATTTCTGTCAGAACAAAGGCAACTGAAGTAGGTGTTGCCGGTTGCGGAGTCTCAATACGATAACGTTCTGTAACCAAAGAACCATTCGCAGTATCAACAATCGCACCTTTAATACCAGAACCTCCAATATCTACACCGAGAATCAACATAAGATTTCCTTAAAAAATAGAGTCATTATAGTTATTTTGCATGCATTGTAAGCAAAGCGCTTTTAAATGCAATATTTAAAACCGACTACCCCCAAAACAACAATACATCCTAATCGTTTATAATTATTCTTAAAAGAAAACAGCCTGAATCATCAGGTTTGGTATCATAAAGCGCCCAATCAATCTGGAAACAACATGCAACAGCCAATAGAAACTGATCGATTAACTCATGACCTTTTAATTCCTCGAATCATTCAGGGTCTGATGATAGCCTTTTTAATTGCGCTGGTTATCATCTGTTTATGGTTCGGTGAACAACTACAAAGCCCCATAGCAGAAACCCAGCGAGTATTTATTAGATCAGTTCTCTATCTGCTTGCAATCGTAGCCTTTCCTATGACTAATTTGATTCGCCATATTCAACTGCGATTAAATGAAACAATGCCATTTACAGAGACAAGCGCACGATTGATTGCAAAAAAACGCTATCGATTGACGTCTCTAGTCTCCCTGTGTTTGATTGGAATCATCGAAATCTTTGGATTTACGCTATTCATAATGGGTGATGGTTATAACACTCTGTATATATTTTCAGGATTATCTGCATTGGGGATGATCTTATATAGACCCAAGCTGAGTGAATACATCAGAATTATTGATAAGCTTGAATCCAAAACAGAACATCGTGATTAATAATGGATAGCCATTAAGTCTCGATGACTTCAAAGTCGTGAGTAATCTCTACCCCTGCTTTACCCAACATAATAGAAGCAGAACAATATTTCTCAGCCGACAATTTAACCGCTCGCTCTACAGCTGATTCTTTTAATCCTTTACCACTGACAATGAAATGCAAATGAATTTTACTAAACACACTCGGTACGGCGTCAACACGTTCAGCGGCTATCTCAGTCACGCAGCTAACAATATCGTTCCTGCCTTTTTGTAAAATCTGCACGACATCGAAGGATGAACATCCACCTAAGCCTATTAGAATCATTTCCATAGGACGAGGCCCCATATTGCGTCCTCCATGATCAGGCGGCCCATCCATAACCACTGCATGACCACTTCCCGTTTCGCCGACAAACATGACGCCATCAACCCATTTGATTGTTGCTTGCATTTTTCCTCCGAATTAAAATTAAATGTAGATTAGCCTATAAAGTAGGGTCTAAACCTATCTGACATGATGCTCCTGGCATATTTTTTCGCTATCACTAACGCTTAGCGGTTCTTTAGTTAATCCACAACTAAAACCCAGTACTGATTGATTAAAGTAACTGCAGGTTTTACACTGACCAAATGACTGACCTTTATGTGCTTTTTGCAATGCCTTTAATGCATTTAGAAAGCACTGCTCATAATCACTACAATCAGTTTCAAGCAGTACACTTGCCCGGGTAAATAAGTCATTTGATCGCGATGCTTCCAAAACAGCCCAGCCTTCATCGAGTAGAGTAAGATGTAACTTTCGTCGATCTATCAAATCAATGTTTTTTTTTATAAGTCCCTTTTTCTCTAACAACAAAACCGTTTGTGAAACCGTCCCACGCGTCATGCCTAAATAATTGGTTAATGCCGCTGGGGTATCACTGTAACGATTACATCGTGACAAATAATCCAGCACTTGCAGATGTACCGACTGTAAACCAAGTTCGCTACCTGTTTTTCTTTCTTCTGAACGAATTAAAGCAGACATCCGCTCTATCAAATCAAACACATTAGTTTCTTTTGTAACACCCATAATTAACAGTCAGTTGGTCAGTTGACAACGGATATTATAGTACCATACCGTAATTTACATCACAGTGATATGCTCGCCGCTTTCGGTATAAACTAAATCAAACTCTTCCGCTACGTCCCCTTGATTATGGGTGATATTGCCTAAGGTAATTCCCATACGATTCAGTTTATCTGTGAGTATGTTGTCGTTCTGCTTGATTTGCTTAAAAGTGAGCTTCATTTGCTCATCAGTTGCTTTTTGCGCAGCATGTAAATGCTTGCTATCAACTGCAAGGCTTGCCACGAGTTCTTTTAATTCATCATCAGTCATTGGTGTAAAAACAAAGTTATTTCTTTAAGATGTTAGCATATAACATTAAACCGACTGAAACAAAAACGGATGAGAGTATTAGATGGATGTTCC
>CAIOMN010000018.1 GCA_903859415.1 uncultured Methylococcaceae bacterium
AATTGTTCCTCTGGCTGAAGTTGTAAAAACTGAAAACAAAAACCCTATTAAGCCAACAATTGCATAAGTTTTGCCCCAATAACGAAATCCTATAACTAATAAAAAAACAGACGCAGGTGGTCCACCATATATTAATAGCCCTTTCATTGTTTCAATGTAAATTGGAATAATGGACCCACCAATAATATTTATTAAATTGTAATAACCATAACAGATATAACCGATAACCCAAATAATTAAACCTATTTTTGAGAATTCATTTCTATGCTTTATTAGGCCCTCGGCATTAAATAATTTACCTTTTTTTACCAACCGAGAAATAAGTATAAATGCTACCAGCCACGGCAACCATGAAATACACTCAATAGTGTAGAGATAGCTAAGATTTAATAGCTTAATGTTGTCTTGGCGGACAAAATCATAATCATCAATTATATTTATGAATGCAGGGAATGCATAGTACGCAATGACTTTATAATATGCGAAAAAGAATATGATATTTACTATAGGCTCTGATATAGATTGTGATCCCCTAATTATTTGCTTACCTAAACCTATAGATAATAACATAATAATAGTGCATATTGTTAATATGAGTGATGTTCCTATATACTCAATCATTGAAACACAAAATTATGTGTACTGAGTTTTTGGTTACCATCTATCACTTGTTGCACTTCCAGTGATGTAATTTCTTGTCCTGCTTCATCTGCCCTAAAAGCTCGATACCCTTGCGCAAAAAACAGTTCAAAGGTTTTGGTAAAGTTTGGATTCATAACAGTGTCTACGGGTTGATGTTCAGTGCTTGATATTTCCATCAGCCAGATTGGGCGCGGCTCATTCATTAGAGTTTGTTTTGCCCCTTGCAGCATCATGAATTCTGCGCCTTCGATATCCACAAGAATAAGCGCCTTCTTGCCCTGCAAGGTATCACCCAGCACGCGGTCTAAACTTAATATAGGCACTTGCGTCACGTAGCTTTCAGGGATTGATGCCCACCCCTTGACCAACGATGCCCCTGTACCCCCCCCCCACATCTTCAAAATATCGGCGCTTCGCCCCATGGCGACTGGGAATACTTCGGCCAATTGCGCCCAACCATTATTTTGGATATTTTTCAATAAGTAGTGCAAATTACGGGTATTGGGTTCCACCGCGATGACGGGTCTGCCCATACTCAGCGCATGGCAGCAGTAGTAACCAACATTAGCACCAATATTCACTAATACGTCTATATCACCCAACAGCCTTCGAACCACTTTAGTCTCATCTGGCTCAAAGCTGCCATCAGCCATGCTATCGTTCCCGGAGAAGCTAAAGCCCCACTGAGTTTTCCGCAGCGGTTGGCGCTGATCAAGCAAATCCCGCGTGTTGCGATAAAAAAGTGCCAACGCAGGGAAGCGCTCAATAATGGATTTAATTGCGGTTTTCATTTATGATTTCCTGATTATTCAACGGCATCACTGCGATGAAAATTACTGAAGTTTTATTGCCACACACTGCCAGCCAAAAGCAGCCAAATCTTCAGCCCGCTTTTTGCTCCGCAGTTTGAAATAGAGCGCGCCAAGAAGCGCGTAGGCGTAGGCGAAAGGCCAAGTCCAGTTGCTGCGCTGGCGTTCCAGACCGCCAAGGCGGGTGATTTCCTGATAGACATAAGCGAACCAGTCACCGTTAGGAGTAAGTTCCTTAATTGTGAATCCACGATTCGTGAGATGATGTTCGTACCAGGAACGGGAGAATCCAGTACAATAATGATAAGGTGCAAAATGAACAAGTGAGGCAAAAGG
>CAIOMN010000019.1 GCA_903859415.1 uncultured Methylococcaceae bacterium
CCTGCGCCCGCCATGACCGCAGAGGATAGGAGTTGTAAAATCCTATGACCATGTGTTTCACCCAAATGCATCGTCAATAATGCTTCAATGGTACCAACGAGTGCCCCCGCTATTGCATAACTGGTAATTCGACCGAAGTTATAATTAAATACAAACGGTAAAAGCAACTTCTTGTTGTTACGTATTCCAGGACTAAGACTGAATGTTAACGTGCCAATGATGGAGCCACACATCCCTATACAGTGCATGCTACTGAATAATCCCATCAATAATGCGACTACAAAGGAAGAGCTAAAAGCGGGGTCAAATACCATAAATACAAAATTAGGAGTTAAGTTTTAAAGTTAAAGCAACGAGGATGCAATGAAGCATCACATATATCATGATTAACTTAATTATTTAAATAATTTATCGAGAATCAGCCCAGTTTTAAATGGCTATTATACGCCGAGCTATTTTAGTCTATTGACGCCATAATTAGAATTGCTGTTTTAAACCCTAAACAGTCTAACTAGAGTTGTTACCCGTGTATAATGCTCAGTTAGAAAACATTTTTCAACTTAATTGTATTGGCAATATACTTTGTGGAATACAAAAATTATCCCATGGCCATTCTTTATGACAGAAAAATACTTTATTTATGCAACTATCGACAATCAGCCGACTATGCCGAATATGGCAGAATTCCAAGCTGGCGGAATTAACTCAGCTCCCCTTGAAATAGTTTGTTATCGAGATATTGCCGCTGTTGTAAGTATCGTTGATGTCAATTCTTTATCAGGTGACCTATCGACAGAACACGAAGAAACTCATCAGGCGCATCTTTTAAAGTATCAACAGGTTAACGAATTTCTGCTTAAGAAGACTGGCAGCAGCGGGATGCTACCCCTAAAGTTCGGATTTACCGCAACGAGCCATCAAGATGTTGAAAAAGTTCTGGAGCAAGCGTACATCCAACTGAGATCCTACCTTGATAAACTTCAAGGAACGATGGAACTCATCATCCAGGTTACTTGGGAGTTACCCAAAATACTTCAGGAAATTATAAAAGATAGCCCCGAATTAGCCAGTGCAGCAGACCCTTTACAGACCGGCAGACTCCTTTTTGAAGCCGCCGAGATAAAAAAAAGGAGCTTTACTGCCGCTATTCATAAGCAACTCATGTCTTGCTCGAAAGAGTACTCAGATGCCCCACTAAAAACCGAAGCCATGATCTTCAACCGCAGTTATCTGGTTGAAAAAGATCAAGAGTCACTATTTGATGACGCTGTGGATTTAGTAGCAACAGAATTTGAAGAGGTACTTACGTTTCGCTATATAGGCCCTCTGCCAGCTTATAGCTTTGTTAATATCGAATTAAATCAAGGCAATTTTGCAATGGTAGACAAATCCCGAAAAACATTACAATTGCCAGAGCAGGCTTCTTGGGACACTATAAAATCGGCCTATCGGCAGTTAATCATCGCCCATCATCCTGATAGAAACCCTGATAATCCGCAAGCAGCAGAAGATACCAAAGCCGTAGTGGCAGCCTACGATATCGTGAGAGCGTATTGTCATAGCCAGCCCAATTTTTCAGAACAGGACAAATCTATAGAGATCTCCTTTACCCAGGAAGCCGTCGAGAAAACCTTTATCATTGATGACAAGGGTGCCCTATTGGCTCGTACAACGACCTCTAAAAATTCTGCATGAACAAAATTATCGGCATCGATCTAGGTACAACGAATAGTTGTATGGCTGTACTCATCAATGGTGAGTCGATTATCATCCCAAACGCAGAGGGAGAACGAACCACCCCCTCGGTGGTCGCCTTTACCGAAAAAGGCTTAAGGCTCATTGGCACACCCGCTAAACAGCAACAACTTAACAATCCGCAAACTACCCTCACCTCAATCAAACATTTCATGGGGCGACAGTGGGACGAAGTCTCGGAGGCAATAGCACTGGTTGGGTATCCTCTTGAAAAAAACGAGAACAGTGATGTTATCGTTACTGTATTTAGTACGCAATACACGCCTCAGGAGATCAGTGCCATCATTCTCAAAAAGCTGAAGACTGATGCTGAAAACTATCTTGGCGAAAGTGTGACAGAAGCCGTTATCACTGTGCCTGCTTACTTTAACGATGCTCAACGCAAAGCCACTAAAGATGCAGGACGAATAGCCGGTCTTAATGTTTTACGGGTCATCAACGAACCCACTGCCGCATCACTCGCCTATGGACTCGATAAGGCAGATAACCAAACAATTCTGGTTTTCGATCTGGGCGGCGGCACGTTTGATGTCTCAATCCTTGAGCTGAGTGCCGGCCTGTTCGAAGTAATAGCGACGAATGGTGATAATCATCTCGGCGGCGATAATTTTGACAAAAGTATCGTTGACTGGCTGATCGAGACTTTTAAGCATGATCAAGCAATAGACTTAGCCACCGATCCTATTGCCCTGTTGCGTATTTACGAAGCTGCAGAGAAAGCCAAGATTGAACTCTCAACCCTACTGGTGACACAGGTTAACTTGCCGTTTATCGCCAGCACATCCCAAGGACCGATTCACCTCAGCGCAGAACTCTCGCGTATCCAATTAAACGAACTCTGCGCGTCACTGCTTGAACGTACTGAATATCCACTTACGCAAGCACTTGCCGATGCGAAGATAAACCCCAGTGCGATTGATCACATTGTTCTGGTTGGGGGCATGACCCGTATGCCGGCCATCCAGAATAAAGTTAAAGCATTGATTGGCAAAGAACCGCTTCAGAACATCAACCCTGATGAGGTCGTTGCCATCGGTGCTGCCATTCAGGCGGGCATTTTACAGGGAGCCGTTAAAGATCTTTTACTGCTGGATGTCACTTCGCTTTCACTTGGGATTGAAACCAAGGGCGGTGTCTTTACGAAATTAATTGATCGAAACACCAGCATCCCGACCAGTAAGGTAATGACCTTCACTACTGCAGAGGATAACCAGGAATCGGTAGAGATTCATATCCTCCAGGGCGAGTCAGAAATGGCGGCCTTTAATAAATCCCTAGGTACTTTTAGACTGGTTGATATTCTACCGGTACGACGAGGTCTGATTGAAATTGATGTCACTTTCGACATCGATGCGAATGGCATCATCCATGTGAAAGCAGAAGACATCATCACGGGCAACGAACATGAAATACGCATCGAAGGCGGCTCAAACCTGAGTGAAAAAGACATTAACCGGATGATAAAGCAGGCTGAAGACTATGCGAATACGGCGCATCAACTACGAGAACTGGCGGATGTTCGTAACTACGCCGAAGTCCTCGCCTTTGAAATTGAACTCTCGCTGAATGAATACTTCACCCGCCTTAGCGAAGCTGAGGAAGCAAAAATCAGAGAACTTATTACGGAGTTGCGACACGTCATGGAGGGTGTCGATATCAGTAAAATCCATCATTGTGCCGATGCCCTGGTTGAGGCATCACAAATCCTGGCTTAATTTTTTAAAAACTGAGACAGTATCTGTCCCTGAATCTTTTCTGCCATAGCTTTACGGTCTTCAGCATCACGAATAGGGCGGCCCACTACAATATAATCCGCGCCATTTTCAAAGGCCATTTCTACACTAACCACGCGTTTTTGGTCGTCCTCTTCACGATTATCAACCGGTCTAATACCCGGTGTAATCACTAATAACTTATGACCCAACTCTTCGCGCAGCATAGAAACCTCAAGTCCTGATGAAACAATGCCATCACAACCAATTTGCAAAGCACGCTTGGCCCGAGATAAGACCAAATCACGCACATCGCATTTAAAACCTAAATCGTCCAGATCACCCCGATCCAAACTGGTTAACGCCGTTACCGCCAACACTTTAAGATCGCCTTTAGATTTGGCTGCTGCTTCCATAATGGCATCATTACCATGAATAGTCGCCAGATCAACGCCTTTACTACTTAATGCTTTAATCGCTCGGCCCACGGTTTCAGGCACATCAAAAAACTTAAGATCAACAAACACTTTCTTGTTATGTTGCTTAAGCCACTCAATAAAGCCAAAATAATCGCCTGACATGAACAATTCCATGCCGACTTTATAAAAAATAACCGAATCACCCAACTCTTCAACTAAGGCTTGGGCTTCAGGAATGCTAGGTACATCCAAAGCCATAATTAAACGTTCACGTACTGGAATTGCTTTAGTTGATATCAATGACATAAAAGAGATAGGAAATAGAAAAGATAAAATGGTATATATTACTGGAACTGACTTTGACTGTGAATGTTAATATTACAAAACCAATAAAATGCTACGCTTATGCACTCAACTTTAATTCAAATGTCGCTGCTCATGGCTTGCGGAGTGGGCTGGAGAATCTTTAAACCCGGTGGCCTGGGTGCCGAATATACGCGCCACGTACTGACCTCTTTTGTTTATTATCTGCTATTACCTGCAATGGTTCTGGAGGTTTTATGGACATCAGAATTAGGCAAGCGTTCGTTTAATTTTATGCTCCTGGGCTTTAGTACCATCTTACTGGGCATGCTTTCAACATGGGTCATTGGCAAACTATTTAACCTCGAAAACAGACGCTTAGGTGCCATTATATTAGCCGCAATACCCAACGTAACTTATTTAGGATTACCGGTTTTAGAGCAAACTTTTGGACACTGGGCCCGCTCCGTAGCCATTCAGATAGACTTATTTTCTGCGGCACCGATTGTCTTTACCCTGGGCATTATGGTGGCACAGCATTACGGTGAAGGGATAGGTGGTGGATTCCGATCCCCGCTCTCTTTTCTTAATGCCCCACCCTTTTGGGCCGCTGCCATCGCCATCCTTTTAAACCTTAACGGGCAAACGCCTCCGCACTGGTTAGCCGGTGTTTTACAAAAACTATCGGCCGCCGTTGTACCTTTGATGCTATTTTCTTTGGGATTGGCCTTAAGCTGGCGAGCCATTACTGTTCGAAACGTTCCCTATGTAGTGCCCATCGTGTTAATTAAGCTGTTCTTAATGCCCGTTTTTGCCATTATGCTAGTCACTCATCTATCCATGGAAGGAAGTTACAAAGCCGCCAGTGTCTTGGATTTAGCCATGCCCAGCATGGTCTTGGGGGTAGTTTTTTGTGATCGCTATCGACTGGATAGTTCTCTGTATGCCATGACAGTGACAGTCACCACCGCCTTAAGCTTATTAACCCTACCGTATTGGCACCACTACCTTATTCATGAGTTTGTAAAATGAATCCAACACTTGAAATTTTCTCCCAGGGCGAAGAGATTGTTACCGGACAAACGGTAGACACCAATGCCGCCTGGTTATCCCAAGAAGCGATTCATTGCGGCTTTACTGTCACCCGGCATACCGCAGTCGGTGATAAATTACAGGACTTGATTAACTTGTTACTGGATATTTCAGAACGGGCAGATTGTTGTATCTGCACGGGGGGGCTAGGCCCTACGTCTGATGACTTAACCACCGAAGCAGTGGCCCAAGCTTTTAATAGACCCTTAGAGTTTGATGCGATTGCCTTTGAGCAAATCAAGGCTTTCTTTGTGCGCAGAAACCGGGACATGCCTGAGGTTAATAGAAAACAGGCCATGCTGCCTCAAACAGCCATCCGTATTGATAACGCTTGGGGTACAGCACCCGGCTTTTCATTAAAACACCAACGCTGCTGGTTTGTATTTTTACCCGGTGTGCCCTCAGAAATGAAGCCCTTATTTTTAGATTACGTTAAACCGGATCTACTGACGAGGTTTACTTTACACCCACCGCAGTTAGTTACGCTAAAAACCATAGGGCTGGGTGAGTCGGCTATTCAGGAATGCATTAAGGGTATTCACATACCGTCGGACGTGCAATTAGGTTTTAGAGCAGGCACGGAAGATGTGCAGACCAAATTATTATTCCCGTTTGATTATCCTAGCATAGCCCTTGCCTCGTTGGTCTCTGAATTTTCTCAGTCCTTAGGTGATTATGTCTTTGCCATTGATGGCTTAGGTGAAATAACTGATGATTTAGCGTTTGAAGTTGATAAACTGATGACAGTTAAGAATCATACGCTAGCAGTGGTAGAAACGGTTAGTCATGGGCTGCTGGCCGCAAAATGTGTGGGTTATGATTGGTTGGTCAAAGCGAGTTACGAACAAGGTGTTATTCAGTCTGCACAAGCACTGGGCTCTGCTGAATTACTTGATACGGCAAAAGGCTTGGCGAGGGATGTTCAAGAAAAAACGAGGGTTACTTCGGTGCTTGTACAACTTTATAGTGGCGGGAAGGAAGCTTTAAGAGACAAAGATCAATCAATCAGCGTATTGAGTATATTGCTGGTTGGAGAAGTGTTTTATGAATCTACCCATTCTGTCGTAGGCTCGTTGAATCGGAAACAAAATCAAGCGGCGTTATTGACATTAGATTTATTGAGGCGTTATTTACAAGGTAAAACAATTTAGTTGATGGGTAGCATCTTGCCGTCAATCTTCTCATATAACCTGGGCAGGAATTGCTTTGTGTGGGGGATTGGTCTGTGACAACGGTACACGATTAAGCAAATAATGTCATAGTAGGTCTTTGATAAGAGAATACACAGCCTGTGAACAGTGCCATCACCTATCTCGAAAAGGCCCTACACTTATTCACTGTCTGGCAACGGTGACTGCCGAACCCCTTAAGATGTTCATCGCTTACTCACAACGGGCTTAACGCAGACTAACTAAAGGCTATAGGTTGAGTCTTAAAGTGCTTATTGCTTACGGCCTTATTACTATAGGGTTAGTCCGAACGGTGTAATGCCTTTTTTGTTGTTGTCATAAGCTTTTTTAGCCTTGACTATACGCTTTTTTGAGGAAGAACTGATAACTTATCTGGTTATTTGCAGTCAACTAGACTAGACCCTAAAGCTAAGGCCGCGAACTTTTTACACGCATACGTAAAGAGGGCCTCGATAAGTGCTCTATAAGTCGACTGATTTTTAATGCTATGTCCGTTTAAATCACGCTTAACTGATAGGAATTATCGATGCAACCCAAACTGATTGTCGTGCTGTGTGGAAACATGCTTTATGATCTACCACAGCCACACACATTCACCTGCCGAATTTAATACCCGGTCAAGCTTATTGGCTACGGATTAGCGGGATTGGTTCGAATGGCGTTGGGCTGTGGACTGATCCACTGCATATGATGGTTGTTTAAGGAAGGCTAGATTTTAGCGTGGGGGGGATTAAAGCCAGATGAGTGATCGTCGTCTGGCTTTTTTGTGTGTGGAGTGTTTAAACTTTTCGATCCAGTATTCTGTAGCTGATGGAGAGATTCTGATAAGTGGCACAGCGCTTTGTGCCATTTTCCGCCAGTCATCGTGTATTATCGGATGGTGGAAAAGGCTTTCGGAGGTTGACAACCATTCTGTTTTCCGATAGAGTAAATACCCATGAAACAGAGTGTTTATTTTTCCTATACACGCAAACTAAAACATAACAAATAGCATGGAGATTTTCAATGTCTGTACCCCCTCCCACCCAGCTTTCTGTTTCTAGCTCTGATTCGAATTCTGTAACCCTGACTTGGTTTAATGCAGAGAACTACGACAAAGTGCTGATTGCTTACGTGCTTGGTGACAATCCAAGCTCACCAATCACACAACAGTTTGATTTCAATGATCCCAACCCTTCCGTGGTTGACCTTTCCTCCTACACAGTTACAGGAATAGATTCAACTTCAGGTCATGCCTTCGTATTCAAGGTAAAAGGTGGTAAACGAAGTGATATTTTTGGTGCGGGCATTACATGGGACTATTCTGACTGGACAACATTCGTCTGGAATAACCCATACGTAGGTTCTTTTGTCGACTCAGGTACTGAACGCACCACCAATATTTTTGCACTGTCCAACTTTAGGGCTGTTGAAAATGCCCATACGTTTCCAGGACACTTCTCTTGGTATGAGCATCTGGGTGCGGGCAGTGGCAGTTTCACTTGGGGGGTACAAAATGCCCCCATAACACTTACTACAGCACCCTCGTTCCGACAACTATTTTACGGCGGCGACGGAGTTATCTATGGCATCACGAATGATAACTTCTTGCATTGGTTTAGATTATATCGATATCATGGAAACATGCAAGTCACGCAGTCGCCTGAATCAAGGGGATTTATCGGTGAGGGCTGGGGTGATATCAAATATGCTCTATCGGGCAGCAACGGTGTTATCTATGCGATAACCAATGCTGGCAACTTACTCTGGTATCGTCATGCGGGCTTTCAAACCGGTACTTATTCTTGGGCCGCTGGGTCAGCAAAACAGATCGGTCGTGGCTGGCAGGTTGCTCAATTTATTTTCTCTGGTGGCGGCAATGGTGTTATTTATGCTGTCATAAACAGCCAATTGAGACGTTACCATCATGCCGGCTTCCTCACAGGTGACGGCAAAGAAGATGGATCAACGCTCACGTTTGCGACGATCGCCAATAACATCAATTGGAGCCAAGTTCACCAAGTATTTTCTGCTGGGCTCGGAATCATTTATGTCGTACTAAATGATCACAGACTCTTTTGGTTCCAAGACTTAGGATTCAGTGATTTCAGCAACAACAATCTTCAATCGAGTTCAACTGCAATAGGAACCGGCTGGCAGTTCGATATCCTTACTGCGGGGCTGGATGATATTCAGGACACCTCGATAAAATAATCGCATAGTCTTTATGATGTAACATATACTAAACTAAATTGCTCAGTTGATACCATTCATAAAGACAAAAAATTTAGATCATCGGTCGTTTAATCTTGTATATTCAAAAACCCAGCCTATGTTTTAGGTTTTCATGGCTTAGACGAGATTGTTGGACGCAAAGTCCTCAATGCTGAAGACACACTAAAACAGATGTAACATTTCAAAACGGGGAATGATGAAATGAGACTGATAAAACAACAATCAGCCTTAATTACTCAGACTGTTATCCGCTTAGCGGGAGTTGGGTAACATCCTCTTTTCAAAATATTGCCATGGCTCAGTCGATTCAATTGGAGATGTAATTGAACTTAACACGCAACGATAATCGTGGCTAAAGCCACTCCTACAATATGAAATTTTTAATTGCTAGAGCAATCACAAAGGATTGCTCTAGCGAGCTTTAATTTTACAAATATTAACGATTATAACGTTGCTAACACAGCCGCAACTGTTTCACCCATGGCCGCTGGGGTTGGGCTGATATGCACACCTAGTTCTCTAAGTATCGCTACTTTTTCTGCAGCACCTTCACCTGCTGATGAAATAATCGCACCTGCATGACCCATGCGACGACCTTCTGGTGCTGTTAATCCAGCGATATAAGCAATCACTGGCTTAGTCATATGATCACGTGCAAAGAAACCTGCCTCTACTTCTTGCGGTCCGCCGATTTCACCGATCATCAACACGACTTTAGTTTCTGGATCATTCTCAAAGTGTTCTAAGATATCCCGATGTGAGCTACCGTTGATAGGATCACCACCGATACCGACTGAGCTTGAAATACCAATACCCAAGCGCTTCATCTGATCAGCGGCTTCATATCCTAAAGTACCTGAACGACCCACGATACCGACATTACCTTGCTTATAAATATGGCCAGGCATAATACCCAACATTGAACGACCCGGACTAATCGTACC
>CAIOMN010000020.1 GCA_903859415.1 uncultured Methylococcaceae bacterium
CGTTTAGTTATCCCGCGTCAAAAACGCTAAAACGTCACCACTAATGGGTGGCAGTCTTCACCGGATTCAGTGGCAGCTTTAAAATGGAATGGGTGGCAGCATTCGGCTGGAATTGGGGGCAACTTTGGACCGGAATACGCAAACACCTAACACATCGGTGGAAGTGAATTTTTACTCTAAGTGCTCAACTTGGGTCAAGGAATTCATTTTTTTCGCATAGATTCTCCTTGTAAATTGGGTGCATTTAAACAAACGACAGAATTGTTTCATAGAATTTTTAGCAACGCTATGGCTGGCGTGGCTTTGAGCTACTTTTTAATTGCCCAAAAAATTGCCAGTTTTTGATAGCTAAAATTGGGAAGTGGATAATTGACGCTAAGCCTTATGGGCTGTGGCTTTCCGTAATTTCCTATGGGACTTTAGTGTTGTTTGTTTAAACTCACCCAATTATTCTCGGTTCGATTCCGGTAGAATTTGAAAGCATCATCAATTCTATTCGATTTAAACGCATCGATTCACGAAGCGCTGCGCCAAAATCAGTAAAGGTTTTCTCAAAGGATTCCTGTACGATCGCACGCTTCTTTTCCTTATCAAGTAACTCAACCGATAACAAAGGCTTTGGCGGTACTCCAGCAAAATCTAAAAAATCCCACAGGTCCTTTATTGCCAGCCAATATTTGTGCTTCGTGTTATCGCTGTAATCCCGGTGAGATCTCCAAAAATCAATTATATGTTTCGTGCCTATCTGGCCCAAGCTTTTAACCTTTTTTTCTGTCTCAACCCAATTCAAGAATTCTGATAACCGGGAAAACTTCTCCCGGCGATAGGCCTTGCTGCCACGCTTTAGGTATTCATCAAAAAACCTTGAGGTCGCTTCTTCAACTAACATTTTTTCAACCTATGTAGGGTCAAGGTAAGGATTCGTGCGATTTTGGGCAATAGCGACTAAGTTAATGTGATTTATGCATCTATCATGCAAAATTATCATGTTTAGCCTGTTGGAAAACAACTGTTTTCCGGTGGGTTTAATAAAATACCACTTTTGCCGCTAAAATCGACCTCAATAATGTACGAAAAATGGTGTCACTATGGTGTGTTATACGGAAACTACGGATAATTGGTTTTTTGCGCATGATCATGGCCGTTATTGCCCAAAATCGCACGAATCCTTACGGTCACCCTCAATCACCCAGACTCGGCCGACCTCTCACTTCTATTCGACTTGTTCTTTGCTTCTTGCTTTCTTAGCTGTAAGCTGATGTCGGAATTCTAGAATCTCCATCAAAACAGTTTCGATATGATGGTTTGTATCAATAGTAATCCAAGTTGTTTGACTTCCAGGTCCTTTAGATTCATTTTTACTATAACTAAGCATGCGTTCATCTCCCCAGCTAAATTTCTCCTGAAGATAATGTCCTGAACTGACCACAATTTGAGCCAAATTACAAAATTGTTGATATTTCAAGCCCGTATTTAATGGACATCCCCGAGCAATGAAATATTGATTATCAATGGTATAACGAATTTTTCCATTTGCGTTTGGAAAAGGCATTGGCTCATCACTTGCACTCGGATTACGCACACCATAATCAGCAAAAGTAAGATCTTGGAATTTATTTTCAGAAAGAAGCGTACGCCAAGTCAACATTTCTTTACGAAGCACCAACCCTGTTGAATTCTGAGCCTTAACTGCCAAATTAATAGATGTTGGCAACGAAGAACCCGCTAACATGATCTGTGAAATTCCAATTCTTTGGACTAGAAAAATAGCTTGTTTAGCTTTCTCAACCATTCCTTCAATAAAGTACGATTGACTAGAAACATCCCCAAAATCAATCAATAAATGAATGTTGGATAGCTTAGTATCTAATTGCTCAACAATATCGGAAAGCCGCTCAACAAAATACTCAGGGTCAGCCATATCTTCGACTGTATCAACATCCATATTCAACCGAATACAAAAATTTTGTCCGTTTTTTAATCTCATGCCTTTAATAGCATTAACATATACTGGGTCATCCCAAGAGGTGTAATCGACAACGGGATTAACATTAATTCCCAGAAGTTCTAGTCGATTGCGCAAATAAGGAATCACATGCTCGCCATTTTCAGTTTGTGCATTTGTTGCCCATCTAGGTAAATCTATGAAGATGGTTTTGCCTGCCCATGCTTTAGCGATACCAGATGCAGTCTTATTTAAGAAAGATTCTACTGGTAACTCAGAATGTTCCTCACTTTTTTTACGAGCATTCTCTGCCAATCGTGGCACATCAAACCAAGGAACAATTTGATTAATTGCTCTTTTTGAAAGGTGAACGAGTGCGTCAAACTCGCCTTTTTTTGCTTTCAAAATAGGTACATAAATAGGCTTCATTTGTCATTACTCGCTAAAAGTAGAGGTTAAAAATAATTTTCTTACTTCCCCGTTCCCCACAAGATCGGAGAATAATTGATAACTTCCGGTTTCCCTCCTAATTCTGCCTGCAATAATCGCAGGGTGAATTTTCAACTCACGGGAAAGCGCATCTATGTTTTCACGGCTTGGTGAAAGATTGGCTTCGCTACGCTTCCACGAGATTCTTGGAATAAATGCTTCCCGTGCAATTCGATTGGCTTCCGCCTCACGCCGGTCTTCTGACGAAGCATCCAAATCATCAAGAAAAATTTCATCTTTGCCAACATGTTTCCACAAATGCGCAAGTTCATGGAGCAGAGTAAACCAAAAATTATCTAGTCGATCATGACGAAGGGTTAATCCAATGATAGGCGTTCCATCTATATCTTTTAATGCCGCTCCATCAAGCATAGTTCCTTTCAGATGTGGCTCTATCACCAAGGCAATGCCACGTTTTTCTAAGAACTCAATCGCTAATTTTGGCCCCTGTTCAGACCAACTTAATTGCGCTACTTCACGAAGAAAAGAACTGGATAAAGTGTTTTCTTGATATTGAATAAGTGTTAACTTTTTTTCCCTTGCCCGTTGTATAACGCGAGCAAGCCAAGCATAAAGCGCATATTTAGTTGTTGGTGAATACGCCTCGCCAGAAAGAGTTCTTTTGAACGCAGCTTCTCCAATTGGCCAGCCGACATTAGAAATGAACTCCTGAACTACATTTTCACTGGATGTCTTTGCGCCACCTATTATTTTTTGCACCCAGCCACGAGTAACCATTTCTTTAATGGGAAATCTCGACCAATCAACATCTTCTTTTGATTGCGACTTGTCTGATACAGCAAGTCCAATTAGTGTTTCAGTCGATATTCCTAATCCGATAGACAAAGCTCGGATCATTGTTACAGTTAAAGGGCGCTTTCTACTTAGAACCTCAGAAACCCTACTCCTCGTTCCAAAATAAGGAACAAGATCGGCCTGTTTCAAGCCTTTTTCCTGCATACGAAAAAGAATGGCGTCAATAGGATCGGGTGGCTCTACTGGGTACTTTGTATTTTCATAATTTTCTATTAGAACCGTGAGCAATTCCAGTCTGTCACTTTCAGATGTACCTGGTTGTGGCATTTTCATCATGTGAGCATGAACCTCTTCAAGGTAAGTACGATGCTGTTGCTCAGTTTGAATTACCTTAATGTTATTCATTGTTATCTTCTGTAAGCTCCGTTAAAGCAGTTATTAGTCCAATACCTTGAGGAAACAAAATTTGCACTTCAATGCAATATCCTTTCGGGTCTGTTTGGAACAAAAATAAGCCATCACCACGTTCTTTTACTTTTGGAAACTGATTAAGTATGTCAGCAGAACACCACCATCGAGCATGAATGAACTCACATACCCATGCGGCTAACCACTTGTCTAACATTTCATTTTGTTTTTGCAAACCGTTGAGTGTGTCTCTACCTAAAAGGTGCATATTATGTTCTCGTTTTGGGAAATTATAGCACTTATAATAATGATGTCAATATGTTCTATATTTGGGAACAAGATGTTAATTCTATCAATTCCATTGCGCATTTGCTAGTAAACAGGGGCAGAATTAACATTAACATTAACATTGATATAGGTACATGTTCTGTCGAGCGACATCAGATCAAACGACTGGGTTTATTCAGTTTTGCTCAGTACCCTTACTCACGGCTTTCTCATAAAAAACCGCAAGGAACTGTAGTACAATCCGTGTCCCCCAAAAATTATGGCAAAAATCCCCAACCAATGAGTAATGAAGAACCTTACAGCAGCGAGCAAGTCACTTGCTTTGTCGATTTGCTAAAAAATGAGCTGCCAGAGCATCGCGACAATCGGGGTAAACGCCACCCATTGGCGTTCGTGATTGCTGCCTTTGTGTTAGCCACCTTAGTAGGTCGCCAAAAGCTTTCCAGCATTCATCTTTTTATGCGCAATCGCGCAGATTGGTTGCACGAACTGATTCAAACCCCCAAAGTAAAATCTATCTCCCGTGCGCATCTGCCGCGTTTGTTGGATGGTCTGAATTGGTCGGTGCTAAATGAACTTATTGAGCGCTGTTTTGGTGTGCGGATACAGTCTAATGAAACCTCACAATGGGTAGCGATCGATGGCAAAGCATTACGCGGTACGCTGGATGCCGGTGAAAAGCAGAATCTGATTCTCGCGGTTGTTCACGATACCCGTGAAGTCGTCGCACAAGCCCGGCAATGTGGAGACAAATCCAGCGAGATTCCGGTAGTTCGTGAGCTATTAAAAGACAGCGGCTTGGAAAAACAAAAAGTGTCGCTGGATGCTCACCACTTTAATCCGACTACTACCTGTAGTTTCTTGATTTCATAATCGGCATTTCTTGCACTTATCCGCCATTTTCATCTCAGATTAATTGATTTTATAAATTCAGTTTTTCTCACATTAATTGCACCTATATTTTAGTCTTCTCACATTAAGTGATTTTATCTGGTGAAATTTCTCACTTTAGTTGATCTTATCCGGTGCTTTAAAAATGAAGTTTGGGAGCAAAACCCACATTAAAAACGTTCATTTTTAATAGCCGCTTTAGGCAAAGAAAAGCACTGTGTTTTCTATCTTATTTTGGTTATTAAATATAACATTTTTATGGTTTTCATTACCTTTTGATAAGGATGGCACTGCACGGCTAAAACGCGAATGCTTTATTCGGACACTTAAACACCCGGAGAAGGTGAAATCAAGCCGCATTTCAATCGTCAATCGTTGGCGGTTTAGGTCAATTAAATTTAATTAGTGAATACAAAAGATTGAGACTTTGTTAAATAAGACTGACTGTACTCAGTCAACTACCTGTCCGATTAAGCTATGGTAGTTGACGCCTAACAACCATCACTTTTTAGGCGATGGATAGAATCAATTAATGTGAGAAATACAAATCGATAAAATCACTTAATGTGAGCAGACTAAAATATAGGTGCAATTAATGTGAGAAAAAGTGATTTTATAAAATCAATTAATCTGAGATGAAAATAGCGGATAAGTGCAAGAAATTGCGATTATGAAATCAAGAAACTACACTTAACTAATGGCAGGGTTTGAACTCACCAATAAGGCTAAATCTGATCTTAAAGAGATTGCTATTTTATAGTATTTTCATGATCTATCGCTTTGCTGAAAGCATGGATTTATCTTAATTGACACTATCCGGCATAATGCCGTATAGTTAGTAACATGAAAGAATCAAAATCACAAACAGCCCGTCTTGAGGCCCGCTTACCCGTCCATATTCATGCGATGTTAAAGCGTGCAGCCGAAATACAAGGGCGAACCTTGACAGATTTTGTCGTCACAGCCTCAAGTGAGGCGGCACGGCAGACTATCGAATCAAACGACATCATCCGCCTTTCAATGGATGATCAACGTCTTTTTGCTGAAAGTATCCTTAATCCACCCGAACCAACAGCCGCACTCTATCGGGCTTTTGATAAGCATCGTGAATTGTTCGGTACTAAGTGACCTCGCCGTTTCGCCTAGAAGCCTTAGAAAGTACTCATGACCGTTCTACGTTTACCAGTGGCGAGGCTCGGCTAGACATCTATTTTCAAACACAAGTCACACAAGATATTCGCCGTCGCATAGCGAGTTGTTTTGTGGCCGTTGATGCAGCGACTAATCAGGTAGCAGCCTATTACACGATAGCATCGGCCAGTATCTCAACCCCTGATTTACCGCCTGAAGATGCAAAACGTTTGCCTCGTTATCCTACAATGCCCGCTGTTCGTATCGGTCGTTTAGCGGTTGATCAGCACTATCAAGGTAGAGGGTTAGGGAAAGCATTGTTAGCGGATTCCGCTATCAAAGCAATAACCGCAGCACCGGCTTCCTATGCTCTATTAGTGGATGCCAAAAATGAACAGGCAGTGACTTTTTATAAATATCACGGCTTTCGGCAGCTTATCGATTTACCAAAGGTATTATTTTTACCTTTAGCGACAGCTGAAAAAATATTATTGGGTTAACGGCATTTGGTCTGAACAGCCATACGCTAATCGGTCTGAAGTGTTTAATAGAAGTGATCGAGGATGGTGATGGCCAATTATCCGTGATTCTTTCCGGACATCCGAAATTACGCAACGATCTGCGGCGGCCAACGATGGAAGAGATTGGTTTTCGTACCGATGTGTTCAACTTGGATGGTATTGCCGGCAGCCAGCGTGAATACATCCATTGGCTGATCAGTTCATGCACGAAGAGCGACATTGCCGTTGAATCTATTCTGACTGAGGAAGCTATTGGGAGAGCATGCAAAACCGGGGGAGGCAATTTAAAAAACCCGTTAATGAACGCTGGTATACCCCGCCAAGAAACGGGAAACGCCTGTTTTCATCACATCAAAGTTTGATGATATCATCGACTCTGACTGCCTCCCCCGGTTTTGCATGCTCTCCCAAAAGGCTCTAAAGTTCCACGGGATTTAGCAGCAAATTTGTTGTTAGCGATCATTTTTTTACAGGATGACCTTAAGCATCATTTGATACCTGTTTACTGCACTATTGGTCTATGTATAGTAGATTAAAATAGTTTTGCCCGTTTCATGAACGGTCATTCCTGAAACTCATGTTTTTGTAGGCTTAAATGCGATAAAACAGTAACATAGCTAGTTAAACTTACAAGGTATCATAAACATGATGAATTATTTATGAAACTGTAATGATGCAGAAGCAGTAATGCATCCATCCGAAACAATCTCGTTATGCGGTGAAGCCCATTTTAACCTGCATGGAGAGTATGATTTCGCAGATGAAAAAATAGCAATCCCATCGGATTGTAAGCTCTCAAAAAACTGTCTCTAAAAGCAGTCAAAATTTGAGAGATCGAAAATCACCCATAGTCATTTATGGACAATAGGTTAGCTAAAATCCCGTGGAACTTTAGAGCCTTTTGTTGATTAGTACCCTATTTTAATACGATTTACTGTGTCGCAATATTTATGCATTTTATAGGTATTGCCAGTTTTTTACGTTGAAGGTCGGCCATAGTCGAAAGCTTTAGACCGAATAAAAAAACAAATAATTACTGTTGATTATTTGCCTCAATACGGATGATATGATTATTGTTGTCAATCGTAACCGTACCCCATTTGTTATATGTATAAATTTGTATAGTACTTGGATTGAAGTCCCAAATTGATTCCACCAGATTCCATAAAGGAATAAAAAGTATAGCTGTTTCTTCTGCGACTCTGTTTTCACTGGTACTTTTACTAGGTTCCCCCAATAGTTTTACCATATCGTTGTAAGTCTGCCCAAGCTTAAGATTATTTAATGGGTTATCTACAGCTCCTTGTTTATAAACATGCGAAACACAACCAATTAAGAATGATAGAAGCATGATATATAAAATTAAGTGTTTATAATTATTCATTTTCAGGAGATAAAGAGTCAAGGAGTCTGCACTCACTAATTTCACTTTTACCAATTTCAGGAGATACTTCAGTAAATTTTAAGTGACCAGCAACAAACCCCATTCCAACTGTAGTTTTCAAATACTTTTCTTTACCAACTTCAACTATTACATCTGCATCATTAGCAGCTTCAGTAGTAACTTCAAAATTAACTAATCCAGCATTAGCAATATATGGATAATAACCTCCATTTTTAATCTTAGTAAATGGTGTTTTATTAGCAGTTACAGTTCCAAAAACACCACCACCAACAAAACTTGATTGTCGATAGATATACACTACACCTTTATTAGCAGGAATTGGATTAACTGACTTAAATAGTGGTCCGGAAGCAGAACAGCCACTAATTATTAATGTAATAAGAGAAACTTTAAAAACCGACACACTGCTATTTTTCTTTTTCATATTATTAATAGGTGTTAGTAAATTATTATAAGTGTTGTAGTAACGCAGCTTAGAGCCTAACAGCAGCTCAAACTGGATTGTAGCAAGAACAGCTTTAAATACCTAAAGTTATTGTGTTAATTTCTAAATATTTTTAGCAGGTAGCAAGCGTTAAGGGGTTCTAAGCCCAAACCCTCGTAATTTTTTAAACCATTTTAAATCAATTGGTTAGTCAAACTTTATTCTAGCTAAAATCTCAGCAAAGTCGATTGGTTTACGGTTGTTTTTAAAGTCATAATGGGGTTATTTAACCAAAAGAACGGTTTGTTCCAAGCACCTCTTGAATCCCACGGTATTCGCGGCTTGCAGCCGAAATATTGATTTTAAACTCGTCAACGGTATTGCTAGTAACCTATTGTATTTAAATAATATTTACCGTATAACAACATTCATGCATTTTATAGGTATTGCCTGTTATTTTACGGTAAATAGCATAAAAATTGGGAAAACAGCTTAAAATGAGCTTACAGAAATTTTTAAAAAGGGTTGTGAAACTTGGTCGCTATTCATAACTAATTGAAATATAAATAAAATAGTATAAACCAGTTCCATGAATCTCAGCATAAGGTAAAAATAGTTTATTTTCAATATCTTATGAAAATTATCATCGACTGATTCAAAATCGATATTTCCGCTATAAGCTGCTAACGGCAAGGGCTCCAGGGGTGTCGTGGGACAAACCGTTCTTTTGGTTCAATAACCCCGATCTAAAAACTATGCGCAGCCTTATTCAACCTTGAGACTTTTGGTATGGACTGAAGCAGGCAATAAATTCCTGCATGGGCTTCATCCGATAGGGGGCGGCATCACCAGTTATTTTTGTGCCTCGCTTTCTTTCGAGCTTACGTATCTAGTATTTCGTTACCACTAGATGCCTGCAAAGCTCAATACCAGGTTCGTGCGGCTAGCGATTACCTAGACGAGATTCCATAGCCGCAACGGACTTCATACTCCGTAGTCTTTTTGATCGAGTAGTGTGTAGATCCCATCCATATTGTTTAACTCTATCGACCAAAAATTCGATACCACCTTCCCATTTACCGCCTTCAATCTTTTTTAGTTGAATTAATAGATCGTTTTTCAATTTATCTCTTTTCGGGGTAGTCCAATGACTTTCAAGTAAAGAAATACCTGAATGCTTTAAAATAGCAAGAACAGCTAAATTAATGGGGTATCGATCCCTATTTTTCAGGTCTCTTGGAATAAAAGACAACATTTTCTCTACTTCAACTTCTGTAAACGCTTGAGGTTCAGTGGACTTATTCCGAATAATCGGAGAATCTACACAGTCTTTATTCACACTAAAAACGTCACAGTTAGAGTTGAAGTGTATTTGAATATCGAATGATAGATAACAACTAATCTTTAATATTTTCATATGCCTATCAAACACAACAGGAATCGTTAAAAATTGCTCCAGATAATTCTGAGTCTTTCTGTATGCAATTTTAAATCGATATTTTAGTGAATCTAGTCCTTGATCCTTAACAGTACTAAAATCAGTCTTTATACCGAATTTTAATCCTCCAGCTGGTGAGGTGAACAGATAGTATAGTGTATTAATCGCTTGAATCTGTTTGCGTAATGCATCAAAATCAAGTCCAACGTTATCTTTACCATCAATATAAAACTGAACAAGGCCGACCGTAAGGATTCCTTCGTAAATGAGTAAAGTCGCCCTGTAACCAGCGCCACACCTGGATTCTAAGCGATATTATTTGGGAAGTCCACATCAGTCGGGGCCAACATTAGCACGTTCACGTTTGACTATTTCCAGTA
>CAIOMN010000021.1 GCA_903859415.1 uncultured Methylococcaceae bacterium
GGGATAGACACCAATGCCTTACGGTATATTTTAAAAAACCATACGCCCGAGTCATTGGTCTTCGTAGACGGCTGGACGGGTAAAGGCGTTATATCCAGACAATTAGCCACGAGTCTGCAAGCCTTTGAAGACAGTGATGGTGTGCCTATTCCTGCTGAATTATTTGTATTGACTGATTTATCGGGCTGGGCGAAATTTGCGGCTTCTTCAGATGATTATTTGATCCCTTCCTGTGTGTTAAATGCAACTATCTCCGGATTAGTCAGTCGATCCATTTATGACAAACAGAACAGTCATTCGACAGATTTTCATGCGTGTGTTTATTATGAACAGTTTATAGAACAGGACTTATCGAGGTATTTTATTGATACGATATTGGCAAGGGTTGAAACAGTTTGGCCTGGCTTCAAAGAGACAGTAGACTTTGTTCCTGGAAATTTTCAATCATTACAAGGTGTTTCCGAACGTTTTTTACAAGCACTAGTAGAACGTTACGGGGTCGGACATACTCATTATATTAAGCCGGGGATTGGTGAAGCAACGCGGGTTTTATTGCGCAGAGAAGCGCGTTTATTACTGTTAAAGGATTTGGAGTCTGAAGCGACCCTGCATTTGAGATGGTTGGCTGAGGATAAGTCAATCCCTATAATAGTGTTTAACGATTTACCTTATTGTGCGGTCGCTTTAATTAAAGAGATTCAATTATGATTAATAAATTAAAATCGTTTTCCCCCTGGATGCTGGGCGCTCCCCTTTATATGCCTGGCAATCGCCGAGATCTGATCGAGATAGCAAACGGTGAGAAGTTTCCCATGCTGCGCTCAATGATCTTTTGCACAGAGGATGCCGTTTCCGATTCCGAGCTGGAAAGTTGTATTCGTCATCTGGGGTTGTGTTTACAGGGCTTTCATGAATCAACACACCGATTCCGATTTATTCGTGCCAGAAGTCCTGAAGTATTAGCTCGACTATTGGATCTCTCAGCGATTGAAAAGATTGACGGTTTTGTGTTGCCGAAGTTTACTGAAGACGTGTTTGATGCCTATTTTGATTTATTAAAAGGTACCCATTTTAAAGTCATGCCAACCCTTGAAACCAAAGAGGTCTTTGATTTTAATGCGATGAGTGCATTACGACAGGGATTGTTACAGGCAGACATTGCTGAACGCATTATAATGCTAAGAATAGGCGGCAATGACTTGATGAATTTATTAGGAATTCGTCGAACTCGCCATTCTACTATTTATGAATCACCGATTGGTCATATTATCGCTCAGTTACTGACGATCTTTCGACCGTATGGATTTTCATTAGCAGCCCCTGTTTTTGAATATCTGGATGATACTCAAACCTTACAAAATGAAATGCGGCAGGATTTAGCCTATGGTTTAATTGGTAAAACAGCCATTCATCCGACTCAAATTCCAATTATTGAAGCGGCTTATGCCGTTGATAAAGAAGATTACGAAATGGCATTCAGTTTGAACGATACAGAGTCTCCTGCGGTCTTTAGAATGCATAATGCGATGTGTGAAGTGGCCACTCATCAACAATGGGCTACCAATATCATTAATCGTCATCGATGTTATGGCATTAAAGAGCCCTTAATGGTTAAAGGCTGTGCAGAGTCATCTTTTTAGTGTTTTAATAACGTAAAATAGTGATCCTATTCAACCGAGTTGGTTAATAGGATCAACCCTATAATAACAATCCAGGATAGCAACAATGAGTTTTGATAGTTTTCTGAGTCAATTAAAGAGTAAAGCCAATGAATTAAAAACTGAGGCTTTGAAGTTTAAAAACAAAGATTTTCTAAATGCAGCGATGGCAGGCTCTGCATTGATAGCAATGGCTGATGGCAGCATCAGTGCCAGTGAAAAACAAAAAATGATTAAATTCATTGAAAGTAATGATGCCTTGTCCATCTTTACCACCAGTGATGTTATTAAAGCGTTTCAGGACTTTGTCGGTCAATTAGAGTTTGATAAAGACATCGGTGAAGCCAAGGCTTATCAAGCCATTGGAAAAATGAAATCGAATATAGAAGCGTCGAGATTGTTGGTTCGGATGATTATTTCAATCGCTTCATCAGATGGTAATTTTGATGCGGATGAAAGAAAGATCGCCGCTAAAATAGCCAAAGAATTAGCGATTAATCCTGCGGAGTTCGAACTGTAAACTGTGCACGCTTTGGGAGTCGCTTGAACATCAATAATAATGGTTTAAGCCACTCCCTACAGCATCTTCGATGCTAACAAATATCATCCCAAGTTAAGCGCAAGTTTTAAAAAACGGGAGTGCAATCGCTTCAGCTATTGCTTGCAAAAACAGCTAAAGCTATTTTATTCCATACGGTATTCTTAACTCCCGCTCAACCCATCTACAGTGTGGTTTATTTTTGAGTCTTCCCTTAATATCCACTGGATTCTATTTGTAACTCAGTCAGTGTGCCCGGTAATCGGGTTACTTCAGATTCAATTTCACCGTTTTCAAAGAGCTTTATTACACGATAGCCCGGCATAGTATTGTCCAGACTAAAGTGGTGACTGTTGGGTGTAAACTGAAAGCAGGTAGACGGTGTGCCCAACACGCGAATTGTTTTGCTAAGGTCATCTTTTTCATGATGGATATGGCCGGTCGTAATGACTTTTACTTGAGGGTACGACTCCAGTATCGTCAAAAGCTCGCTACTGTTTTCAATCTGCATCGTATCAAGCCAGGTACTATTAGTGGCTATACAATGATGATGAACGGCAATGAGCGCATGATGATCGGGATTGCTTTTCAGACAGTCTTCTAAAAATTGCAGCTCTTCCGGTAATAAGCGACCACCGGGTGCCCCGATTATTTGGCTATTAAGACAGATCAGTTGCCAGTTCTCAAATACCGTCTGCTTTTGACACGTTATTTTCGGAGTATTGAAGACTTGTTGCATGAGCGCAAAATCATCATGGTTGCCAGGCAGACAAATACAGGGTGTATTGCTAGCATAGATGCGATCTAGAATACGTTGATAACTTGCAGGGCAGGGATCTTGCGCTAAATCACCCGTTAACAAAA
>CAIOMN010000022.1 GCA_903859415.1 uncultured Methylococcaceae bacterium
AATAAAAATTAATTCAAATTACTTTAAATTTAACAGGCGTATAATTAAACCTATCAATAATATTTTCTTACTCTACATAAATTAAATACCTTATTGATTTATAAAGTAAAAATAATTTAATAAGCTTATTAAGCTAAACCACATCATCATGAAATTTATAATTAATAGAGAAGAGCTACTCACTCCGTTACAACAAATAGTGAGTGTTATCGAAAAAAGACAAACAATGCCAATACTATCCAATGTATTAATTGTTGTTGAAGAAGACTCGCTTTGTTTAACAGGTACTGATCTTGAAATTCAAATTGTCGCTAAAATTAACATTCAGTCTGCGACTCCTGGATCGATTACTGTTCCTGCCAGAAAATTTTTAGATATTTGTCGACTTTTGCCTACGGGATCTGAAATTAAATTTGATCAACAACATGATAAAGTTAAAATTTCATCGAATCGGAGTAAGTTTTCATTAAGTTGTTTACCTGCTGATAACTATCCAGAGTTCTCAGAATCTGAATTAGAAAATACATTTTTGATTAATGCCGGTAAATTCAAAAGAGCATTAGACAAAACTCTTTTTTGCATGGCTAATCAGGATGTACGTTATTACTTAAATGGTTTATTGCTAAATATTTCTAATAGTAGACTAAAATTAGTGGCTTCAGATGGACACCGTTTATCCATTTACGAAGATGCTATGGAAGAAGGGACGGGTTATGAAGCTAGAATTATTTTTCCTAGAAAAGGAATTATTGAGCTTAACAAATTACTTGATGATCCAGACGTTGAATTAAAGGCCGAGTTTTCTAGTAATAACATCAGAATTTTTATTAAGAATCTAATATTTTCAGCAAAGTTAGTTGATTCAAAATATCCTGATTTTGGTAAAGTTTTTCAACAGGTCTTTTTTACACCTATATACATTAAAAAAGTTATTTTAAAAGAAGCATTAACTCGTGTAGCTATATTGTCTAATGAAAAATTTAAAGGTATTACCTTAGATATTTCAATGCACAGCTTAAGAATCAGCACACATAATCCTGAACATGATGAAGCGGAAGAAGAAGTTGCCATAGAGTATTTGGAGGACCCCATTACCATTGCCTTCAATGCCCAATATTTATTGGATGCTGTTTCAAATATTGATTCTGAAGATGCAGTGCTGACTTTTGCAAAAAATGCGAGTAGTTGTTTTATAGATGAGCCAATGCAAAGTAATTACCGGTTTATTGTTATGTCAATGAGACTGTAATCTTTGCAATGACGTTGTTGAGACTTGATATTTATGCCGTTAGAAATATTATAAAAGAGTCCATTATTCCTTCACCGGCTATTAATTTCTTTTATGGTGAAAATGGTAGCGGCAAGAGTGCCATTATAGAGTCTATTTTTATATTGGGACGTGCTAAGTCATTTCGATCTACTTCAATTAAGTCTGTTATTAATAGTTCTGAAAAGCAGCTGGTGGTTTCGGCTCAAACCCAACAGCCTAATAGCATTGCCATGCAGTTAGGCGTTCAATTAGATAGTAAAAATATTTGCTGTCATATTAATCATCAAGCAACCCAAAAAAGATCCGATTTAGCTTACGCGCTCCCTTTGCAAATTATTCACCCCAAAAGTTTTGAATTACTGGATGCTGGGCCTCAATTAAGAAGAGAGTATTTAGATTGGGGGGTATTTCATGATGATGAAGGTTTTTTAATGAATTGGCGCAATTTTAAAAAAGCGTTGTTACAACGTAACGCTTTATTAAAATCAAAATATGTTGCGCATATTGATGTTTGGAATAAGGAATTGGTGTATTACGGTACAATAGTCAACAATTATCGAGAGCAGTACTTACAAAAGCTTAAGCCAGTATTTTTAGATATTCTTGCGCACTTTATTAAAATCGATGGCATTGAATTAAAGTTGTTATCCGGGTGGGATATATCTAAAGATTTTGAAGCTGTTTTAGTTGAGAATCTGGATAACGATTTACGTTATGGATTTACGCAAAATGGTCCTCACCGAGGGGATTTTCATTTGTTGGTCAATAATAGATTAGCTAAAGATTTCGTGTCACGTGGACAACTTAAATTGTTAGTTATTAGTTTAAAGCTTGCTCAAATGCAATTACTGACAAATGTTCACAATATTATGGGATGTTTCTTAATTGATGATTTTTCGGCAGAGCTTGATTCAGTTAATCGTACAAAACTATTAGATTATCTGTCTAAAATGGAATGTCAGGTTTTTATAACAGCAACGGAACAATCGGATTTTGGCGATTTAAAACCAATAATAAATTACAAAATGTTCCACGTGGAACATGGCAATATCAAGCAAGTGTAATGTTCCACGTGGAACATTCACAACAACCGGGAAGGCAAGAAAGTCATGAGTGAAAATAACGATCAATACGATAGTACTAATATTCAAGTATTAAAAGGATTGGATGCAGTAAGAAAACGTCCAGGCATGTATATAGGTGATACTGATGATGGCTCTGGTTTGCATCACATGGTTTTTGAGGTTGTTGATAATTCAATCGATGAAGCGTTAGCAGGTCACTGTAAAGAAGTTAAGGTCATTATTTTTAGTGATGGTTCAGTTACAGTTTCGGATGATGGCCGAGGTATTCCGGTTGATATTCATAAAGAAGAAGGCAAATCAGCCGCTGAAGTGATTATGACGGTACTCCATGCCGGTGGAAAGTTTGATGATAATGCCTATAAAGTATCAGGTGGACTTCATGGTGTAGGTGTTTCAGTCGTTAACGCTTTATCGGAAGTATTAAATCTTGAAGTACGCAAAAACGGTCAACTATACAAACAACAATATCGTATGGGAAACCCAGTGGCACCTTTAGCTGCAGTTGGGCCCGCAACAGGTACGGGTACTTCGATTAATTTTAAACCCAGTTCTGAAACCTTTACAGACGTTGAATTCCATTACGAGATACTGGCCAAACGATTAAGAGAGTTATCCTTTTTAAACTCAGGGGTGCGGATTAGTCTAAGAGATGAGCGTACCGACAGGGAAGATGTGTTTGAATTCGAAGGTGGAATAGGGGCGTTTGTTGTTCATCTTAATAAAAATAAAACGCCTCTTTTTCCAGAAGTATTTCATTTCATTGCAGAAAAAGAAGGTGTTACTGTAGAAATTGCGATGCAGTGGAACGACTCCTATCAAGAAAATGTTTTTTGTTATACCAACAATATACCGCAACGTGATGGCGGTAGTCATTTGGCCGGATTTAGAGGGGCCTTAACTCGAACTATTAATCAATACATTGAATCCAGTGGCTTGGCTAAAAAAGAAAAAGTACAAACAACAGGTGATGATGCAAGAGAAGGCTTAACGGCTGTACTCTCAGTCAAAGTCCCTGATCCAAAGTTTTCATCACAAACTAAAGATAAGCTAGTGTCATCGGAAGTTAAACCTTTGGTTGAATCCACGATGAGTGAAAAGCTCCAAGAGTTTCTGTTAGAAAAGCCTCAAATAGCAAAAACGATTGTAGGGAAAATTATAGATGCAGCAAGAGCACGAGAAGCAGCACGTAAAGCACGTGAAATGACGCGTCGTAAAACCACGCTGGATATTGCCGGATTACCTGGGAAGCTAGCTGACTGTCAGGAAAAGGACCCTGCGTTATCTGAACTGTTCTTAGTGGAAGGAGATTCAGCGGGTGGATCAGCAAAGCAAGGTAGAGATAGACGAACTCAAGCCATATTGCCTTTAAAAGGTAAAATTTTGAATGTTGAGAAGGCTCGCTTCGATAAGATGATATCTTCTGAAGAAGTAGGCACCTTAATCACTGCTTTAGGATGCGGCATTGGTAAGGATGAATATAACCTGGCTAAGTTACGCTACCATCGCATCATCATTATGACGGATGCGGACGTGGATGGATCTCATATTCGTACTTTGCTACTGACGTTCTTTTATCGTCAATTGCCTGAGATAGTTGAAAAGGGCTATATCTATATTGCGCAACCGCCGCTCTATAAAGTCAAAAAAGGTAAGCAAGAGCATTACGTTAAAGACGATGCCCAGTTGAATGAATATTTGATTCAGTTAGCACTTGATAAAGCTCAGCTTTATACGGATGAGACGACTCCCCCTATTCAGGGACAAGGTTTAGAAAAACTCGCTAAAGAATATACCGGTGTAGTCAGTATCTTTAATCGTTTATCCAGACGTTACGATGATGTGTTTCTTGAACAGTTTTGTTACATGGATGCAATCAATGAAGAGATAAAACAGGATCAGGAAACTCTGAGTGCCTGGTTGAACAAGATGGAGAAGAAACTACAGGATAGCGACAACAAAGCGGTGTTTACTATCGAGTTGGATTATAAGTCGAGTACTGAGTTTTCTGTGGTGGTTAGTAAGAAGTTACACGGCATTACAAAAACCTTTGTTCTACCTTCGGCATTTTTTAATGGCAAGGATTATCTAAAGATTGCTCAATATGCAAGTGATACAGCGGATATGTTTAACGAAAGCTCTTATATGCAAATGGGAGAAAGACAGCAGCCGGTTAGTAGTTTTAAGCAGGCTTTCGAATGGATGATGAAAGAAATTAAAAAAGGCCAGCATATACAGCGCTACAAAGGATTGGGCGAAATGAATCCAGAGCAATTATGGGAAACCACATTAGATTCAAATAATCGTCGTTTATTGCAAGTAAGAATTGAAGATGTGATAGCAGCGGATGAGATTTTTACTACCTTAATGGGTGATGTAGTTGAGCCTCGCCGTGACTTTATAGTTAAGAATGCGTTAGACGTAACTAATCTGGATGTTTAGTGATTAATAAACTTAAACTAAAACACTAAAAGCGATACGATTAACCCTTTCCGATTTTAAGCTAGAAAGGGTTAATAAAGAGAGTCCGATTGCGAAACAAATAATCTAACTTGTTTTCGGGATAAATAGGACTACAAACAGCCCCAAGGTGTAATCAGCTTCAGGGACGTCTCGACAGCCATTTTAACAGGGTGTCTAACAGTTTTTCTGGCAGTACAGGTTTATCGATGAAATCGTTCATCCCTGATTCAAAACAATTTCTCTTGTCTTCCACAAAAGCGTTGGCGGTCATGGCCAAAATGGGAATATCCTTACCTTCTGGCAATTGGCGTATCTTACGTGTGGCTTCCAGGCCATCCATAACGGGCATCTGCATATCCATTAATATCAATCGATAAGATTTGCTTGCCACCTTAGCAACAGCTTCCGCGCCATTTTCAGCCATCTCGACGGTCAAGCCGACATCCTCAAGTATCATCTGTGCAATTTCACGGTTCAGCGGTTCGTCTTCAACGATTAATACGAGTTGTCCGGCATAGTCACGAAGTAACACTTCAGCAGCCGGTTTGGCCGAAATACTGTTGAGCTGATTCAGTGGGATTTCAGCCTTTTTAAGCCGTGCCGTTAACCAGAAAGTACTACCGACCCCCAGCGTCGATTCAACACCCACATCCCCGCCCATTAAATGAGCCAGGCGTTTGTTAATCGCCAAGCCTAAACCAGTGCCACCATGAGTGCGCGTGGTGGAGACATCGGCTTGCTCAAAGGCAGTGAACAAACGACTCACCGAATCGGGATTAATGCCTATACCAGTATCTTTAGTCTCGAAACGTAACAGGATCGAGTGATTGTTTTCTTCTAGCTTGCGGGTGCGCAAGGTTACTGAGCCCGTATCGGTAAACTTGATGGCATTGAGCGGTGTTCGAATTTCATGGCTCATATTGGCTAAAAATTCGGATTTGGCACGATTGGCCGCATCCAGAGCTTCTTGCAGTTTCTGACGCTGAATGATTTCTCGGGTCAGTTGCACAGTCCGTTGCGCGAGC
>CAIOMN010000023.1 GCA_903859415.1 uncultured Methylococcaceae bacterium
AATCCAGGCCATACTCATTAAGCCACTTTCAATGGGTATCCGACAGAGAAAGTCCAGAATCTCCTGCTTGTCAGAAGCATGCAGTATTTGTTCATTGATATTCGCCATATCTCTGTATACATGACTGAGTTTTTTTGAACGTTGTTGAACTGCAGTAACGAGTGCAAGTTGCTGTATCGCCCGTTGTTGTTTTAAAAAATAATACAAACCGACCATTATGCCCACGATGGCCAAAAATAAAATGCCGATGAGCCACCAAAAGATCCTCCTCATTTGCGCAAATGCTTCGGTACGATCAATTTTGACCTGTAACTTCCAGGGTGTTCCTGCAATAGAACCAAATTTGTCCAACACCTTAACGCCACGATAATCTATGCCGAGTATTGTTTTAGGCTGATTGGATTGAAGTGCAATGGCTGTCGTTAAAGACGGTGTGTTTAAGGGGCGCCTTAAGTTTAACGCTGAGTCTTCAGAAAAACGCAGATTATTCAGATAAAGAACCTGCTCACCCTCTCGTCTGATTAAAAGACTCTCAGCAGTGACACTTTGAATAGGCTGAGATTGGATCATTGGGTACAATATTCGCTTAGGATCGACCCGAAGTACAATAGTAGCAATAACATGCTTATCTGTATCTGAACCGACTGTAATGGGCACCAGCCAATCCATGTGAATATGCCCATTGTCCTCTCGGTACAAATCGGTATTGACCACTTTCTTTTCCGCTATTACCTGAGGCAACTTTGCTTGAACGACATCAGAAACATCTTCGTTGGCACCTACACCAAGCAACTCATTTCCTGTCGTATCGACCAATAAAATACTTTCATAGTTATAAGCGATTTGAAGTGATTTAAACTGTTTAGTCAGAATCGTCTTTTGAAGTGATTCGTTTTTATGTTGAATAAGTTGTTGAATACTTTGGGCAAGGTTAACGGAATCTTTCAAGCTAAGACAGTCACCTTGTCTTTCGTTTAACCAGTTCTCAATTTGGCTGGTCTTAAGTTTGAGAATATTTTCAAGACTGTTATACGTTTCCCGTTCAACTGCCGGGATTTGAATCAGTAAGTAAGTTAAGCTGATGAGTGGCAATATAAGGAGCAAGAACAAAATTTGGTAAGAGAAATAATTATTTTTCATAACGTTGGAATTTTGATCAGCCAAATAACGGGATAGTTTTGTATTAAGATACTGGAGTGAAGACCAACGTGCAATTTTCCGTTTAGTTGATCGCAGGAGTTTGTATGCGGTTAAATTCGGACTATTCACCGGCTCTCTAATCTGCATGAAATTTCCATCATTGTACAATAACATCCTGTTTTTTACGAAATGCTCTTAATCGCTGTAAATTTGGATGCTCATTGACAACCAATTACATTAAGATAGAATTTAAATCCAAGTAAATTTCTGGTTTTTAGGATACATTTATGTATGGCATGGTGAACAAAGCAGTTGAAGAAATGGTGATTAGCCAATTCGATGATGAAACGTGGGAGAAAATAAAAGCAAAAGCCGCGATCGATGTTGAAATATTTATTAGTAACGAGACTTATCCTGATGAAATTACCTACAAACTGGTTGTCTCTGCAGCAGAGATATTAAAATTAACCCCTGACCAGGTTTTGGAGGCGTTTGGGATACATTGGGTGTGTCATACTGCACCTGAAGGTTATGGTGAATTGTTCACTGCAGGAGGTAAGACTTTGTCAGACTTTTTAGTGAATCTTCCCTCATTCCATAGCCGTATTAAACTCATATTTCCAAAACTCGACCCACCGATCTTTATCATCACAGAGCCTGCTGATAATTCATTGAGCCTGCACTATTATTCTCCCCGTCCGGGTTTGACTTCCTTTGTTATTGGCCTGCTTAAAGGTCTGGGAATTTATTACAAAACTCAATTAGACATTGTTTTGGTCAACTCCAGCGAAGCGGGCTCGGACCATGATGAATTCTTGCTTACTTGGTAGGATTTGGATATGGTTTCTCCTCACAAAGTAGGGATCTCGCCAGATCAACTTTCTACTGTGTTTCCGTTCCATTTTTGTTTCGACCCTACACTCACTTTGTCTCAAGTAGGTCATAGTCTTGCTTTACTTTGTCCAGGGATAGCCGAAGGGGCTTCTTTTTTTGAAAATTTTAAAATCGAACGCCCCGCCTATCTCGTAGATTTCGAGTCCATACTCAAGCAGTCGCATCAACTCTTTATATTACAGGTAAAATACCTTGACGTGAAACTACGGGGACAGATGAAGTATGTTCCTGAGGCTGGAAGTCTACTTTTCCTCGGATCGCCTTGGCTGACGGATCCCGCACAAATTGGCGAATTAGGGTTGACGATCAGTGACTTTGCAACGCATGATAATTCGATTGATTTGCTCCAAGTCTTACAGGCTCAGAATATAGCCTTGGCCGATACTCAAAAGTTGGCAAAACGTTTAACGTTGCAACAAGCTGAATTGAAAAAGATTAATACCGCAATGAAGGACGAAATGGCCGTTCGTAAGGAAGCCGAAGAGAAACTACTTGAAGGGGAAAACATCTTTCAAATATTGTTTGAGTCTGCATCGGATGGAATCGTGATTGTTTCGGCGAAGGGTACCATTGAAATGGTTAATGACCATCTGCTAAGCCTTTTCGGATATTCCCGAATAGAAGTTCTTGGACAACCCGTTGAAATGCTTATCCCCTCCCGTTTTGCCGAACAACATGTTCAGTATCGAACGGGGTTTGTTAAACACCCTCAAAACCGTCCTATGAGCCTAAGCAAGCCTGATCTCTTTGCGCTACGGAAGAACGGTAGTGAATTCCCCATTGAGACAAGTCTCAGCTACGTCCATTCCCAAAAAGGGCTGGTGGTGATGGTCTTCATCATGGATATTACCGAAAAAAAGCAAGCTGAAAAGGACTTGGCGGAAGCGCGTGATCAGGCCATAGAGGCATCCCATTTAAAATCCGAATTTCTGGCTGCCATGAGTCATGAAATTCGTACGCCGATGAATGGTGTCATTGGAATAACCGATCTTTTAATGGAAACAGCGTTGGATGAAGAGCAGAGAAAACTGTTAAAGATGGTCAAAGATTCAGGGGCAAGCTTGCTTTATATTATCAATGATATCCTCGATACATCAAAAATCGAAGCCGGTATGTTGCAACTGGAAAATATCGACTTTGACCTCAGTTCTGAAATTGAGGGCGTTTCAGACCTGATGACAATCAGAACAAAGGAAAAACAGCTGGTCTTAATTACTCAGATTCAATCTGATGTGCCTCGGCATCTGTATGGCGATCCGGGGCGATTACGACAAATTCTAATTAATCTGCTGGGTAATGCCATCAAGTTTACCCTTAAAGGGACAGTTGAACTCCAGATCGAATTGAAAGCACTGAAGGACCAGAAGGCGACGATTTTCTTTAGCGTTAAAGATACCGGTATTGGGATTTCAGCCCGTGTGCAAAGCGAGCTTTTCCAGCCTTACAGACAAGCGGACCAATCAACTGCCCGAAAATTTGGAGGAACCGGCTTGGGCCTTGCCATTTGTAGAAAGTTGGTGGAATTGATGGGAGGGAGTATCGGTGTAGATAGTCAGGAAGGTATCGGCTCCCGTTTTTGGTTTATTGTTCCTTTTGATTTAGCTACGAATGAAATTCCACAGCCCCTTCAACAGGAAGACAAAAAAGAACTCTATCCTTCCTGTAAAGAAGCTGGAAATACATTACCAAAAATCCTTTTAGCAGAAGATAATAATGTGAATGCTCTCATTGCCATGAAAATGCTGGAACGTTTGGGTTATGATGCCGAACGCGTAACCAATGGACGCGAAGCACTGGACGCTTTTAATCGGAATTCATACCGTTTAATTTTAATGGATTGTCAAATGCCTGAAATGGACGGTTATGAGACAACCTGTGAGATTAGGGCTATTGAACAAAAAACAGGAGGCCATGTGCCTATTGTGGCGATAACTGCTAGCGCTTTGAGTTCGGATCTGGAGAGATGCTGGTCGGTAGGCATGGACGACCATATTAGTAAGCCAATAGACAAACAGTTGTTAGCATCCATCATAGAACGCTGGGTTTCACAGCCATTTTAACAAGGTCTTGAACAAATCTTCCGGTATCACCGGTTTGCTGATGAAGTCGTTCATGCCGGCTTCAAGACAATTTTTCTTATCTTCGACAAAAGCGTTGGCGGTCATGGCCAGAATCGGAATGTCCTTGCCTTCGGGTAACTGGCGTATCTTACGCGTGGCATCCAGGCCATTCATAACTGGCATCTGCATATCCATCAGGATCAATCGATAATGTTTGCTTGCCGCTTTAGCAATAGCTTGTTCGCCATTCTCAGCAGTGTCCACAATCAAATTGACGTCTTCCAGTATCATCTGTGCAATTTCGCGGCTCAACAAGTCGTCCTCAACTAGCAATACCGGCAGCCCTATATAGTCACGGCGCAAAATATCACTGGCAGGTTCCACAGCAATACTGTGGTGCTGGTTAAGAGAAATGTTAGCCTTTTTAAGTCGCGCCGATAACCAGAAGGTACTGCCTACACCCGGCGTAGATTCAACGCCAACATCACCCCCCATCAGTTGGGCTAGACGTTTATTAATGGCTAAGCCAAGACCGGTGCCACCGTGGGTGCGCGTGGTCGAGATATCCGCTTGTTCGAAAGCATTGAACAAACGACCCACGGCATCTGTACCAATGCCTATGCCAGTATCTTCGACTTCGAAAAGTAACAGGATGTTGTCTTTGCTTTCTTCAATGGCGCGGGTGCGTAATGTCACTGAGCCGGTTTCTGTGAACTTAATGGCATTGTTAGCGTAGTTCAAAAGACACTGTTGCAGACGGGTCGGATCACCAAGCAATAATTCAGGTAGGTATTCGTTTTCGACGATGAGTTTGATATTTTTTTCCTTGGCTCGATCAGTTAACATGGCAGCCACGTTTTCGACCATATTGGCAATGCTGATTTCATATTTATCATTCCATTGAAATATATCTATGTTTGTTGTTGCCATGTATTAGGGTGTCATTGATTTATTTTCAAGCCTTACCGTGGCGACCACGATGTTGCCGTTGCCCTGATATTCTAAGGAGTCAAAGCTCATAATGCGTGCCATGGCGATACCTCTGCCATTGGGATCGAAAACACGCTCAGGGTCAAAATCAAGATAACGCCACCAATCAAAACCTTTACCTTGATCTTTGATAGTGAAAACTAAAGCGTCAGTCTGGCGTTCAAAACAAACGACTACCCGCTTGTCCCTGTTTTCTTCCAAAGCCTGACGTCTGGCAATTTCCAGGTTTAACGCTTCGTTGTTTATTAGCGCCCCTTTTTCTTCATATGAAATGCCAAGGTTGCCATGTTCCACCGCATTGATAAATAGTTCGCTAAGTCCAAGAATAACATTCTCGGGCTGAGGGCAGGCATGAGCAAAAGAGTTTGCTAATAGACTCGCTTCGTCGAGGCTTTGAAATTGGAAGGTACCATTAACCAGAAAATTAAAAGGCAGTTGAGTTAACTGCAGGCTTTCTTGCAGGGTAAGGTAATCATGGTATTGTTCAATTGCTGCCTTCACAATACTCAACAGAACCTTGGGTTCAAACGGTTTGATTAAATAATAGTAAGCGCCTGCATCAAGCCCTTCCTGAACACTGGTCGATTCACTCGATGAGGTCACCATGATGATTGGTAAATGGACAAGCTCTGGGATTGCCTTGATTTTGACCAATAGCTCGACGCCATTCATCCGCGGCATTAACCGGTCCACTAAAATGGCAGCAAAGTCTGTATCACCGGCTTCAATGAGTTTCCAGGCTGCCAGACCGTCCTCGGCATACTGCACTATAAAACCTGCTTCAGTTAGCACGTCCTGGATGATTTCTGAGAAGATAAAATCATCTTCAACTAATAAAATACGTTTATTTGACATAATGCCCTTCATAGTAGTCATTTAACTGTCCTCACTTAATTTTAATTTAATAATCCGGATCTCTGCACACACGGCCACTAACATCTCGCGTAACGAGGCCAAATCAGTCACCAGTTCTGTAGCAGGCACCCGTTCATTAGACTTCTTTTCGAGAGTTTGGGCAAGTGCTCGCAATGCTTCCATCCCCAGCGTAGCAGAAATGCCCTTTAAGGAATGAGCAATTCGTTCTGCAGTGACGTAGTCACCAGCCGCTAACGCAGTTTGTATTTTGTCGGCGTCTGATAGGTTGGTTTCAGCAAACCTCGACAGGAAGCGCCGATAGCTGGCGACATTACCATTCAAAAATTTTAGCCCAGTCGTTTGGTTAATAAGAGAACTGCCGGTATCTTGGGTTGGGGTGGGCGTGGTTTCTGGAGTGGCTGTCTCTTCAGAGGGGATAGCGTCTTTCTGAGGAAGCCAGCGAACCAGAACAGCCAGCAAATGTTCAGGAACGACTGGTTTTGCAACAAAATCATTCATCCCGGCGTCCTGACAACGAAGGC
>CAIOMN010000024.1 GCA_903859415.1 uncultured Methylococcaceae bacterium
AGCCTGGCATCAACCGGATAATATAAAAAGAAGTCCGTCGCATGACTATGGGCTTCTTCAAATTCAAGTCGCTCAATATGATCTAAATGATAGCGTGTGGTTTGGATAAACAAGGCCTTGTTAAGTCCATCATGACAAGCCGCTTCAAACACACCATAACCCAGACCGGTCGCAGTCTCGGCCATTCCTAACCATAATGATGATGTGCCTATCCCGGACTTTAAGACTAACCTTGCCAGGCCGCGATAAGACCAGCTCATCATTTTAGGTGTCACCGGATAATGTTTGCCTAACACTTTACTGACTAATAAAAACTTACGCTTACTACTCACCCGTGCGGCAAAGCCTAACAATCGCTTAACCGGAATATGTCCAGGCTCTATCTCTAACCGAAGTGTTCCGGTGTCTAACTCAATATTAACTGTCTGCATAAAATGACTGGCGTAACACGACTGGCGTATTAACTTCTGATACTTTCAACCCGTAATGGATCTCTGCTTGTGGAATAGCATTACCTTTAACACTCTGCAACACGATATGGGGCAAGTTGACGCCCGCTAAACAAGCCATACCCACACCACCCGAAGGACGCGGGTTAATTTCCAACAAGCGTGGTCCATTAACGCCTTCTTTAAACTGAACATTAAAGAGTCCATTGAGTCGATAATGCGCCGTTAATCGAGTCACCATACCGTGTAATTCGGCATTATCATCAATTACTTGCCCATGACCGGGTAGCTCTGATTTCTTTCGTTGCACGGCATACAGCAAATCGCCATGTCTTGCCGCACAGTCTACACTCCATTCATGACCACCCAAATGCTCCATAACCAACAGCGTCTTAAACTCTGGGGTGTTATTCATCCCCTGACGTAACTCATCTAAAGGAATTTGATATTCAACACCTTTCAGTAATTGGGTAATGCTATCGCGTCGGGTATCTAATACTCTAAAGCCCAAACCAAAAACTGACACCGCCGGTTTAACACAAAGCGTTTCATGTTTTACTGATAGCGTCTTCACCGCATCATCAAATTCATCGCTATTATTAACGGCAATAAAATCCATGGCTTTTGCAACCTCTGGATTTAAATCGGCATAAAAGAGTGCTTTATCATGTAATAACATGAGAGTATCGTAATCAGCCACTGACAATACCTGAACACCAATCGCTTGAAAATAAGTATGGTGTCGGCTTATCAGAGCCGCTTCTTTGCCCGGCCAAAACAAGGTTACATTGTGCTGGCGGCAAAAATCCACACACCATTCAAGATAAGCATCCCCCGTTAATTCGGCAGGCTCAAGGTAATATTCATCCGCTGCTAAAAATGCGGAGGCTGTTGAATGGTCATGTGTACAAATCAGTGTTAATTCGCCAGCGGAATCCGACTGGCGAAGATTATTAAGTACCGCACTGATAGTTGAAAATGTCTTATTAAACCAAATTCTCATTATAGATGAACAACAATCTGCGGCAATATGTCGGCAATGGTTCGACCTCTACCATTTTCACCAATCGCATGCATTTTCCATTCACCATTATGACGATAGAGCTTAGCCATAATCTGTGCGGTATGAGAACCTTGAGCACTTAAGGTATAACGCGCAATTTCGTTGTTATTACGGTTATCAACAATACGGCAATACGCGTTTTCTACCGTGTCAAACGTTTGACCGGTATAAGAACTGACCGTAAACACGAGTGATTTAACGGTTGCAGGCACCTTATCCAAATCAACGACAATTTGCTCATCATCCCCGTCACCATCACCGGTACGATTGTCACCGGTATGCAAGATACTGCCATCGCGGCTTTTCAACTGACCGAAATAAACGGTATCAACCAGGGTATTTTTTTCATCAAATAACACACATGAGGCATCAAGATCGATAGCATTATTATTACTTCCACCGCCAAACATCCCTTTCAATAAACCTACGCTGCTTTTTTTAGCGTCCCAACCCAACCCCATGACAACTTTACTTAACTCACTACCTGATTCTTTAGATAACGAGATTTTTTGTCCTTTTTGTAAATTAATAGCCATAAATATAATGTTCCTAAATATAAACTCTGTAGTACTGACTACACATCACACAACCCGGAAAGTCTGGTAAGAACAGTTAGTTACAACTCAAACCCATTCTTACCACTCAAAACTCTTACGCAAAACAATTAAACATTGACACCAAAAGAAGTCGCTAATGCGCCAAGACCGCCCGCAAATCCTTGACCAACGGCTTTAAACTTCCAGTCTGATCCTACCCGATAAATTTCACCAAAGATCATCGCGGTTTCAATTGAAGCATCTTCGCTCAAATCATAACGGGCAATTTCCTGCCCGGTTTCATCATTTACAACCCGAATATAGGCGTGATTAACCTGACCAAAATTTTGTTTACGAACATCGGCTTCATAAATAGTGACTGCAAAAACAACTTTGTCCAAATCGGCAGATACTTTAGACAATTCGACTTTAACAGTTTCATCATCACCATCACCCACACCGGTGGTATTGTCGCCCATATGTTGAACGGCGCCCTCACCGACAAGCTTATTGTTGTAAAAACAAAAATCATTGTCTGTTCTAACTTTGCCATCTGCCTTAACTAAAAATGCACTCGCATCCAAATCAAATGCTGCACCATCAGTAGCGCGTGAATCCCAACCCAAACCCACCACGATTTTATTCAATCCCGGGGATTCTTTGCTCAGATTAACGTTAGCGCCTTTGCTAAGTGATATTGCCATAATTGCCTCCTGAAAATTATTAAATTTTTATTATGTTAATGTGTAGCGAATAGTCTTTTTAACATCTACTATAAATTGACGATATAAATAACCAGAAACTTAAACTGTTAAATAATGTTATCTTCTATATCATAACCCCTAAAACATTGCTTGCCTAGTCAACGCATATCAACAAGAAATTCTCGTTATGACCGCAACCTGCACAACTCCAGGCTTCTGAGGCAGCACCATTCGGCTTTTCGACTTCTAGAATCGGTCAGACCCAACTGATTGATTTACTATGAAAACCTTAATCTTGCCAGTAGGATGATACCCAGTCTATAGCAAAGAACTAACAGGATCAGCCGTCAAAATAAAGCATAATACATTCGTTAATTATCTTTTAACTCGATAGAACCGCCCTGAACCAGGACATAACCAACTCCTCTTACCGTTAGTAAATAAACGGGGTTGGCAGGGTCAACTTCCAGCATCTGGCGTAAACGATAAACCTGCGTATCGACAGAACGATCATCAACCTTGCTATCCTCCCCTTTAAGTCGATAACTTAACTGTTCACGTGACAATGGCTTGCCTACGTGCAAGGCCAAGATGTGAAGTAAGGCAAATTCATTAGAGCTTAAATCAAGCCTAATGACTTTTTTGTATAAACATCGCCCAGAAAAATCTAATACATAAGGGCCAAAATGAAATAATGAGACATTTTTAACAGGCAAAGGGGTTAATACACGAGGCCGACGACGTAAAACAGCATTTATTCGCGCCAACAAAACATCAAGATTAAAAGGCTTGGCAAGATAATCGTCAGCGCCAGAAAGCAAGCCACCAATAAAATGATTATCACTGCCGTTAGCGGTTAACATGATAATGGGTGGGTTATTTCCCTCCACATGTAAACGGCTGCAAGCTGACAAACCATCTTCACCGGGCATCATCCAGTCCAGCAAAATCAAATCATAAAATGACCGTTTTAACTTGTAAGTCATCTGCTCTGCATCATTCACACATTCAACTTTAAAACCTTTCTCGATTAAAAAAGATTCCAAAAGTAATTGAAAGCAAGGGTCGTCATCAACAACTAAAATCTTAGTAAGGTTCGTCATTTGATATAACTCCATAGTAGTTATGGCACTAACATAGCCAATATTTATCGAACTATCTAAATTAATTTATAGAAGGAATTATATCCTCAGCCTTACCAATACAAAGCCGACCACCTAATTGTGACATTTTGTGACAATTCCGCACTAGATTAAAATCTTGCAAGTGCTATTGTGTATTGTAATTTTAAAATAGCAATGCTGTTTCGGTGTAGCTAAAGGAACTTAGTCGTACACATGAAAAAAATATTCTCTTCATACAGATTATCACCAAAAGCTCAATTGGCCTGTATTTTTTTTAGTGCAGTATTGCTCATGGCTATCTATGAGCTGTTGAAAGAATTATATTTTAAAGGTGAATTATCTTTATGGGAGTCCCATACAATGACAGTCTTCGTAGCGGCCATATTTGCTACAGTAGCTGCATTCTTAACTATTAGGTTAGCTAACGGACTGCTAAAAGATTCACAGCAAGCCCGTTTAAAGATCGCAAGCATCAACCATGCTCTATTTGATGCTGTTATTTTGATAAATGAACGCGGTATTATCGAAACCGTTAACCCAGCAACTGAAAGGATGTTTGGCTATAAGGACAAGGAGCTTATTGGTTGTAACATCAAAATGTTAATGCCTGAACCTTTTGCTAGCGAACACAACGGTTATCTTCAACAATTTTTGACGACCAGAATTCCCAAAATTATTGGCAAGACTCGGAGAGAAGTTTTAGGTAAGCGGGCTAATGGTGATATTTTCCCGATGGATTTGGTCGTAAGCGAAATGATCAACAACGGACGATCCGAGTTTATTGGCATTATTAGGGATATGACTGACTATAAACATGCAGAGCTTGAAATAACAAAGCTCAGGCAGATTGAGCAGCAAAGGTTAAAAACCATGCAATACGAACTTGAAATGGCAACCCGCGTGCAGAAAAATATGCTACCCTCGGACTTCCCACTTTATCCAAAACATAAAGAATTTGACGTTTTTGCGTCTATGGTTCCCGCTAGACAGATTGGTGGTGATTTTTATGACATATTTCTTATGGATGAAAATAAACTGTTTGTCGCTATCGGCGATGTATCAGGTAAGGGCATCTCAGCAGCACTTCACATGGCGCAATGTATGGCACACTTGCGTATGCTTTCGCTATACGAATCACGACCGCATAAAATATTGCGCAAATTAAATAACCTTCTTTGCGAGAATAATGGCTCTGGTTTGTTCATAACACTGTGCTGCGGCATCCTTGATATCCAAACAGGTGAATTTATCTATTCCAATGCTGGACATAATCCACCACTGACCAATGCGATTAATGGTTGCTTTGAATTTATGCCTGTGCCTATATCTATCGTCCTTGGCTATATGAAAGACGTGAAATACAAATCCTTAATGGTGCAACTAAACCCTGGCGATACAGTTTTTCTATATACCGATGGTGTTACGGAAGCCGAAAATCAACAGCAGGATTTATTTTCCGACGAAAGATTGTTAAAGCTTTTGGTCACTTCAGGGGAAATGACTGCCCAGACAATCATTGAGCTCGTAAATGCTGAAATAGACCGATTTACCGAAGGTAGTGAGCAGTCGGATGACATCACCATGTTGACACTGCATTATCTTGGCGTTTGACATTCTGATATTTACAGTGTAAAGAAGAATGCAACTTATCGACTGTTTTGAACTACAAATCCCTAACAACCTTATAGAGATTAGATCTATATTAGCCTGGGTTTTTATTTATGCCAGGCATCTGCCGCCTCAATTCCAGGTGAGAATTCACCTTTTTTAACTAGCTGTACTTAGGAGTATCATGGAAATAAATTGCGAACAATTAGATGGAAATATCTACAAGATTAATTTAAAAGGACGGATGGATATCCTAGGAAATGAAGATATAGATCTTAAATTCTCTGGAATGACAGCCGCGCCACGCAAACTTTTTATCGTAGATCTATCCGAGGTGAATTTTATTGCTTCTATAGGTTTACGCACCCTCCTTCTTAGTGCCAAGGCAACGCATAATCGCAGAGGTAAAATAGCTATACTCAACCCTGATAGCCAAGTTAAAAAAATTCTGTTAATGGCGGGTATAGACCTGGTAATCCCCATCATTGACACTTTAGATTTGGCAATTGCTGCAATGCATTAAGGCTTCATTTGGGTAGTCGATCACATCCAACAAGACCATGATATTCTGTATAGAGTTACCCTATGGTATGGCAAAACCAAACAGGCATTTATAACTCTTCTGAAACTGGATATTTTCACGGTGTTGGATGTGAGCATCCCTTTTCTCTTGTACACTATTACAATTCCATTCGAATTAAAATCCTTAACTTACTATCGCTATGAAATTTATACACACGTCTGATTGGCATATCGGTCGACAGTTTCACAATGTGTCATTATTAGATGATCAACGCCATGTCCTTGAACAAGTTATTGAGCATATAAAAAACGAATCCGTTGACGCGGTGATTATTGCCGGTGATATTTATGATCGTTCTGTACCGCCTGCGGCTGCAGTGAGTCTATTGGATGAAGTACTAAATACCATTTGCTCTGATCTAGGCATACCCGTGATATTAATTCCGGGGAATCATGATGGTGCCGAACGCTTACGCTTTGGCTCAAACCAGCTAAGCCAGGCCGGTTTACATATTATCGGTGACTTAAATCAAATCACCCAACCCGTCGTATTGAATAAAAACGGTTTTGACGTTTCATTTTACGGCATCCCTTATAATGACCCCGAATCCGTGCGTAATCATTTCTCTATCGATGTGTCTAGCCATGATGAAGCACACCAATTTTTAGTCGAACAAATCAACGCCGTTAAAACAGATACCGCTATCAATGTGTTAATCAGTCATTGTTTTATTGATGGTGCCGAGGCTTCGGAATCAGAAAGACCCTTATCAATTGGCGGTGCTGATCGAGTCAGTGTAGAGTCTTTTAAAGCCTTCAATTATGTCGCCTTGGGGCATTTACATAACCCACAGCATAAAGGTGCCGAGCATATTCGCTATTCAGGGTCCATCTTAAAATACAGTTTCTCAGAACAACGACAACAAAAAGGTGTGACACTCGTGGAGATGAATGAGGACGGTGTTAAATCGACCACACATTTACCATTAACACCACTACGCGACATGCGAATCCTGGAAGGTGACTTAGAGACATTACTCAAACAAGGTTCGACTGATCCTAATAATCAGGATTATTTGTTAATCCGTTTAACCGACCAAAGTGCCATTCTTGACCCGATGAGTAAGTTAAGACAAGTCTACGAAAATGTTCTGCATATTGAAAAAACCTGGTTACAAGACTCTGGGAGTCTTCAAGTTAACCGTGAAAAACTTAAACGCGGTGAACTAGAGATGTTTCAGGACTTCTTTAAACAGATTTCCGGAAATGACTTAACGACTGAGCAACACACCGCCATTAAGAATATTATCACCACTATCAGTAGCCATGAAGGCGGTCTGGCATGAAGCCTTTAAAACTGACACTGCAAGCCTTTGGTCCTTTCGCAAAAACAGAACATATCGACTTCACTGTCTTGGGAAATAACCCCTTATTCTTAATTAATGGACCGACAGGTGCCGGTAAAAGCTCTATATTAGATGCCATTTGTTTTGCTTTATATAACCAAACGACGGGAGCAGAACGAGACGGAGTCCAAATGCGCTGTGATAATGCCGCCGCAGAGTTACTGACTGAAGTTATTTTAGACTTTAGTTTAGGGGGTAAGACTTATCGCATTAGACGTATTCCTGCTCAAGAGCGACCAAGAACCAGAGGCGAAGGCACGACTCAACAAACGCCAGAAGCTCAACTTTGGATACTTGATGGTTCTGCTGAAGGTGAACTGCTGGTTGCCAAAAAAGTAAATGACGCGACCACTAAAATATCCGAATTACTTGGGCTGAATGTTGAGCAATTTAGACAGGTGATTGTCTTACCCCAAGGTAAATTCCGTGAATTACTGATGGCTAATTCCAGAGATCGTGAAACTATCTTTAGTCAGCTTTTCCAGACACATATTTATAAACGCATTGAAGACCTATTAAAAGCCCAATCTGCCGAGATTAGAAGAGCCGTCGCGGATAATAATCAGCAAATTATAGGTGTACTGCAAACTGCAAGTGTTGGCTCTGAAACTGAACTTGACGATGAAGTGTTACAACTAGCACCACAATTGACTCATGCAACCACTCTAAAAGCACAGGCTCAACAAGCACAAACACAAGCCACATTAGCCAAACAGCAAGCAGAAGCATTAAAGCAACGCTTTGATGAGTTAACCAAAAAAGAACTTGAACTGGAAAACAAACAGGCTTTACAACCTGGTATGTTAAACCAACAAAAAGTACTGGATAACGCGATTAATGCCGACAAGCTACAGCCGATTTATAAGAACTATGTAGATAAATCCACCGCATTAAACAAGCTGACTCAAGACATTGCGGACTCTGCAAAGGCGATTGAAACAGCGACGCTAGAGAAGGCAACCGCCGAAAACCTGCTCAATACTGCAAAACAATCCGCATTAAAAATCAGTGAACTGAATAAGCAACAATTTGAATTAAATCAGTTTACTACTCAAGTCACTCAACTTGAAAGCGCCCGCACCACGTTAACAAGCCAACAAGCAAAGGCTAAAGCCAGTCAGACCAAACTGGATGCTGAACTAAAAAAGCAAACTCAATTATCAACACAGCAAATAGAAAAAGAAACTCTTAACACAGCTCTTATTCATGAGTTAACCGCCCTATCCCCCCAACAGATAGCCTTAGCCGATCAACGGGGTAAACTTGAAAAGCGAACAGCATTAGAACAAGTTCGCACTCAAAAAATAGCGCTAGAAAAGATTGCGACTACTGTATCAAAACTATTTAATACCAAACAATCTCAATTTGAAACCAGTCAATTAAACACCCGCCAAACAGAGTTTGCCTGGCATTCTGGACAAGCCGCTTTGTTAGCAGCTGAACTTAAATCAGGAATGCCTTGCTTGGTTTGTGGCAGTAAAGATCATCCTGAACCCGCACATATTAAAGACACGAGCTCTTTAGTGACCAAAGAACATTTGGACACAGCACGCGCCGCTGAAGAGAAAGCGCGTACTGCCCTGCAAAAAGCTGAAGCTGATTTGAACAAAGCCAACATTGAAATCACCACTATTCAAAGACACCTCAGCGAACTTGAGGAGTCTTTAAATGAACTGGCTCACCAAAGTCTGGAAGTAATGACCCAAACAGTTAAGATCACTGAAACAGAGGTCAATCGATTGCTCCAGATACAAAAAGATCAAGAGACCCTCTTACTCAGTATTACCCAGATTAAAGACAATCTGGCAACTATCACCACTAACCTTTCATCGTTGCAGACCCTGGCTAATGACGATAAATCTGCTTTAATACAAGCAACGACTGTCGTTACACAATTAGAAAATCAGATTCCTGAAGCTTATCGGGATGCCAAGCAATTAATCACCGAGCTGTCAGCTATTGAAGCCAGTATTAAGCAATTGAATCAGGCACTCACTACTGCCCAAGATCAATTTGAGAACAAAAGTCTAAGTTTAGAAGCAAAAACCGCCAGACATGCCCAATTACAGGCGCAAGAAAAAACGCTAATTCTTGAAAACACAGAAACCACACTCAGCTGGAACACTACCATCGCCAATAGTTGTTTTGCTGATATAAAAGCTTTTCAAGCTGCGCTGTTACCAGAGACTAAGCAAAAAACCATTAAAAATATAATCGAGACATTCACTACTGAATTAACCGGCTTACAAAGTGTTGTTGCACAGCTTAAAGCGGATCTAGCAACGCAAACTTTGCCTGATTTAATCAAGATAGAACAAGCATTAATCGACCGAAACGTTGAATTTAATCTGTCAGATAAAGTATGGCGCGAACTGGAAGAACGCAATAATCTGCTCACCAACATTAAAAAGCAATTAAGCGATATCAAAGCTAAAACAGCCGAACTGGATGCCCAGTATCAAATAGTCGGAACCCTAAGTGATGTTGCCAATGGCACCTCCGGTAAACGCATCAGCCTGCAACGGTTTGTGTTAAGTGTGCTACTGGATGATGTACTGATTCAAGCTTCACAACGCCTTAACTTAATGAGTAAAGGTCGCTATCGATTGCTTCGTCGAGAAGATGCCATTGGCGGTAATGCGGCCGCTGGTCTGGATCTGGAAGTTGAAGACAGTTACACGGATAAGTCTCGACCTGTCGCTACGCTTTCCGGTGGAGAGTCTTTTATGGCTGCACTGTCATTGGCTTTAGGTTTATCCGATGTTGTACAGTCTTATGCTGGAGGCATCAAACTGGATACCCTATTTATAGATGAAGGCTTTGGTAGTCTGGACACAGAGTCTTTAGACTTAGCGATAAAAACCTTGATTGACTTACAATCTAGCGGTCGCATGATAGGCATTATTTCTCATGTCGGCGAACTAAAAGAACAAATGGCGTTACGAATTGACGTTAAAAGCGCCAGAGATGGCAGTTCTATTAGCACTGTTGCCCATAGAATAACTTAACTGATGACAAGCAGTGGCAAGACCAACAGAATGGGTTCCGCTTAAACAGGTATGACTTTAGCCCTTAATTCAGTTACCCTATATCCAGTTATAGTTTATCGCTTTACATTATTAATCTATGCATTTAGCAACCACTTAATGACTATCCCAACATGCCCCTGAAAAGTGCTTGCCCTCTGATTACCGCCTTAACCAGGGCCGAAGCCTATCAACATCCAGTAAAATCTATCCGCCTTGTTGAGACTCATATTTCCTGGGTGTTACTGACAGGAGACTACGCCTATAAAATTAAAAAGCCGGTCAACTTTGGATTTCTGGACTTCTCCACTTTAGACAAACGAGCCTTTTTTTGTCATGAAGAAATAAGGCTTAATCAGCGCTTCTCACCTGACTTGTATCTTGAAGTCGTCGCCATTACAGGGACGATAGACAAACCCCAAATGGGTGGAACCGGAGACGTTATTGATTACGCGGTTAAGATGCGTCAGTTTCCAGCCGACCAGACACTCAGTGAACTCGCCGAACAGGGAAAGTTAACTGTTGATGAAATTGATCAACTGTCTAAAAGTGTTGCAGACTTTCATCATGCTATAGGAAATACCACAGAAATATCTGTTTACGGACAGAATGCAGATATTAAACATTGGTTTGATGAGAATTTTACTCAGATCAACCCATTATTGATCGAGGCAAAACACAAAGAGCAACTGCAAAGAATCCAATGCTGGGATGACCATGAGTGGAGCAATAAATCGGAACTGATGCAACTGAGAAGAGAGCAAGGTTATGTCCGGGATTGTCACGGAGATTTGCATTTAAGTAATATAACCCTAATCGATAACAAAGTCAGATTGTTTGATTGCATTGAATTTAACCCCATGTTTCGTTGGATAGATGTCATCAGTGAAGTTGCCTTTTTAATGATTGATCTACTTCACCACGGCTATGAAACTTATGCGCACCGTTTTCTTAATCATTATTTACAAGTGACTGGAGATTATCAAAGCGTTATTTTATTACGATACTATCTCGTTTACCGTGCACTGGTCTTTGCTAAAATCGCTTTATTGCGGGATGCGCAACTACCCAATACTGACGTCTCCAATCAACTGCGTTATAACAGTTTTGCTAATCTGGCTGAACGTTACACCGAAGTTACATCACCTAAATTAATCATTACGCATGGCTTTTCTGGTTCCGGTAAATCAACCCTTTCAGAAAAACTGGCAGAAAACATCGGCGCCCTTCAGATACGTTCAGATATAGAACGTAAACGACTGTTTTGTCATCAAGCAGTTAATAACGAGCCTAGTAAATTAAGCGCAGGACTTTATGCACCAGAAATAACTCAGGCACTTTATCTCTATCTTGCCCAGTGTGCAAAAACAATAATCCAGTCGGGATTTTCAGTCATTATTGATGCGAGCTTTCTTAAAAGAGCACAACGAAACCTGTTTAAACAACTCGCTATTGCGTGTAACGCGCCATTTATTATTCTTGATGTTCAAGCCTCTAATGAAGAATTATGTCGTCGCATAGTCAATCGCCAACATGACCCATCAGAAGCGACTATTGAAGTTTTGCATCATCAGTTACAATCAGCAGAACCCTTATCTACTGAAGAACACCCCTATGTTATTGCGATTGATACCGAAGCCGAGAACACACTCGAAAAACTAATAGGCCAACTGAGAAAATAATCTAATTAACACCGAGAATACCTAATGCATATTGATGTCTTTAATGGAGATGCTGATGGAATTTGTGCACTGATACAATTACGTTTAGCAGAGCCCATCGTTAACGCAACGCTTATTTCTGGTGTAAAAAGACAGACAGCGCTTTTAAATAATGTGTCAGTACAAGCTAATGATTTTGTCACAGTGCTTGATGTTTCTTTAAAAAAGAATCGCCCTGCCCTTGATACTATTTTGCAACAAGGTGCCTTCGTGTTTTATGTTGACCATCATGAAACAGGAGAAATCCCGAACCATCCCAACCTTAAAACCATTATCAACACGGTAGAAATCACCTGCACCAGTTTACTGGTTGATCATTACTTATCCGGGAAGTATCGAGCATGGGCATTAACGGGGGCTTTTGGTGATAACTTACTGGCTAAGGCCGAACAACTGGCTAAAACCTTATCATTAACTACAAAACAATTTGAGCAATTAAAATCATTAGGCACGTGCGTTAATTATAATAGTTACGGAGATTCTGTCGCTGACCTCTATTTTGCACCTGATAAACTATACCAATTGTTAGCCGTTTATGAATCACCTTTTGAATTCATAAACGACAACCCTGTCGTTTATGAAAAACTATTATCCAGCTACCACGATGATATGACCCAAGCCCAAGCTATCATCCCTGAATATCAAACAGATAAAGTGAGTGTCACTATACTGCCTGACGAAGCCTGGGCAAGACGTGTGAGTGGCGTACTGGGTAATCATTTAGCTAATCGTTATCCTGATCAAGCCCATGCTGTTTTGAGATTTAACCCACAAGGGGGCTATCAAGTCAGTGTTAGAGCACCTTTGAATAAATCCGTAGGTGCTGATGAATTATGTTCGTTGTTTAACACTGGCGGTGGAAGAAGAGGTGCGGCTGGCATTAATCATTTACCTTTAGATCAACTGGCATTTTTTATGAGTACTTTCTCGGATAAATACGCATAAGGATAAACACAAGCCTATCATCGGCTTTGCCCACACTATTCAGTTTGACAATCGCTCGAAATCAGATACCTTATTTAATCAAAGCATCAATAACTACAATAACAACACGCTGAGGACTCATGATGAAACGATATAATTACTTCTGGATTTTTGCTTTAATGCTGGCTTCCAGCACTAGCTGGGCTTACGGTGGTGGCAGTAGCAGTTCAAAAGCGTGTGCCAAACCCACCTTTAGTGATTTTGTTCCTGCAGAAAATGCCGAAGTTACGGCAGGCGCAGAGTTCTCATTTACGGCATCTGCAAACACACACCCCGAGAGCATTAAAGTTTCCGTTAAGAATCTGCCAGCTACCATCAAAGTTTCACCCAAAAATGGCGGCAGTCAGTTTGAAGTCAGCGGAACCTTACCCGCTTCATTAACAGACACTTACGCCAGAATTGCGATTGAAGCCGATGCTCAAAGCAATTGCAAAGGCGGTGGTGGTTGGCTGGTGAAAATAAAATAGTGATTCTACAAATCGCGGCCTATCAAGGAATTTGATAGATTAAAACGTCCCTTGCTTCTGTTGAACTTTCGAGGATCACACGCCCATCAGCCTCAGCAACAAGAAGGGGGCTTGCAGAAAAGTCCAGCCAGCGCAGATCAAGTCGCCCCGTAAACGCTCGGCGCTTTTTGGCCACGAGCTCACGGAGTGACCGGCGCTGGATAGATGATAGTTCATAGTCTTCTCGACGGGTCAGGCCATTTCCACGAGGGATAAAAGGCATAATACTGAGCCGACGCACCTTGGTTTCCAGACAAAACCCAGCTACCCATTCCACGACTTCCTGAGCACCCGCTACAACTGTTGTTTGTACCGAGGTTCGGACACCCGCTCTGACTAATCTTCCGATATTGCAGGTCGTATGTTCAAAGGCTTTCCGGCCAACGATGGCATCGTGATGTTCGCGGTTACCGTGAAGACTAACCTTAACTTGACTGCCTGTTGCGTGCAGTATTTTCAGTAATTCATCAGACAGAGTGATGCCATTAGTTGTGAGTTTTATTTTGCCACCTTTGGCATTCACATGTTCCAGAAGTACTGGAAGTCCCGGATGTATGGTCGGTTCACCTCCACAAAAATGGATTGTCTCCACGCCATGCAACAGAAGCCAGTCAAGGCGACGAATGAGTGTTTCCACATCTGGATGAGCACCATCCGGTGGAGCCAGACAAAAACTGCAATGCGCATTGCAATATCGAGTAACCCGAAAACAAATGCTCGAAGGAAGATCAAACGACTTGTTGGTATCGTGGAGATAATCCGGTGTTAAGTTCTTTAAAAGTTTCCTCTGTTGGTTCAACGTCGACTCTCCGCCAGCATATTACAAAACAACGCGCCCTGTTCAATCGCATCATCCAGTGCCACATGGGTATGAGGAAAGTTGTCCATCCAGCGTTTGGGCATATTGCGTTTGGTACTACTGCGATAATCTTTACCCAGCATCACCATCGCCATCGTCTTGATATCTAGAGCAGAAAAACTGAAGGGACTTCGACCTACGAACCGAATCAAATACCAGTAAACAAACATAAAATCAAAACTAGCCGGATAGCCTACAAATACAGGCACTCCGGGTAGTGCATCGAGCCAAATTACGTATTCTTCCATCACTTTTATCGGTGGGCGAGGATCTCGGCGGCAAGCCTCCCAAGCTTCAGGATGTTGTTTCCACCATGCCAACGTATCAGGATGAGCGGTAGCTTTAGGAAGCACTTCCAGATTTGCAGAAAACGTGGCAATCAGAGTCTTGTCGGCCCGGTAGGCTGCAGACCCAAAACTCAGCATCGAGTGCGGCCCCGGAATAGGACCGTCAACCTCTATATCAGTGCTCACATAAATTTCCTTCATGGTGTCATGGAACAATGATCGCGAATCCAACTTGCTACTGCACCCGGACCGCGCTTGACCAAAGCGGTGTTCCAGTCTTTACATCTCAAAGGCGGAGACAGCCGATGCACGCTGGATTGATGTAAACGCTGGGTATAACCTCTCACTTCAGATTCTCCGGGTCGACCGGTATCAAAAGCGAGCCATACGGCTCTGTCTGCTGACACTTCCGGTAACCACGGTGCCCAGCGCCCGACTGTCGCTACAGAAGCCCATCCGCAAGTGGCTAATGAAAGTGCATCAAACAAACCTTCTACCAGAATTAAGGGTTCAACTTGCCAACCGCCCAGTACATTAATTGCACCGCCTCCTGATCCAATCGTCAACATCTTGTTCTGCCCGCGAACAGTATTTAAGTAACGCCCGTGAACTGAAGCCAGCCTACCCTCATGATCTCGCATTGCGAAAACAACAGCCGGTCGACCGCCGAAGTCTTTTTCGAACTTTAATCCAGCCGCATCAGCGATAGTGACCGGAATTCCTCGCCTCTCAACATATTCCTGTCCAGACGTGCCTGTTAAAGGGATAGCCCGAGCAAAAAGCTGCTCTGGACTTTCACCTGTTCCCGGCATTAAAAGAGGATCGTTGAAGCGTAGCGTTTTCATTTATTTCGTAGTTAAGAAAGTAGAGATAATAATGTTAACTAACTGATATTTTCCTCCGTAAGTGAAATTTTTACCAGTTTACAAATGATATTTCAGCGGCACTACAACCCCAGCATATCATTACCATTGCCCGACTTAACCAGATCATAGATTATGCCGACAAAATTCTTCATGGTTTGCTGATCTTTTAACAAGGTTCGGGCGATAACGTCATGAGAGGCCATTGCCTGTATAACCGATTGTATTACCACACTTGCCAAGTCACCGGTCAGTGCCTGATCTTTGGTGTTTTGATTAATTTGCTCCGTGACTAACTCATTGTCCCGTGTTTTTTGAGCAATCTGTGCGACAAAATGTTTTTGATCAACAATCGAGGTAATATCACCAAAAAGGTCATTAATACGCTGGATGATCGCCTGTAAAAATTCCTTTTCCCGATCGTTGCCCGTTCCTTCATCCGGCTTAATCGGCACTAACCCCCTGCGTCAGAATAGTTGTCGCCTCAAATTTTTAATAAAGGAATTTGAGATTAGTAATGAAAACATATAATAGATACACCGAAGGCTTCAAAGAACAAGCCTTAGTAAAAGTTTACAATCGTACCAATGATCAAACTA